>NZ_JBSSEW010000002.1:0-352933 GCF_054062095.1 Pseudomonas sp. TE6288
AAGAACGCCGGTTTGTAGATGTGTTTGCTCGCACGAACATCATCCATCAAACCGGCGTTCTTGTTTCTGTCTTTCCCGGGATTCCGTGAAGAACCTAAAAAAAGGGCCATCCCCTGCCAAGGAAAATGGCCCCTAAGCACTTGCCTGAAGAAGGTATCGCCGGTCAGCGCGCGGTGATCACCGCCAGCTTGCTGATCCCGGCACGCTCGATCGCCGCCATTGCCCGGGCGACCTCGCCATAGTTCACACCATCGTCGGCCTGCAGCTGCACACGCAGCTCGGCGTCCTTGTCCTTGGCAGCCTTGAGGTTGGTCTCCAGCAGGTCGGGCTGGATCTCGTCCTTGTTGATGAACAGCTTGCCGCTGCCGTCGATGCTCACCACCAGCGGGTCCTTCTGCTCCACCGGGGCCACGGCCTCGGTCTTGGGCAGGTTGATCGGGATGGCGTTGGTCAGCAACGGCGCGGTGACGATGAACACCACCAACAGCACCAGCATGACGTCCACCAAAGGCGTGACGTTGATTTCACTCAACACTTCATCGCTGTCCTGGGTTGAGAAGGCCATGTCAGGACGCCTCCTTCACAGGTTGGGTAAAGCCGGTGTGCTGGCGCTGCACCGCCGGGTGCACCAGCACGCGGAAGGCACTCTTCTGCGCCAGGCTGTAGAAGTCGTGGGCGAAGTCGTCGAGGTCGGCGGCGGTCAGCTTGAGGCGACGGAGGAAGTAGTTGTAGACCAGTACCGCTGGCACCGCGACGGCGATCCCCACGCCGGTGGCCACCAACGCCGCGCCGATGGGCCCGGCCACGGTCTCCAGGCTCGCCGAGCCCGCCGCGCTGATGCCCTTGAGCGCCTCCATGATGCCCCACACCGTGCCGAACAGGCCGATGAAGGGCGAAGTGCTGCCGATACTGGCCACCACCGCCAGGCCGGTTTCCAGCGAACGACGCTCACGGACGATCTGCTGGCGCAAGGCGCGCTCCAGGCGGTCCTGGTGGTTGATGGCCTGACTGAGGTCACTGGCCTGGCCAGGCTCACCGACCGCAATCGCCGCAAATCCCGCCTGAGCGACACGGGCGGCCGGGCCAGGCAGGTCGTGGGCCGGCTCGGCGGCGGAGTCGAGGCTGGACGCAGCCCAGAACTGCTGGTGGAAGCGCTTGTCCTGGTTCTTCAGGCGCACGAACTGCACGACCTTGACCAGGGCCAGCGCCCAAGTGGCGACGGAGAAGCCGACCAGCAGCCAGATGACCGCGCCTTCAACGGATTCGAGGGGAGATGCCAACACGCTCATGATGAAGTCCTTCCTGTGTGCGCTCGCAAGTTAACGAAGCTTGAAATCGATCGGTACGCTGACCCAACCCAGCTGGGCCACCTCGCCCTGCTTGGCCGGGACGAAGCTCCAGCGTTTCACCGCCGCCAGCGCGGCGGCGTCCAGGGCGTCGCGACCACTGCTTTTCTGGATCTGGATCTGCCCTGGCTTGCCACTGGGCAGCACCTCGACGCGCAGCAGCACGGTGCCCTCCCAGCCACGGCGCTGGGCCATCTGCGGATATTCCGGCGCCGGGTTCTTGAGGTACGCGGCGTTGGCCGAGGCTGGCGTCACCGGGGCCGGGGCGGGTGGCGCAGGCGAAGGCGGAGCCGGCGCGGCCACGGACGTAGGCGTGGGTGGCGGCACTTCGACTGGTTTCGGCTGCGGTTTTGGCTGTGGCTTGGCCACAGGCTTGGGCACGACTTTCGGCTTGGGTTTGGGCTTGGCAGCCAACTCGTCGAGCACCGGCGGTGGCGGTTCGAGCACAGGCGCTGCCGGGGCTGGCGGCGGCGGCTCGACGACTGGCGGCGCGGGCGCGGCGAACTCGATGGTCATGGGCGGAATCTGCGGCGGCACGATGGGCAACGCCGGGGTCGGTGCCTGGTTGATCCAGTAGGCGACGGCACCGTGCAGGGCCAGCACCACCAGCACCAACGCCAGCTTGTCGCGTCGTTTGAGGCCGCTCAGCGGCGTGCGTTGCAGGCGTAACTGGCCAAGCGGCAGGCGTAGCGTGCGTCCGAGCTCGACCAGGTCGCCCGATGCCGGGTGCCCTGGCTGCTCAAAGGCCCTGACGGCCGTCTGGACATTACCCATTGCTAGAAACTCCTGGGGTGTTGATTCAGGTGTGTGGCTGAATCATCGGGCCTAGGGGCTTAGCTCATAAAGAAATGTTTAAACGTAAAACTAGACCAAAATGGAATAATTATTTCGATGGTCTGTCCACAACCCGCGTCTTTCGCGGCCTGCCGCAGAACAGCTTGCGAACGATGCCTTATCAGCATGCAAAATATTCGTTCAAGGCATCAATCCGCTGCGAGGGCTTTGCCCTCGATCGCTGGCAAGCCAGCTCTCACAGGTCATTGCAGCAGACCCTGTACTGTGGGAGCCGGCTTGCCGGCGATGGGCTGCAGCGCAGCCCCGACTATCCGCCAGCACATAAAAAAACCCGGGACCATGCCCGGGCTTTTCCTTTCATGCCTGCAGCTCAGACATCCGCCACCTTCTGCCACACCTTCGGCCGGAAGAACAACGTCTCCCCGCGCGCCAACCCGGTCAGGCTGTCGTGATCCTTGACCACCTCGGCCTCGATCAGCTCGCTTTGCCCTTCCACCTTCAAGGTGACCCGGGTGGTCGCGCCCAACGGGCGGATATCGCGGACCTCGGCGGCATGGTGGCCTTCGGTCTCATGGCGCGACAGCGACACCTCGTGCGGGCGGAACAGCACATGGTGGCCTTCACTGAGCGCCAGGCGGTTGGAGTCACCAAGGAAGTGGTAGACAAAGTCGTTGGCCGGCTTTTCGTACACCTCGCCGGGCGAACCGATCTGCTCGATCACGCCCTTGTTCATCACCACGATGCGGTCGGCGACTTCCATGGCCTCTTCCTGGTCGTGGGTAACGAATACCGAGGTCAGGTTGATGTCCTCGTGCAGCCGCGCCAGCCAGCGGCGCAGCTCCTTGCGCACCTTGGCATCCAGCGCCCCGAACGGCTCGTCGAGCAGCAATACCTTGGGCTCCACCGCCAGGGCACGAGCCAGGGCGATACGCTGGCGCTGGCCACCGGACAACTGCTCGGGGTAGCGATCGGACAACCAGTCGAGCTGCACCATGTTCAGCAGCTCGTGGACCTTCTCGGCGATCTTGCTCTCGCTCGGGCGCTCGCCCTTGGGTTTCATGCGCAGGCCGAAGGCGACGTTGTCGAACACGCTCATATGGCGGAACAGCGCGTAGTGCTGGAACACGAAGCCGACGTTGCGATCACGCACGTCGTGCCCGGACACGTCTTCACCATGGAACACGATGCTGCCGTCATCCGGGGTTTCCAGGCCGGCGATAATGCGCAGCAGGGTGGTCTTGCCGCAGCCCGACGGGCCAAGCAGGGCAACCAGCTCGCCGCTGTGGATGTCCAGGTTGATGTTGTCCAGGGCCTGGAAGCTGTTGAAGCGCTTGCTGACGTTACGAACTTCGATCGACATGAATCATTCCTCCGCGGCGCTGTGGCGCAGGCGGTTAATACGGTTCTCGCTCCACTGCTTGAGCAGCAGGATGAAGAGCGCCAGGATCAGCAGCAGGCTGGCCACGCTGAAGGCCGCGACATGGTTGTACTCGTTGTAGAGGATCTCCACGTGCAGCGGCAAGGTGTTGGTGACGCCACGGATATGCCCGGACACCACCGACACCGCGCCGAACTCGCCCATGGCCCGTGCGGTGCACAGCACCACGCCGTAGATCAGGCCCCACTTGATGTTCGGCAGGGTCACGTGCCAGAACATCTGCCAGCCGTTGGCCCCGAGCAGGCGCGCGGCCTCCTCTTCCTGGGTACCCTGCTCCTGCATCAGCGGGATCAGCTCGCGGGCCACGAACGGCACGGTGACGAAGATGGTCGCCAGGACGATGCCCGGCAGGGCGAAGACGATCTGGATGTCGTGGTCCTGCAGCCACGGGCCGAACAGGCCCTGGGCGCCGAACATCAGCACGTAGACCAGGCCGGCGATCACCGGTGACACCGAGAACGGCAGGTCGATCAGAGTCACCAGGATACTTTTGCCACGGAAGCTGTACTTGCTCACGCACCAGGCGGCGCTGACCCCGAACAGCAGGTTCAGCGGCACCGAGATGGCCACCGCCAGCAGGGTGAGCTTGAGCGCCGACAAGGCGTCGGCCTCGAAGATCGCCTCGAAGAAGGTGCCGAAGCCGTTTTTCAGGGCCTGGGACACCACGATCACCAGCGGCAGGGCCAGGAACAGCGCAAAGACGATCCAGGCCAGGGTGATCAGCACGCGGCGCGAAGTGGCACTGCCACGCCGGGCGGCGTTGGCGGCGGCGGTTGTGCCAAGGGTTGATGAAGACATTACCGGGCCTCCTTCAAGGGGTTTCGATGCGCCGCTGCAGCAAGTTGATCAGCAGCAGCAGGATGAAGGAAACCACCAGCATCAATACGCCGATGGCAGTGGCGCCGGTGTAGTCGTACTGGTCGAGCTTGACCATGATCAGCAACGGCAGGATCTCGGTCTTCATCGGCATGTTGCCGGCGATGAAGATCACCGAGCCATACTCGCCAACGCCACGGGCGAAGGCCAGGGCGAAGCCGGTCAGCCAGGCAGGCAGCAAAGCGGGCGCCAGCACATGGCGGAACACCTGCAAGGGTTTCGCGCCCAGGCAGGCAGCGGCCTCTTCCACCTCACGCGGGATGTCAGCCAGCACTGGCTGCACCGTGCGCACCACGAACGGCAGGGTGACGAACGTCAGCGCCAGGGTAATGCCCAGTGGGGTGTAGGCGATCTTGAAACCAAGATCCGTGGCGAACTGGCCGACCCAGCCCGCAGGGGCGTACAAGGCGGTCAAGGCGATGCCGGCCACGGCGGTGGGCAGGGCGAACGGCAGGTCGATCATCGCATCGATGACCTTGCGCCCGGGGAAGGTGTAGCGCACCAGCACCCAGGCCAGCAGGGTGCCGATCACGCCGTTGATGATGGCGGCGAACAGGGCAGTGCCGAAACTCAGCTTCAGCGCGGCGATGACCCGCGGCGCGCTGACGATGTTCCAGAACTGCTCCCAGGTGAGCTGCGAGGCATGGATGAACATGGCCGCCAGCGGTATCAGCACGATCAGGCTGAGGTACACCAAGGTGTAGCCCAGTGTCAGCCCGAAGCCGGGTATGACGGGGGAAATGCGACGTGACATAAAGGTCCCTGGTTGAACGCACGAAGCCCGGGAGTCATCCCGGGCCGGTGCAGGCTACTGAAGGGTTTTGTTTGTGGAGCTGCTGCGCAGCCCTTTCGCTGGCAAGCCAGCTCCCACAGTGGCGGTGCATTCCCGCTTCCTGTGGGAGCCGGCTTGCCGGCGAAAGGGGCGCGAAGCGGCCCCGCTTGTTCATTGCCGATCACTGTGCCTGATAAATCTGGTCGAACACACCGCCATCGTTGAAGAACTTCGGCTGCGCAGTCTTCCAGCCACCGAAGTCCTTGTCGATGGTCACCAGGTCCAGTTTCGGGAACTGCTTGCCGAATTCGGCGGCGACCTTCGCGTCACGCGGACGGTAGAAGTTTTGTGCAGCGATCTTCTGGCCAGCCGGGCTGTACAGATGCTTGAGATACTCCTCGGCGATCTTCTCGTTGCCCTTCTTCTCGGCGTTCTTGTCGATCACCGCCACCGGCGGCTCGGCCAAGATTGACAGCGAAGGCACGACAATCTCGAACTTGTCGGCGCCACCGTCTTCCTTCAGCGCCAGGAAGGCTTCGTTTTCCCACGCCAGCAGCACATCGCCCTGCCCGTTGTTGACGAAGGTGATGGTCGAGCCGCGGGCGCCGGTATCGAGCACCGGCACGTGCTTGAACAGCTCCTGCACGTAGGCCTTGGCCTTGTCTTCGCTGCCGCCGGTCTTCAGGCCATAGGCCCAGGCGGCGAGGAAGTTCCAGCGGGCGCCGCCGGAGGTCTTTGGATTGGGCGTAATCACCGAGACGTCTTTCTTGATCAGGTCGCCCCAGTCCTTGATGCCTTTCGGGTTGCCCTTGCGTACCAGGAACACGATGGTCGAGGTGTACGGCGTGCTGGCGTCCGGCAGGCGCTTCTGCCAGTCCTCCGGCAGGGTCTTGCCAAGCTTGGCGATCTCGTCGATATCGCCGGCCAGGGCCAGGGTCACCACGTCGGCGCGCAGGCCGTCAATGACCGCGCGGCCCTGCTTGCCCGAACCACCGTGGGACTGCTGGATCTTCACCTTGTCGCCGGGGTTGGCGGCTTGCCAATGCTTGATGAACTCGGCGTTGTACTGCTGGTACAACTCGCGGGTCGGGTCATAGGACACGTTCAGCAATTCGTAGTCCTTGGCGATCGCGGAACCGGCAAAAACGGCACTGGCCAGGGCGGCAAGCGCATAACGGCGGATGGACATGGTGAAGCTCCCGATTGGCATTTTTCTAGTTTTGAAGGGGTGCGGTGTCAGCCGGTCTTGTTACCGGGCTGCTGCAGGCGGAACTTCTCCTTGCGTTCGATCTGCACCACCTGGGCGTTGTGCACGGTGATCTCCACCGCGCCAAAGCGCAGGTCGCGCAGGGCACTCTGGATTTCACGCAGAATGGTGGCTTCGTCCTGACCGTCGATGCTGCGCAGAGATGCACTCATGCTCGTTCTCCTGTGAGTAAGGGAGCCGGGCAGAGGTTTTGAAGGGGATTTGCGCCTGGCTTGAGGGCAATACTAGTGAGGCGCGGATATTCTTAAAAATACTGTTTAAGAATGTTTATATAACCATTAGCGCGAACACTGAACCCTGTGGAAGCTGGCTTGCCAGCGATAGCGTCGGTGAGGCTGACGACGCTATCGCTGGCAAGCCAGCTCCCACAGGGTGCGCGTGGTTCTCAGGAAGTCTTTTCCGGCTCGCGGATCTTGTACCAGGCCACGTACAGCGCCGGCAGGAACAACAGCGTCAGCAGCGTTGCGCTGATGATGCCGCCGATCATGGCATAGGCCATCGGCCCCCAGAACACTTCCCGGGCAATCGGGATCATGCCCAGGCTCGCCGCCGCCGCCGTCAGCAGGATCGGCCGGCGGCGGTGGTTGGTCGCCTCCACCACCGCGTCCCAGGGGGTGTAGCCCTGCTCCTCGAATTCGTCGATCTGGGTCACCAGGATCACCGAGTTGCGGATGATGATCCCGGCCAGGGCGAGGATGCCGAGGATCGCCACGAAGCCCATGGGCGTGCCCGTGGGTACCAGGGCCAGGACCACGCCGATCAGACCCAGCGGCGCGACGCTGACCACCAGGAACAGCTTCTGCACGCTGTGCAGCTGGATCATCAGGAAGGTCGCCATGAGGAACAGCATCAACGGAATTACGTCGGCGATCGGCCCCTGGGCCTTGCCGCTCTCCTCCACCGTACCGCCGGTGGCCACGCCGTAGCCGGGCGGCAGCTTGCCGGCGAACTCGTCGATCTTCGGCTTGAGCTGCGCCACCAGGTTGGTCGGCTGGATATCGCCGACCACCGAGGCCTTGATGGTGATGGTCGGCTTGCGGTCGCGCCGCCACACCAATGGCTGCTCCAGCTCGTAGCGCACGGTGGCGAACGCCAGCAGGGGAATGGATACACCGCTGGGGCTGACGATCTGCAGGTTCTGCAGGGTGTCGGGCGAGCCCCGCTCGCTGTCCTCGGCGCGGGCAATGACGTCGACCAGGTAGATGTTGTCGTTGACCTGGGTGACCGGCACGCCGCTGACGATGCTGTTCATCACATTGGCCACGTCTTCGGACGACAGCCCCAGCTGGCGTGCCTTGTCCTGGGCGATCTCGATGCGCAGCACCTTACCGGGCTCGTTCCAGTCGTACATCATGTCGCCGATATGTTCGTTGCCATCGAGCACCGTGGCCAGTTCGATGGCATAGCGGCGCACCTGGTCGATGTCCTTGCCGCTGACCCGGTACTGGATCGGCCGGCCCACCGGTGGGCCCATCTCCAGCGACTGCACGTTGCTGCCGATGCCGACGAAGTCCTCGCGCAGCAGTTTCTGCAGGCGCTCGATCATGCCCTGGCGCTCTTCGAAGCCCTTGCTGACGATCACCAGCTGGGCGTAATAGGGATTCTGCAGTTGCTGGTCGAGGGGCAGGTAGAAGCGGATCGCGCCCTGGCCGATGTAAGTGCTCCAGCGCACCAGGTCGGGGTCGTCCTTGATCTTCGCCTCCAGGCGATCCACCACCTTGCGCGTTTCCTCGATCGAGGCGTTCTGCGGCAGGTCGAGATCGACCAGGATCTCCGGGCGGTCCGAGGATGGGAAGAACTGGTTCTGCACGAAGCGCATGCCCACCACCGACAGTGCGAACAGCACGATGGTGCCGATCACCGTCACCCAGCGGTGGCGCATGCACCACAGCAGGCCATGTTCGAATGCCCGGCCCACTCGCCCGGGTTCGGCCTCGTGGGGCTTGAGCTTTTCGCTGCTGAGGATATGCACCCCCAGCACCGGGGCGAAGAACACCGCCACCACCCACGACACCAGCAGCGCCACGGCGATCACCGCGAACAAGGTATAGGTATATTCACCGGCCGAGCTGGCATTGAGGCCGATCGGCACGAAACCGGCCACGGTCACCAGGGTGCCGGTAAGCATGGGGAAGGCCGTCGAGGTGTAGGCGAAAGTCGCCGCCTGCTCTTTCGTCTCGCCCATTTCCAGGCGCGTGACCATCACCTCCACGGTGATCATCGCATCGTCCACCAGCAGCCCCAGGGCAATGATCAGCGCACCCAGCGATATCCGTTGCATGGTGATATCGCTGTACTCCATGAACACGAACACCATGGCCAGCACCAGCGGGATCGAGCAGGCCACCACCAGCCCGGCACGCACGCCCAGGCTGACGAAGCTCACCACCAGCACGATCACCACGGCTTCGAACAAGGCACTGGTGAAGCCGCCAACCGCCTGCTTGACCACCACCGCCTGGTCGGACACGGTGTGCACGCCGACCCCGACCGGCAGCTCGCTGACGATGCTGTCCATCTTCTTCTTCAGCGCCGCGCCGAACACCTCGATGTTGCCGCCGGCCTTCATGCCGATGGCCAGGCCGATGGCCGGCTGGCCGTTGTAGCGGAAGATCGGCGACGGTGGGTCGACATAGCCACGCTCGATGTCGGCGATATCGGCCAGGCGGAAGAAGCGGTCGTTGATGCGCAGGTTGACCGTCTCCAGGTCCTTCTCCGAGGCAAACTGCCCGGTGGTGCGCACCGAAATCCGCTCGGGGCCGGCTTCGATCACCCCCGCCGGGGTCACCGCGTTCTGCGATTTCAGCGCCTCCATGACCTGCCGCTGGTCGATGCCCAGGGCTGCCAGCTTGCGGGTGGAGAAGTTCAGGTAGAGCACTTCGTCCTGGGTGCCGATCAGCTCGATCTTGCCAATGTTGTGCACCTCGCGCACCTCGGCGCGGGCCTGCTCCACATAGTCGCGCAGCTGACGCAGGTTCAGGCCATCGGAGGTGAAAGCGTAGATCGAGCCGAACACGTCGCCGAACTCGTCGTTGAAGCCCGGGCCCTGTACACCCTGGGGGAACTGGCCGCGGATGTCCTGGATCTTCTTGCGCACCTGGTACCAGATGTCTGGAATGTCCTTGGCCTTGGTGGTGTCGCGCAGGTACACGTAGACCGTCGATTCACCGGGGCGGGTATAACTTTTCACGTAGTCGAGCGAATCGAGCTCCTCGAGTTTCTTTTCGATCCGGTCGGTGATCTGGTACAGCGTCTCGTCCTGGGTCGCGCCGGGCCAGCGGGTCTGGATCACCATGGTCTTGATGGTGAAGGACGGATCCTCCTCTCGACCCAGGTTGAAGTAGGAAAAAATCCCCATCAGCAGGCCGACGAACATCAGGTACCAGACGAAGGACTGGTGCTTGAGCGCCCATTCGGAGAGGTTGAAGCTTCCTTTCATCGTGCGTCCTCGTCGAAGATGACCTTCTGGCCAGGCTTGAGGCTGTTCACGCCGGCGGTGACGACGCGCTCGCCGGGTTGCACACCGGAGGACAGGATGATGCTGTCAGGGCCACGCTCCGCCAGAGTGACGTCACGGGTGGCCACGGTCTTGCCCTGCGGGTCGACCACCCAGACCTGGGTCTTGCCATCGCGCTCGAGCAACGCGGAACGCGGCAACTGGCTGCGCGGCGTCAGCGCCGAGGTCAGGGTGACGCTGATCGCGGTCCCCAGGTGGAAAGCCTCCGGGGTGCTGGCCAGGGTCAGGCGGGCGCGGCGGGTACGGGTGGTGGCATCAGCCTGGGGCTCCAGCTCGCGCAAGGTGGCAGTAGTGTTGATGCTGGTGTCGAGCTGCGAGGCGACGGTGAAGGTGAGGTCGCGGCTCAGTTGTTCGGCCAAGGCTATCGGCAGGTCGATCACCGCTTCCTTCACGTCCGGGCGCGCCAGGGTGACTACGGCCTGGCCGGCGCTGACAGTCTGCCCGGCCTCGGCCTGCCAGGCCGTGATCACCGCGGCATGGTCGCTACGCAGGGTGCTGTAATCGAGCTGGTCGCGGGCCTGGCTGACTGCCGAACGCGCCTGCGCCAGCGACGCGCCGGTAGTCTTCAGGTTGGTCTGGGCGATGTCCAGCTGGGCTTGGGCGCCGACTCCGCGGTCATACAGCTGTTGCTGGCGACGGGCATCGGCCTGGGCATTGATCCACTGCGCCTGCACCCGCGCGAGGTCGCCTTCGGCGGCACGCAGCTGGTTCTGCTGGTCGGTCGGATCGAGGGTGGCCAAGGTATCGCCCGGCCTGACCTGGGCCCCGACATCCAGCCAGCGCCTGGCGATACGACCAGACACGCGGAAACCCAAGGTGCTCTCGAAGCGCGCCTGGATGTTGCCGGCAAAGCGCCCAAGCTGCGCTTGCACCTGGGGCTCGACCACGGTCGACAACACCGGTCGCACGGGTTCGGGCTGGGCTTCCTCTCCACCACAGGCAGCCAGCAACAGGCAGGCAGACACTATCGGCAGCAACGGCCTCATGGCGCGACTCCCCCGTTTCTGGCATCGACCTTCTCGACCTGAATACCTGGGTTCAACAGCTGGCCACCACTGACCACCACCACCTCACCGGCCTCCAGGCCCTCGCTGATCACCACTTTTCCGGTCAGGTAGCGCGCCACCTGGACCTTGCGCAGTTGCGCCTTGTCACCCTCGCCGACCACCCACACGGCGGGCTCGTTCAGCGCCTTGGTCAGGGCTGACCAGGGCAGCTCGACGCTCGGTTTGCCATGGGCACTGGCCGACGCCGTCACCGGCGCACCCAGGGCCATGCCCTTGGGCACGTCGCGCAGGGCAACCTTGACCTGCACCGTGCCGCTTTGCGCAGAGACCGTCGGGGTGATCTCGCGCACGTGGCCTTGGGCGGTGATGGCGGGGTTGTCGATCAGGCTGACCGTCACACCCTTGTCACCGCTGGGTGCCACCAGCAGCGACTCATAGACATTGAACACCGCGTCACGGTCGCCATCGACCGCCAGGCTGAAGATCGGCATGGTCGCCTGCACCACTTGGCCGACTTCGGCCTGGCGCGCAGTGATCACGCCGTCGGCCTCGGACACCAATGCCGTGTAGCTCAGCTGCTCGTTGGCGTTGGCCAGTTGCGCCTGGGCGGCCTTGAGCGCGCTCTGGCTGCTGCGCAACGCGGCTTCAGCGGAGTCGTACTCGCTCTGGCTGGTGTAGCCCTTGGGCAAGAGTTTCTGCTGGCGCACGAACGCGGCGCTGGTCTGGGTAACCCGGGCCTGTTCGGCGAACACCTCGGCCTTGGCCGAATCGACGTTGTTCTGCAGATCCTTGGGGTCCAGGCGCGCCAGTACCTGATTGGCCTTCACGTGGTCACCGACATCGACGCTGCGCGCAATGATCTTGCCGCCCACGCGGAACGACAAGTCGGTCTGCACCCGCGCCTGCACGTCACCGGTCAGGGTGACCCGGGCAGCAAAGTCGGTGGGCTGCACCTGCTGCACCGCGACCCGGGGCAGCACCTGGCCGACCTCCTCCTTGCCACATCCTGAAAGCAGGGACAGCAACCCCAGGCAAACGACCAGCGGCACACGCTCTAGCGTCATGCAGGCTCCTTGCTTCTCTCAGGTGAAAGGGATGCGTTTGAAAGCGTAGATCAGGGATCGACAAACGGCATCGGCCAGGGTTCAACAAAGCGAGGCGGTATCGGCGATACTGCGTTCCGACCGCTCAAGGATGCCGCCTATGCTCACCACCCTGGCCATTGCCAACTACCGCTCGATCAACCAGCTGGTGCTGCCGCTGGGCCGGCTGAACGTGATTACCGGTGCCAATGGCAGTGGCAAGTCCAACCTGTACAAGGCCTTGCGTCTGCTCGCGGAGACCGCGCACGGCGGGGTGGTCAATGCGCTGGCCGCCGAAGGCGGGCTGGAGTCCACCTTCTGGGCCGGCCCAGAGAAGCTCACCCGCCGCATGCTCAGCGGCGAAGTGCCGGTAGAGGGCGGGCCGCGCCAGCATGTCAAACGCTTGAAGATGGGCTTTGCCGGCGCAGACTTCGGCTACGCCATCAGCCTCGGCCTGCCCGAACCCAGCCGGTCCAAGTTCGCCCTCGACCCGCAAATAAAGCTTGAAACCATCTGGGCCGGGCCCCTGTGCCGCCCCGCCAGCCAGCTGGTGCAGCGCAACGCGGCGATGGTCAAGGCCCGCGACGGGCGCCAATGGCAGGTGCTGCACCAGCACATGACCGAGTTCGACAGCCTGTTCGACCAGGTCGGCAGCCTGCAGGGCTCACCCGAGGTGCTGCACCTGCGCGAACAGATCCGCAGTTGGCGGTTCTACGACCACTTCAGGACCGACGCCGAGGCGCCTGCCCGCCAGTCACGGCTGGGCACCCGCACCCCGGTGCTGCATCACGACGGCCGCGACCTCGCCGCAGCGTTGCAGACCATCGATGAGATAGGCGACCTGCAGGCGCTGCAGAATGCGGTGAGCGATGCATTTCCCGGCGCACGCCTCACGGTCGATGCCCAAGCCGGCGGAATGTTCGCCCTGCGCTTGCACCAGGCCGGGCTGTTGCGCCCGCTGAGCGCCGCGGAACTGTCCGACGGCACGTTGCGCTACCTGCTGCTGGTGGCCGCCCTGCTTACCCCTCGCCCGCCGAGCATGATGGTGCTCAACGAGCCGGAAACCAGCCTGCACCCGGACCTGTTGCCGGCGCTGTCACGGTTGATTCGCCGCGCGGCGCGCCAGTGTCAGGTGTGGGTGGTGTCGCACGCTCCACGCTTGGTGGCGGCACTGGAAGAGGACGCGGACTGCAACTCGATCCACTTGGAGAAAACCCTGGGACAGACCGGGGTCGTCGGGCAGGGAATGCTCGATGAGCCGGCCTGGTACTGGCCGGATCAGAGCTGAAAAGAACGCGGGGCAAACCTGCTTCCACGAGTCCCGTGGAGGTCTCGTGGGGGCAGGTTTGCCTCGCGATGCGTCGGTTCAGGCCTGCGCGGTGGCCTGGGCCGGACGACGGACCTGCGGCTGCGAGACGTTCGCCGCGGCGCCCTCCTCGATGGCCTGCTGGATCGCCCGACGACGACGCTCCTCGGCCTGGCGGCTGAAGTACCAGACCATGAAAGTCACCAGCGACACCGACAGCAGGATCAGGCTGGCCACGGCGTTGATCTCCGGCTTCACGCCCAGGCGCACGGCCGAGAACACTTCCATCGGCAGGGTGGTCGAGCCAGGGCCGGAGACGAAGCTGGCCAGCACCAGGTCATCCAGCGACAGGGCGAACGACATCATGCCGCCCGCCGCCAGCGACGGTGCGATCATCGGGATGGTGATCAGGAAGAACACCTTCCACGGCTTGGCGCCCAGGTCCATGGCCGCCTCCTCGATGGACAGGTCCAACTCGCGCAGGCGCGCCGACACCACCACCGCCACGTAGGCTGCGCAGAACGTGGTGTGGGCGATCCAGATGGTGACGATGCCGCGCTCCTGCGGCCAGCCGATCATCTGCGCCATGGCCACGAACAGCAGCAACAGCGACAGACCGGTGATCACCTCGGGCATCACCAGTGGCGCGGTGACCAGGCCACCGAACAGGGTACGGCCCTTGAAGCGGGTGACCCGGGTCAGCACGAAGGCCGCCAGGGTGCCCAGCGCCACCGCGGCGACCGCCGTGTAGCAGGCGATCTCCAGCGAGCGCATCACCGAACCCATCAGCTGGGTATTGTCGAGCAGGCCGACGTACCACTTCACCGACCAGCCGCCCCATACCGTTACCAGCTTGGAGGCGTTGAACGAGTAGATCACCAGGATCAGCATCGGCAGGTAGATGAACAGCAAGCCGAGCACCAGCATCAGCTTGGAGAAACTGAAGCGTTTCATGCGCGGCCCTCCATCTCTTTGGCCTGGCTGCGGTTGAACAGCAGGATCGGTACGATCAGGATCGCCAGCATCACTACCGCCAGCGCCGATGCCACCGGCCAGTCACGGTTATTGAAGAACTCTTGCCACAGCACTTTACCGATCATCAGGGTTTCCGGGCCGCCGAGCAGTTCAGGAATCACGAACTCGCCCACCACCGGGATGAACACCAGCATGCAGCCGGCGATGATGCCGTTCTTCGACAGCGGCACGGTGATCTTCCAGAAGCTGTTGAAGGTGCTCGAGCCAAGGTCGGATGCAGCTTCCAGCAGGCTTTCGTCGTGCTTCACCAGGTTGGCGTACAGCGGCAGGATCATGAACGGCAGGTACGAATAGACCACGCCGATATACACCGCCAGGTTGGTGTTGAGGATCTGCAGCGGTTGGTCGATCAGCCCCAGCCACAGCAGGAAGCTGTTGAGCAGGCCGTTGTTGCTGAGAATGCCCATCCAGGCGTAGACGCGGATCAGGATCGCAGTCCAGGTCGGCATCATGATCAGCAGCAGCAGGACGGTCTGCGACTCTTTCCTGGCCTTGGAGATGGCATAGGCCATCGGGTAGCCGATCAGCAGGCAGAGCAAGGTGCTGAAGAAGGCCACCTTGAGCGAGCCGAGGTAGGCCGCGATGTACAGCTCGTCCTCGGTCAGCAGGCCATAGTTGGCCAGGTTCAGCACCAGCTGGACCTTGCCTTCCAGGTAGGTGTAGATCTCGGTGTACGGCGGGATGGCCACATCGGCTTCGGCAAAGCTGATCTTCAGGACAATGAAGAACGGCAGCATGAAGAACAGGAACAGCCAGATGAACGGCACGCCGATCACCAGGTGCCGCCCCTCCGGGACAAGGCGCTGGAATGCTCGCTTGAGCTTGCGGATTTTCATGACCGCAGTACCACGCCGCTGTCGTCTTCCCACCACACGTAGACTTCGTCGTCCCAGGTCGGGCGGGTGCCCTGGCGCTCGGCGTTGGCGACGAACGACTGGACGATCTTGCCGCTGGGCAGCTCGACGTAGAACACCGAGTGGCCGCCGAGGTAGGCGATGTCGTGGACCTTGCCGCGCGACCAGTTGTGCTCGCAGGTCGGCTGCTCGGTGGTGACCAGCAGCTTTTCCGGCCGCAGGGCGTAGGTGATGTGCTTGTCCTCGACCGAGGTGGTGACACCGTGACCGACGTAGATCTTGCGCTCCAGCTCCGGGCTGGCGATGACCGCATGGCCTTCGGCATCGTCGACCACTTCGCCTTCAAACAGGTTGACGTTGCCGATGAACTCGCAAACCAGGCGGCTGGTCGGGGTTTCATAGATATCGATCGGGCTGCCGATCTGGGCGATCCAGCCCAGGTGCATGATGGCGATGCGCTGGGCCATGGTCATGGCCTCTTCCTGGTCGTGGGTCACCATCACGCAGGTCACGCCCACGCGCTCGATGATCTCCACCAGTTCCAGTTGCATCTGCGAGCGCAGTTTCTTGTCCAGCGCGCCCATCGGCTCATCGAGCAGCAGCAACTTGGGGCGCTTGGCCAGCGAGCGTGCCAAAGCGACGCGCTGGCGCTGGCCACCGGAGAGCTGGTGCGGCTTGCGCTTGGCGTACTGGGTCATGTGCACCAGCTTGAGCATCTCGGCCACGCGGGCGTCGATCTCGGCCTTGGGCATCTTGTCCTGCTGCAGGCCGAAGGCGATGTTCTGCGCCACGGTCATGTGCGGGAACAGCGCGTAGGACTGGAACATCATGTTGATCGGCCGCTCGTAGGGCGGCATGTCGGTGATGTCGACGCCATCGAGGAAGATCCGCCCTTCGGTCGGACGCTCGAAACCGGCCAGCATGCGCAGCAAGGTGGACTTGCCGGAACCGGAGCCGCCCAGTAGGGCGAAGATCTCGCCCTTGCGGATTTCCAGGGACACATCGTCCACGGCTACCGTTTCGTCGAACTTTTTCGTGACCCGGTCGATCTTGACCAGCACCTGCTTGGGTTGCTGGCCACCCTCGAGGGCTTTCTTATAGGCACCGGAGGCAACTGCCATGAGTGAAACTCCCAACAAGATTTGTGTGCCCGCCGCTGCGCTGGCGGGCCTGGATTGTTACTTGCCCGACTTGACCTTGGTCCAGCTGCGGGTCATCAAACGTTGCACCTTGGGTGGCAACTCGGCGTTGACGAACATCTTGTCCAGCACTTCCTGCGGTGGGTAAACCGCGGCGTCAGTCCTCACGGCCTGGTCCATCAGGTCGCCAGCCTTGGGGTTCGGGTTGGCGTAACCGACGTAATCACTGACCTGGGCGATAACCTCAGGTTTCAGCAAATAATTGATGAAGGCATGGGCCTCCTTGACGTTGCTGGCGTCCTTGGGAATCGCCAGCACATCGAACCAGAGGTTGCCGCCTTCCTTGGGGATGGCGTAGGCCAGCTTCACGCCCTTCTTCGCCTCTTCAGCGCGGGCCTTGGCCTGGAACACGTCGCCGGAGAAACCGGCGGCCACGCAGATATCGCCGTTGGCGAGATCGGTGATGTATTTCGAAGAATGGAAGTAAGTCACGTAGGGACGCACGGCCAGCAGTTTCTTCTCTGCATCGGCGTAGTCCTTGGGGTTGCTGCTGTTGGGGTCGCGGCCCATGTAGTTGAGCACCGCCGGCAGCATCTCGTCGGCGGAGTCGAGGAAGGCCACGCCGCACTTGCTGAGTTTCTTCATGTTCTCAGGCTCGAACAGCACCGCCCAGGAATCGATCTTGTCGGTGCCCAGCGCCGCCTTGACCTTCTCGACGTTGTAGCCGATGCCATTGGTGCCCCACAGGTAGGGGACGGCGTACTGGTTGCCCGGGTCGTTCTTCTCCAGGCGCTTCATCAGCGCCGGGTCGAGGTTCGCATAGTTGGGCAGCAGGTCGCGGTCGAGCTTCTGGAACGCGCCCGCCTTGATCTGCTTGCCGAGGAAATGGTTGGACGGCACGACCACGTCATAGCCGGTGCGCCCGGCCAGCAGCTTGCCTTCCAGCGTCTCGTTGCTGTCGAAGACGTCGTATTTGGGCTCGATCCCGGTTTCCTTCTGGAAATCGGCGAGCGTGGTGGGGCCGACATAGTCGGACCAGTTGTAGATGTGCACTGTGGGCGCCGCTTGGACGCTGCAAGCCAGCGTCAGACCCGCTCCGGCCATCAAGGCCTGGCGAAAAACAGAAATAGACAAGTGGGTGGTCCTCACAATCAGTGCCTTTGCGGGCAGTAAACCTCGGCCGCACACGCAAAACCGGCGCGCAACTTACCTTCACGGCGTGGATGCCGCAAACTTATTTGCCTTTACTGGCCTCTGGGCCGGAAAAGCCCGGCCCAGAGGTTGCCGCATCGGGCTTACTTGCCCGACTTGATCTTGGTCCAGCTGCGGGTGATCTCGCGCTGGGCGGTCTTATCTGGCGCCTTGATCGCGTAGAGCTGCGCTTTCACTTCCTCGGAAGGGTAGATCGCCGGATCGCTGGTAATGTCCTTGTCCACGAACTCGGTGGCTGCCTTGTTACCGTTCGGGAAACGCACGGCGTTGGTAATACCGGCCATGACTTTAGGCTGTAGCAGGTATTCCATGAACTTGTAGGCGGCGTCGACGTTCTCGGCATCTTTCGGAATCGCGACCATGTCGTAGAAGGTGCCGGCACCTTCCTTCGGAATGACATAGCTCAGCTTGACCTTGTCGCCGGCCTCGTGGGCACGTGCCTTGGACTGCTCCAGGTCACCCGAGTAGCCCACGGCCACGCAGATGTTGCCGTTGGCCAGGTCCGAGATGTACTTGGAAGAGTGGAAGTAGGTGATCGAAGGGCGGATTTTCAGGAACAGGTCCTCGGCCGCCTTCAGGTCTTCCTTCTTGGTGCTGTCGCTCGGTTTGCCCAGGTAGTGCAGCGCGGCCGGGATCATCTCTGTCGGCGCATCGAGGAAACTCACGCCGCAGCTCTTGAGCTTGGCGATGTTCTCTGGCTTGAACACCACGTCCCACGAGTCGATCTTGTCGATGCCCAGCGCGGCCTTGACCTTCTCCGGGTTGTAGCCGATGCCGATGGAGCCCCACATGTAGGGGAAGGCGAACTTGTTGCCCGGGTCGCTGGCATCGCCGACCGCCTTGAGCAGGGCCGGGTCGAGGTTTTTCCAGCTCGGCAGCTTGGAGCGGTCCAGCTCCTGGTAGACGCCGGCCTTGATCTGCTTGGCCAGGAAGTTGTTGGACGGCACGACGATGTCGTAACCCGACTTGCCCGCCAGCAGCTTGGCTTCAAGGGTCTCGTTGCTGTCGAAGACGTCGTAGACGACCTTGATGCCGGTCTCTTTCTCGAAGTTGGCCACGGTGTCCGGGGCGATATAGTCCGACCAGTTGTAGACGTGCAGCACCTTGTCGTCAGCCTGAACAGCGGTGGCCATGGCACCCATCAGGGCGGCGGCCAGCAGCGTCTTGCCCAATTTCTTCATGCGTAATGCTCCAGAATTTATTATCAAGCCATCTGTTCAGCAGCCAGGTACCACGGGACGCGCGTTGGGCGACTAAACAGCCGTTAGTCTGGCAAGTTACAAGGCGCTGTTTCAACAGAAGCAGGGCCTTGCAACGACATTAATGTCACCTCGCCAGCCTAGCAGACTGTCATTTGACCGCCTCGTAGGTCAGATCCAGGCACTTGCGCGCCTTTTCCACCAGTTCGTCGATCTCTTCGCGGCTGATCACCAGCGGCGGCGCAATGATCATGGTGTCGCCCACCGCGCGCATCACCAGGCCGTTCTCGAAGCAATGGGTGCGGCAGATCATGCCGACGCCCCTGCCCTCATAGCGGCTACGGGTGGCCTTGTCCTTGACCAACTCGATCGCGCCGAGCAGGCCCAGGCCGCGCACCTCGCCCACCAGTGGGTGGTCCTGCAGCTCACGCAGTCGTTTTTGCAAATACGGTGCCGTTTCGTTGCGGGCACGCTCGACAATCTTCTCGTCGCGCAGGATGCGCAGGTTTTCCAGGCCCACCGCTGCCGCCACAGGGTGGCCGGAGTAGGTGAAGCCGTGGTTGAAGTCACCACCTTCGCTGATCACCTTGGCCACTTTGTCACGCACGATCACACCGCCCATGGGGATGTAACCGGAGGTCAGGCCCTTGGCGATGGTCATCAGGTCGGGGGCAAGGTCGTAGTAGTCGGAGCCGAACCACTCGCCGGTACGGCCGAAACCGCAGATCACTTCGTCGGCGACGAACAGGATGTCGTACTTGGCGAGGATCTCCTTGATCTTCGGCCAGTAGGTCTCCGGCGGAATGATCACCCCGCCCGCACCCTGGATCGGCTCGGCGATGAAGGCTGCGACGTTGTCCTCGCCGACTTCGAGAATCTTCTTCTCCAGCTGCTCGGCCGCCCACACGCCGAATTCGTCCGGGGTCATGTCGCCCCCCTCACCGAACCAGTACGGTTGCGGGATATGCACGATGCCCGGGATCGGCAGGCCGCCCTGCTCGTGCATGCCACTCATGCCACCCAGGCACGCACCCGCAAAGGTGGAGCCGTGGTAGCCGTTGATGCGGCCGATGATGGTCTGCTTGTGCGGCTTGCCCTTCAGCGCCCAGTAGTGGCGAACCATGCGCAGCACGGTGTCGTTGCCCTCGGAACCGGAGCCGGTGAAGAACACATGGGTCATGCCCTTGGGCGCCACGTCGGTGATCGCCTTGGCCAGCTCCAGCGCCGGCGGGTGGGCGGTCTGGAAGAACAGGTTGTAGTACGGCAGTTCGCGCATCTGTTTTTCTGCCGCCTGCACCAGCTCTTCGCGGCCATAGCCGACCGCCACGCACCACAGGCCGGCCATGCCGTCGAGGATCTTGTGCCCCTCGCTGTCCCACAAATGCACACCCTGCGCCTTGGTGATGATGCGCGGCCCCTTTTCCTTCAGCTGTTTGTAGTCGCTGAAAGGTGCAAGGTGGTGCTCGCCGCTCAGGGTTTGCCATTCACGGGTTTGCGGGTTGTTGACGCTCATGTGCTTCTCCATGGTCCGGTGGCCGCGCCCTGGCGGCCTCAGGGTTGATCACACAGCAAACAGCAGGAACTCTCGCTCCCAGGAGCTGATGACGCGCTTGAAGTTCTCGTGCTCGGCACGCTTGGTGGCGACGTAGCCGGTGATGAATTTCTTGCCCAGGTACTGCTCCAGCGCGCGGCTGATTTCCATGCGCTCGAGGGCGTCCTCGATGGTCAGCGGCAGGCGCAGGTTTCGGCGCTCGTAGCCACGACCCTGGACTGGCGCGCTGGCCTCGATGCCTTCGACCATGCCGATATAGCCACACAGCAGGCTGGCGGCGATGGCCAGGTACGGGTTGGCGTCGGCGCCCGGCAGGCGGTTCTCGACCCGGCGGTTCTGCGGCCCGGCATCCGGTACGCGCAAGCCGACGGTGCGGTTCTCTTCGCCCCACTCGACGTTTACCGGCGCGGAGGTGTCCGGCAGGAAGCGGCGGAACGAGTTGACGTTGGGGGCGAACAGCGGCAGGGCCTCGGGGATGAACTTCTGCAGGCCGCCGATGTGATTGAGGAACAGCTCGCTCATGCTGCCGTCGGCGTTGGAGAAGATGTTCTTGCCGGTGACGGCATCGACCACGCTCTGGTGCAGGTGCATGGCACTGCCCGGCTCGCCGGTCATCGGCTTGGCCATGAAGGTGGCGGCCACGTTGTGCTTGAGCGCCGCCTCGCGCATGGTGCGCTTGAACACCAGGATCTGGTCGGCCAGGTGCAGCGCGTCGCCGTGACGGAAGTTGATTTCCATCTGCGCCGTGCCGTCCTCATGGATCAGCGTGTCGAGGTCCAGCTGCTGCAGCTCACACCAGTCGTAGACGTCCTCGAACAGCGGGTCGAACTCGTTGGCCGCCTCGATGGAGAACGACTGCCGCCCCGTTTCCGGGCGACCGGAACGACCCACTGGCGGCTGCAGCGGAAAGTCGGGATCTTCGCTACGCTTGGTCAGGTAGAACTCCATCTCGGGCGCGACGATCGGCTGCCAACCCTTGTCGGCGTAGAGTTTCAAGACCTTCTTCAGCACATTGCGCGGCGACAGTTCGACCGGGTTGCCCTTCTTGTCGTAGGTGTCGTGGATCACCTGGGCGGTCGGCTCGATGGCCCATGGCACGAGAAACACCGCGTTCTCGTCGGGGCGGCAGATCATGTCGATGTCGGCCGGGTCGAGCAGTTCGTAATAGATGTCATCGTCGACGTAATCGCCGGTCACGGTCTGCAGCAGCACGCTCTCGGGCAGGCGCATGCCCTTTTCGGCGATGAATTTGTTGGTCGGCGAGATCTTGCCGCGGGTGATGCCGGTCAGGTCACTGATCAGGCACTCCACTTCGGTGATCTTGTGCTCTTTCAACCAATCGGTGAGCTGGTCGAGGTTGTTACTCATAAATACCTCAGGAGGTAATGTGGCGCGGTTGGCGGCAACCGGCGGCCACTGACGCCAGGCGTCGGACAAAGTCGGCGCGCAGCGCGCCGAGGGGCCTGGACAGGCCCGCGCCTTGATTCTGGATGCTGTGCATGGCTAAAGCAAAAACCCTCGCGCAGGACGACAATGGATACACGCCATGGGCGCGCGTCCGGACAGAAAGCGAAGGGCAGAAGGAAAGGAGGTGTTGCGCTAAAGCGTTACGAGGCATGGCTTTTTCAAGCGAACCGTCAATTATTGCGGCCAGCGCGGCGCCCCTTCGAAGCAGGCGTGCAATGACCGGACGGCAACCGGGAGATGTACCTGAACGCACCGTGCATGCGGCGCTGACAGGTCTCGACAGGCGGACCATGTGACCCTCGTATTATTGTGTTCTGGGTTGATGCCGAGCTTAGCCTCGTTCATTTTTTTACACAACTCCCCCGTAAAAAATAAAACACGCCCCGCTCGGGATAACCCTTCAAGACGAAAATAGCGGATAATGGCACGCCCCGAGATGCAGCAAATCTGCCGTAGATGTGCCATTTAAGGGCATCAGGGTGCTGGCTTGACTTAACCTGGTCTTTCCGATTGACTGGGGTTGCAAGCCCCCCTTGATTGATATTTTTAACAACAAAGGTGTTGCATCATGTCGGTACCCCCGCGTGCCGTTCAGCTTAACGAAGCGAACGCGTTCCTTAAGGAACATCCTGAGGTTCTCTACGTTGACCTTCTGATTGCAGATATGAATGGTGTGGTGCGCGGCAAGCGCATAGAGCGCACCAGCCTCCACAAGGTTTACGAGAAAGGCATCAACCTGCCGGCCTCCCTCTTCGCCCTGGATATCAACGGGTCGACCGTCGAAAGCACAGGCCTGGGCCTGGACATCGGCGATGCCGACCGGATCTGCTACCCAATCCCCGACACTCTCTGCAACGAGCCTTGGCAGAAGCGCCCGACCGCGCAGCTGCTGATGACCATGCACGAGATCGAAGGCGAGCCGTTCTTTGCCGACCCGCGTGAAGTGCTGCGCCAGGTGGTGAGCAAGTTCACCGACCTGGGCCTGACCATCTGCGCCGCGTTCGAGCTGGAGTTCTACCTGATCGACCAGGAGAACGTGAACGGCCGCCCGCAGCCGCCACGCTCGCCGATTTCGGGCAAGCGCCCGCAGTCGACCCAGGTGTACCTGATCGACGACCTCGACGAATACGCCGACTGCCTGCAGGACATCCTCGAAGGCGCGAAGGAACAAGGCATCCCGGCCGACGCCATCGTCAAGGAAAGCGCCCCGGCGCAGTTCGAAGTCAACCTGCACCACGTCGCCGACCCGCTCAAGGCCTGTGACTATGCGGTGCTGCTCAAGCGCCTGATCAAGAACATCGCCTACGACCATGAAATGGACACCACCTTCATGGCCAAGCCCTACCCGGGCCAGGCAGGCAACGGCCTGCATGTACACATCTCCGTGCTGGACAAAGATGGCAACAACATCTTCACCAGCGAGGATCCCGAGCAGAACGCCGCGCTACGTCACGCTGTCGGCGGTGTGCTCGAGACCCTGCCCGCCTCGATGGCGTTCCTCTGCCCGAACGTCAACTCGTACCGCCGTTTCGGCGCGCAGTTCTACGTGCCGAACGCACCGAGCTGGGGCCTGGACAACCGTACCGTGGCGCTGCGCGTGCCGACCGGCTCGCCGGATGCCGTGCGCATCGAACATCGCGTGGCCGGCGCCGACGCCAACCCGTACCTGATGATGGCTGCGGTACTGGCCGGCGTGCACCACGGCCTGACCAACAAGGTCGAACCGGGCGAGCCGATCGAAGGCAACTCGTACGAGCAGCTGGAACAGAGCCTGCCGAACAACCTGCGCGATGCCCTGCGCGAGCTGGACGACAGCGAGATCCTCAACAAGTACATCGATCCGAAGTACATTGACATCTTCGTCGCGTGCAAGGAAAGCGAGCTGGAGGAGTTCGAGCACTCGATCTCCGACCTCGAGTACAACTGGTATCTGCACACCGTGTAAACGAAAACGCCGCCCTCAGGGGCGGCGTTTTTCTTTGCCATCGCATCGCGGGTCAAGCCCGCTCCCACGTGTGCCAGCCCGGGTACACCGTGGGAGCGGACTTGACCCGCGATGGCATCAGAGCGGCTTCTCGAAGATCTTCGAATTTCGCTGGTAGTTGTACAGCGATGCTCGCGCCGCCGGCAGCCGTTCCACGCCACTGGGCGAGAAACCGCGCTCACGGAACCAGTGTGCGGTCCGGGTCGTCAGCACGAACAAGGTGTTGAGCCCCAGCGTGCGCGCCCGCTCCTCGATACGCTCGAGCAGCTCATCGCCACGCCCGCCATGCCGGTACTCCGGGTTCACCGCCAGGCACGCCAGCTCCCCCGCCTCGGAATCGGCGATCGGATAGAGCGCCGCGCAGGCGATGATCATGCCCTCGCGCTCGACCACGCTGAACTGCTCGATCTCCCGCTCCAGCACCTCCCGCGAACGGCGCACCAGGATGCCCTGTTCTTCCAACGGGCTGATCAGTTCCAGCAGGCCGCCGACATCCTCGATGGTCGCCTCGCGTACCACTTCGAACTGCTCCTGGGACACCAGCGTGCCACCGCCCCCGCGGGTGAACAGCTCGGTCAGCAGCGCACCGTCCTCGGCGTAACTGACGATGTGACTGCGCGCCACACCGCCCTTGCAGGCTTCGGCAGCGGCATCCAGCAGCTCGGCCTGGTAGTCGCTGCCCAGTCGCTGCAGGTGCGGCGCGATCTGTTGCGGGCGCAGCTCGCGTACCAATTGCCCACGCTCATCCAGCAGGCCCGGCTCGGCCCCGAACAGCAGCAGCTTGTCGGCCCCCAGCTCGATGGCGGCGCGGGTGGCCACATCTTCGCAGGCCAGATTGAAGATCTCGCCGGTCGGCGAGTAGCCCAGCGGCGACAGCAACACGATGGAACGCTCATCGAGCAGGCGATTGATGCCCTTGCGATCGACCCGGCGCACTTCACCGGTATGGTGATAGTCGACCCCTTCAAGCACGCCGATCGGCCGTGCGGTGACCAGGTTGCCGGAGGCCACGCGCAGGCGCGAGCCCTGCATCGGCGAGGCCGCCATGTCCATCGACAGGCGTGCTTCGATGGCCAGGCGCAGGGCACCGACGGCGTCGATCACGCAGTCCAGTGTCGCCGCGTCGGTGATGCGCATGCCATGGTGGTAGTGCGGGGTCAGGCCACGGCTGGCCAGGCGGCTTTCGATCTGCGGACGTGAGCCGTGTACCAGCACCAGGCGCACGCCCAGGCTGTGCAGCAGCACAAGGTCGTGGACAATGTTGCCGAAGTTCGGGTGCTCGACGCCATCACCGGGGAGCATGACCACGAAGGTGCAGTCGCGGTGGGCGTTGATGTAGGGGGAAGCATGGCGCAACCAGTTGACGTAATCGGGCATGACAAGGCCTGTGGATAAGTGAACGGAGAACGAAAAGGCGCACAACGTTCGAAAGTCATCGTCGGAACAGGCTTGCGGTCACGCGCGGTCTCCTCTGCTCAGGAAGGATCAATGGTTCAGGCAATAGTGCCGGATCAGATCACGCAATAGACGCACGGTAGGCTCGATGCGTGACATTTCAAGGTATTCCCCTGGCTGGTGGGCACAAGCGATGTCACCGGGGCCCAGCACGATGGTCTGGCAACCGAGCTGCTGAAGATAAGGCGCTTCGGTGCCAAAGGCCACCGCTTCGGCACGATGGCCGGTCAGACGCTCGGCCAGGCGCACCAGCTCGCTGTCGGCGGCCTGTTCGAAAGGTGGCACCTCGGGGAACAGTGGCGCGTAATCGATGCGCACTTCATGGCGTTCGGCCAACGGTGCCAGCTTGCCGCGGATCGCTGCGCGCAGCTGCTCAACATCCATGCCCGGCAATGGCCGCAGGTCGAACTCCAGGGCGCACTGGCCACAGATGCGGTTGGGATTGTCGCCGCCATGGATACAGCCAAAGTTCAGGGTCGGCGCAGGCACCGTGAACTGTGGGTTGCGGTACTGCTCCTGCCAGCTGCGGCGCAGCGTCATCAGCTCGCCCATCACCGCATGCATGGCTTCCAGGGCGCTGCGACCCAGGGTCGGATCCGACGAATGGCCACTGCGCCCCAGAATGTCGATGCGGTCCATGAGGATGCCCTTGTGCATGCGGATCGGCTTGAGCCCGGTGGGCTCGCCGATCACCGCCGCCCGCCCGAGGGGCTGGCCGGCCTCGGCCAAGGCCCGGGCGCCGGACATGGAGCTTTCTTCGTCGCAGGTGGCGAGGATCAGCAGCGGCTGTTTGAAATCGTGCTCTAGCAGCGGGATCACCGCCTCGATGACCAGGGCGAAGAAGCCCTTCATGTCGCAGCTGCCCAAGCCGACCCAACGGCCATCGACCTCGGTCAGCTTGAGCGGGTCGCTGCTCCACAGTTGCGGGTCGAAGGGCACCGTGTCGCTGTGCCCGGCCAGCACCAGGCCGCCCGGGCCGGTGCCGCGGCTTGCCAGCAGGTTGAACTTGCCAGGGCTGACCTGTTGGATCTCGCACGTGAAACCCAGGTCACCCAACCAGCCGGCCAGCAGGTCGATGACGGCTCGGTTGGACTGGTCCAGCGCAGCCTGGGTGCAACTGACCGAAGGTGCGGCGATCAGGGCGGCAAACTGGTCTTTCAGCGATGGCAACGGCATGCGCGGACTCCTCGGAAGCGTGAGAGGCATCATAACAACGCGGTCGCCTGGCAGGACAACCCCATACGCCCCTTCGCGGACCGGCAGGCACCACCCGACTCCTGTAGACTGCACACCACGATGCCCCTCCTTCCGAGCCCGCGATGCACAAAGAAACCGAACTCAAACTCCGCGCCAGTCGCGAGACCCTTGCCGCCCTGCGCGAGCACCCGCTGCTGAAAAAGCGCAACAAGTCCGGCTGGCAGACCCGCGAACTGCTCAACCAGTACTTCGACACCCCGGAGCGCGACCTGTCCGCCGCCCGTGTCGCCCTGCGCCTGCGCCGCGATGGCGAGGTCATCATCCAGACCCTCAAGTGCCGCGGCCAGAGCGTGGCCGGCCTGTCCGAGCGCAACGAGTTCGAGTGGCACCTGGACAAGGTCAAGCTCGATCTGAAGAAGCTCGATGGCACCTGCTGGCCCGAGCAACTGGCCGGGCTGGACAAGAAGACCATCAAGCCGCTGTTCACCACCGATTTCACCCGCGAGTACGCTGAAATCGCCTGGGGCCGCGGCAAGGCCAAGGTGGTGATCGAAGCGGCCATCGACCAGGGCTTCGTGATCGCCGGCAAGCGCAAGGAAGAGATCTGCGAGCTGGAATTGGAGCTGCGTGAAGGTGCCCCGGAGGCGCTGTTGGAACTGGCCGCCGAGCTGTCCGCCAGCCTCGCCCTGATGCCATGCGACATCAGCAAGGCCGAGCGCGGCTACCGCCTGCTCGATCCGGACAGCTACGAGCTGGGCCTGCCCGCGACCGAGCTGCACGCCGAGATGCCGCTGGACGACGCCTACGCCGCCCTGGCCTGGCAACTGCTGGGCAGCAGCCAGCGCCTGGCCGAGCAGTATCGCCACAATGGCCACTGGCGCCTGCTGCAGGACTGGGTCCGCTGCCTGGCCGAACTGCGCGCCATCACCGCCAGCCTCGGCCAGGCGGCACCGCGCCCGACCACCCGAGCCTTGCGCGCCAGCCTCGATGCGCTGCTGGAAGACTGGCGCCCGCTGGTACTGGCCGGCAACGATGACGAAGACATCCGCCGCGCCGCGCCCGAGCAGTTCGCTGAAGAGCTGGAAGACCCGCGCTGGGGCCAGTTCTCCCTGGAGACCGCACGCTGGCTGACCGCCCGCACCTGGACCGTCGAGCGCAAGGGCCGTGGCGAGCGCCAGGGCAAGGCGCAGCTGGCCAGCTGGCTGCAGCACTTGCTGGGCGAGGAAGCCCGCGCCCTGAAGCTGCCGCTGTATGTACAGCGTCCGGAGGACCTGGCCGAGCAGCTGCCGCGCATCGAGACCGTGCAAACTTGGCTGCACCACGCCCGCCAGGTACTCGACCTGCCACAGCTGGACCGTCTGTACGGCGAGCTGAACAAGCTTCACGAGCTGGCCGAACTGCCGCTGCTGGAGGAAGACAAGGGCGAACTGCTGGAGGCCCGCATCGAACAGGCTCGCGCCATCGAGCAGAACCGCGCCTGGAAGCACCTGCTCAAGGCCTGAGTCCGCACCGCCCGCTCCTGCACTCGTGGGAGCGGGCTTGCCCCGCGATTGGCGCTTCAGGGCCTCAGCGGCAGGCTCGTGGTCGACTTGATCTCCGACAACGCCACGATCGAGTTAACTTCCTGAATACCCGGCACGTTCGACAGCTTTTCGAAGAAGAACCGCTCGTAAGCCTCGATGTCCGAGGTGACGATACGCAGCAGGAAGTCCACCGCCCCCATCAGCACATAACATTCCAGCACTTCGGGAAAACCGCGGATCGCCTCGGTGAACTCGGCGAAGTTCGAACGGCCATGGGCGTTGAGCTTCACTTCGGCGAAGATCTGCGTGTTCAGCCCTACCTTCTTGCGGTCCAGCAGCGTCACCTGGCCGCGAATCACGCCCTCCTCTCTCAGGCGCTGAATGCGCCGCCAGCAAGGTGACTGCGACAGGCCCACACGCTCGGCGATCTGCGCGCTGGACAGCGAGGCGTCGTCTTGCAGCAGTTCAAGGATGCGCCGGTCATAAGCGTCCAATTCGCCAAGCATTATTAATTCTCCAATTTGCATTTTTGCGAATTAAAAAATTCGCTGTAGCGCAATATTGGCGAATCATAGCGAAAAAATACCCGGTGTGACGTGCAAGAATTTCTCCACTTTCGCGGAGACCCAGCATGAACGCACTCGAACGGCCCCTCAACTTGCCCCGCCTCGACGCCTGGGCCGCCAACACTGTCCACTGCACGGTGCACTACCGCCTGCAGGCCGACGCCGAACCGGACAGCCTGTGCCGCGTGCTCAACCTGTTCGCCTTGCAATTCCTCACCCCGCACAGCGTCAACGTGAGCCAGTGCGACGATCTGCTGGACGTGGCGATCGGCGTCGGCGGCCTGAGCTGGCACCGGGCCGAAGTGATCGCGCAGAAACTGCGCAACCTGGTCTGCGTCAGCGAAGTGTGCCTGGCGAACCTGCCACAGCTTGCGGAGGTAGCCCGCCGTTGAAACCGCCAGGCAATGTCCGGAAACCCTTTGCACCGACACCTTGCGTCCCGCACGGCTAGCCTTGCCCAGGCCTCTGAAGCTCGGCAAGGACGCTTCCATGCTCGCCAACGACCACCATGATCTTGACCTCAATCGCCTGCTGGATGCCTTGCTGGCTGAGCAGCGGATCGCCCCCGAAGCCGCTCTCGCGGCACTCGAGCGCGGCAAGACCCACCCTGCTGAACATCCCTTGGAACTGATCGCCGCCATCGGCCACCCGCTGGAGCTGGACGCCCTGTGCCGCTGGCTGGCAGACCGGGTAGGCCAGCCTTTTCTGGTAATCGACCCCTTGCAGGTCGACCTGGTGCGCGTGGCCGGGCTGATGTCCGCAGCCTTCGCCCAGCGCCATGGCATCCTCGCCGTGGCCGTGGATGAATACAGTGTCACGGTGGCCAGCGCGCAGCCTTATCAACACGAATGGGAGGCAGACCTGAGCCGTAGCCTGGGCAAGGCAGTGCGTCGGGTGCTGGCCAGTCCGCGGCAGCTCCGCCAGCTGCGCCCGACCTTCCTGGGCCTGGCCCACTCCGTGCGCGGCGCGGGCCTTGGCCAGTTGCCCCGTCTCGGCGAGCTGGAGCAACTGCTCGAACTGGGTGCCAGGCAAGCCCAGGCCAGCGCGGACGATGCCCATATCGTGCACATCGTCGACTGGATGCTGCAGTACGCCATCGAGCAGCGCGCCAGCGATATCCACCTGGAGCCCCGCCGTGAACAAGGCCATCTGCGCCTGCGCATCGATGGCCTGCTGCACGCGGTGTATGCCTTCCCGGCCAGCGTCACACTGGCTATGGTCAGCCGGCTGAAGCACCTGGGCCGCATGAACGTCGCCGAAAAACGCCGGCCACAGGACGGCCGCCTGAAAACCCGCCTGCCCAGCGGCGCCGAGGTGGAACTGCGCCTGTCCACCCTGCCCACCCCGTTCGGCGAGAAGCTGGTGCTGCGCCTGTCCGACCCTCAGCAACTGCACGACAGCCTAGAAACCCTGGGCCTGGAGGGCGCGTTGCTGGAGCAGTGGCTGGCCCTGCTGCAACAGCGCCAGGGCATCCTGCTGGTGACGGGGCCGACCGGCTCGGGCAAGACCAGCACCCTCTATGCCAGCCTCCGGCACCTGGCCACTCCCCAGGTCAACCTGTGCAGCATCGAAGACCCGATCGAGCGTCTTGAACCGATGATCAACCAGTTGCAGGTCCAGCCCAGCCTGGAGCTGGACTTCGCCAGCGGTGTCCGTGCCCTGCTGCGCCAGGACCCGGACATCATCATGATCGGCGAAATCCGCGACCGGGAAACCGCTCAGGTGGCCGTGCAGGCGGCCCTCACCGGGCATCTGGTGTTGTCGACCCTGCATACCCAGGACGCCTGCGGCGCGATCACCCGCTTGTTGGAGCTTGGCGTCGCCGACTACCTGATCCGGGCGACTCTGATCGGGGTCATGGCCCAGCGCCTGGTGCGCACGCTATGTCGCGCTTGTCTGGACCTGCCCCCGCAGGATCGCCAGGCCTGCCCGCAATGCAGGGGTACGGGTTTCCATGGGCGTACCGGGCTGTTCGAACTGCTCCAGGTCAGCACCGCTTTGCGCGAACGGATCACCCCCGCCAGCGACCTCGCCGCCCTGCGGCAACAGGCCGAGGTAGACGGGTTGCGTGACCTTCGACGGCACGGTGGTGACCGGGTCGTCCAGGGCAGGACCTGTACCGAAGAGGTCCTGCGGGTCTGTGGATAACCAAGAAATCCCCTTTGTGGCCGGGAACTTGGGGCAGTGAGAAACGCTCAAATCGGCATCTCAACCGCCCTCATACACCGAGGTGATTCATCATGCGTTTCAAAACAGCCATCGCAGCCACCGTCCTGTTCTCGCTGCCCCTTGGCTCCGCCATGGCCGACACGTTCTGGCGCAATATCATCTCCTCCGGCGCGACTACCGCCTCGACCTACCTGACGTTCAAGGACCACAAGCTGATCGTCGCCGCCCAAGACGACGCCGGCAGCTTCGTTGCCAGTGATGGCGCCATTCGCGGGCCGTTCCTGGAAGCCGCAATCCGCCAGGTGCGCGCGGACAACCCGGGCGTGCAGGCCAGTGACATGGAACTGGCCAACGCGATCCTGGCCAAGAACGCTGTGGCCGAGTAAGCCCATTCCTGCTGTGTCGGTGGATCGCTAGCTCAGCGATAAGCCTCCACCGGCACGCACGCGCAGAACAGATTCCTGTCCCCATACACGTTGTCGACCCGGTTCACCGCCGGCCAGTACTTGTGCTGGCGGGCGTGAGCGCTGGGGGCGATGCCCTGTTCAATGCTGTAGGGCCGGTTCCACGGCGCCAGCACATCGGCCAGGGTGTGCGGTGCATGCTTGAGCGGGTTGTCCTCCGCAGGCCAGTTGCCGTCCTGCACCTGCGCGATCTCGGCGCGGATCGCCAGCATCGCTTCGACGAAACGATCCAGCTCGGCCTTCGACTCGCTTTCGGTGGGCTCGACCATCAACGTGCCCGGTACCGGGAACGACATGGTCGGGGCATGGAAGCCATAGTCCATCAGGCGCTTGGCCACGTCCTCCTCGGTAATGCCGGTCAGCGCCTTGAGCGGGCGCAGGTCGAAGATGCACTCATGGGCCACCCGCTGGTTGCGCCCACGGTAGAGCACCGGGAAGGCATCGCGCAGCTGGCTGGCCAGGTAATTGGCGGACAAGATCGCCACCTCGCTGGCATCGGCCAGCTGCGGCCCCATCATGGCGATGTACATCCAGCTGATCGGCAGGATGCTGGCGCTGCCCCAAGGCGCCGCGCTCACCGCGCTGTTGTTCGGGTCCAGCCCCGGCACCGGCACCACCGGGTGGCTGGCCACGAACGGCTTGAGATGAGCACGGATGCCGATGGGCCCCATGCCCGGGCCACCGCCGCCATGGGGGATGCAGAAGGTCTTGTGCAGGTTCATGTGCGAGACATCGGCACCGATGTCCGCCGGCCGCGTCAGCCCTACCTGGGCATTGAGATTGGCGCCGTCCATGTAAACCTGCCCGCCAAGCTGGTGCACCACCTCGCAGATCTCGCGGATGCCCTCTTCATACACCCCATGAGTGGACGGGTAGGTCACCATCAGGCACGACAGCCGCTCGCCGGCCTGGCGCGCCTTGGCCTTGAGGTCGTCGAGGTCGACGTTGCCATCCCCGTCGCACTCGACGATCACCACCTCCATGCCGGCCATCTGCGCCGACGCCGGGTTGGTGCCATGGGCCGAGGACGGGATCAGGCAGATCGTGCGCCCGGCTTGGTGGCGGCTGCGGTGGTAACGAGTGATCGCCATCAGCCCGGCGTACTCGCCCTGGGCGCCCGAGTTGGGCTGCATGCAGATGGCATCGAAGCCGGTGATGGCGCACAGCCAGGCTTCGAGCTCGTCGATCATCGCCTTGTAGCCTTGCACCTGCGCCGCCGGGGCGAACGGATGCGGTTGGGCGAACTCAGGCCAGGTGATGGGGATCATCTCGCTGGTGGCGTTGAGCTTCATGGTGCACGAGCCCAGCGGGATCATCGACTGGTTGAGTGCCAGGTCCTTGTTCTCCAGCTGCTTGAGGTAGCGCAGCATCTCGGTCTCGCTGTGGTGCAGGTTGAACACCGGGTGCTGCAGGATCGGCGTGCGCCTCACCAGCGCGCCAGGGATGCCTTCGGGCAGGGCCTGCTGGTCGAGGGCGGCAATGTCCAGGCCGTGGTCGACGCCGAGGAAAATGTCGAACAGCTTGAGCACCGTGGCCTCGTCGCAGGTTTCGTCCAGGCTCACCCCCAGATGGCCACGGCCAAGGATGCGCAGGTTGATGCGGGCGTCCTCGGCGCTTTCGATGATCGCCCCCTGGGTGCCGCCGACGTCCAGCGTCAGGGTGTCGAAGAAATGCTGGTTGAGGCGCTTGATGCCCTTGGCCTCGAGCCCGGCGGCCAGGACGAAGGTCAGCCGGTGCACGCGCTGGGCGATGCGCTGCAAGCCCTCAGGCCCGTGATAGACAGCATAGAAGCCGGCGATGTTGGCCAGTAGCACCTGGGCCGTGCAGATGTTGGAGTTGGCTTTCTCGCGACGTATATGTTGCTCGCGTGTCTGCAGGGCCATGCGCAGCGCAGTGTTGCCACGGGCATCACGTGATACGCCGATGATGCGCCCGGGCATCGCCCGCTTGTAGTCGTCGCGGCAGGCGAAATAGGCCGCGTGCGGCCCGCCATAACCCATGGGCACGCCAAAGCGTTGGGTCGAGCCGAGCACCACGTCGGCCCCCAGTTCGCCGGGCGGTGTCAGCACCACCAGGCTGAGGATGTCGGCGGCGACGCAGGCCAGGGCCTGCTGACCGTGCAACTGGTCGATCAGCGGGCGCAGGTCGCGGACCTCGCCGTGAGTGTCCGGGTACTGCAGCAACGCCCCGAACACCTTGTGCTTGCCCAGGTTGTCCACGGTGTCGACGATCAACTCGAAGCCAAAGCCTTCGGCACGGGTCTTGAGCACCGACAGGGTTTGCGGGTGGCAGTGCTCGTCGGCGAAGAAGGCGTTGCTCTTGCTGCGCGCCACGCGCTTGGCCAGTGCCATGGCTTCGGCGGCAGCGGTGGCCTCGTCAAGCAGCGAGGCATTGGCCAGGGGCAGGCCGGCAAGGTCGATGATCATTTGCTGGAAGTTCAACAGCGCCTCCAGCCGGCCTTGGGCGATTTCTGGTTGGTAAGGCGTGTAGGCGGTGTACCAGCCAGGGTTCTCCAGCACGTTGCGCAGGATGACCGTGGGGGTAATGGTGGGGTGGTAGCCCATGCCGATCAGGTTGGTCCACAGCTGGTTCTGCGCAGCGTGGCCCGCGAGTTTGGCCAGTGCAGCCTGCTCATCGAGGGCCGGCGGCAGGTCGAGCGGGCGATTGAAGCGGATGCCCGGCGGCACCGTCTGCTCGATCAGTTCACTGCGGCTGGCGACGCCGAGGGCGTCGAGCATGGCCTGCTGCTCCTGGGCATCAGGCCCCAGGTGGCGACGCAGGAAAGGGTTGGACTCTTGCAGTTGGCTCAGCGATGGTGACTGGGACATGGCGACGATCTCTTCCTGGACCAGCTCTCATGGAGACTTACAAGTCTAGGAAGGATTGCCGAATGTGCGGGGATTATTGCGTTTGCCGTGCAGCCCTTATCGCGGGGCAAGCCCGCTCCCACAAGGAACACACTATGGGAACGGGCATGCCCCGCGATGAGGGCGGCCCTGTTACTCGCCGATCAGCGCTGCATAGCCTGCTGCGTCCAGCAGCTTGTCCAGCTCGGACTTGTCACTTGGCTTGAGCTTGAAGATCCAGGAATCGTAAGGCTCGGAGTTCAGAAGCTCCGGCGCATCGCTGAGCTCTTCGTTGACCGCGATCACTTCACCACCCACCGGCGCATAGATATCCGAGGCGGCCTTGACGGACTCGACCACGCCAGCAGCGTCGCCGGCGGCGAACACCTTGCCGACTTCGGTCAGCTCGACGAACACCACGTCGCCCAGTGCTACCTGGGCATGGTCACTGATACCCACGGTCACCGTGCCATCGGCTTCCAGGCGAGCCCACTCGTGGCTTTCGGCAAAACGCAGGTCGGCGGGGATTTGGCTCATTGTCTTGTATTCCTCGTAATGGGTCAGCGGACGGCCCGCCGTTAATGTTCAGATCAGGATCTTGCCATGGCGCACGAAGGTCGGCTTGACCACTCGCACCGGGTACCACTTGCCGCGAATTTCCACCTCGGCCCGGTCACCGGTGGCCATGGGCACGCGGGCCAAGGCAATGGATTTGCTCAGCGTAGGCGAGAAACTACCACTGGTGATCTCCCCTTCACCAATCCCGGATACACGGACCACCTGATGCGCGCGCAATACGCCACGCTCCTCGAGCACCAGGCCGACCAGTTTTTCCTTGACGCCCTGTTCGATTTCCGCGAGCAGGCCGCTGCGGCCGATAAATTCGCGCCCGACCGGCTCCCAGGCGACGCTCCAGCCCAGGTTGGAGGTCAACGGGGTATGGGCTTCATCGATATCCTGGCCATACAGGTTCATGCCGGCTTCCAGGCGCAGCGTATCGCGGGCGCCCAGGCCACTCGGGGCGATACCGGCGCCGACCAGGTCGTTGTAGAACGCCGGGGCCTGTTCGCCCGGAAGAATGATTTCCAGCCCGTCTTCCCCGGTATAGCCGGTGCGGGCGATGAACCAGTCACCGTCGGCGAGGCCTTCGAAGGGGCGCAGCTCGCGGATCAGCGCGGCCCGCGAGGCGCTGAGCAGGGCAGCGACCTTTTCTCGGGCGTGAGGCCCCTGGATGGCGAGAATGGCCAGTTCAGGCCGTGCCTTGAAATTCACCTTGAAGCCTTCGCTGCGGGTCTGCAGCCAGGCCAGCACCTTGTCGCGGGTGGCGGCATTGGCCACCAGGCGATAACCGTCTTCGGTGCGGTAGGCGATGAGATCGTCAATGACCCCGCCCTCGGCATTGAGCAGCGGGCTGTAGAGGGCCTTGCCGGGGGTTTCCAGGCGCGTCACGTCGTTGGCCAGCAGGTGCTGCAGCCAGGGCGTGGCGGCGCAGCCATCGATATCGATGACCGTCATGTGGGAAACATCGAACACCCCGCAATCACTGCGCACCTGGTGGTGCTCCTCGACTTGCGAGCCGTAGTGCAGGGGCATGTCCCATCCGCCGAAATCGACCGTCTTGGCGCCAAGCGCCAGGTGCAGGTCATACAGAGGCGTACGCTGTCCCATGGGTTTCTCCTTCCGGGCGTGGCGAGGCGGCGGCGGTCGGCGATGTTCAAGCATCACCTGTTCTTGTAGGACCCGTCGCTGCGAATGCCGCGCATTGTAGCCGCAAGGGAGCTGCGTGACACCCTCAGCGCGGATGCCCCGGACGATGGGCCGAACGGCGGATCAGGCCGATCACCGGCAGCAGGCCGACCAGTACCAGGGTCAACGCTGGCAGCGAAGCACGCGCCCATTCGCCCTCGCTAGTCATCTCGAACACGCGCACGGCCAAAGTGTCCCAGCCAAACGGGCGCATCAACAAAGTCGCCGGCATCTCCTTGAGTACATCGACGAATACCAGCAGGGCGGCACTGAGGGCGCCGGGCACCAGCAACGGCAGATACACCTTGAAAAACAATCCTGGGCCACCGACCCCGAGGCTGCGCGACGCTTCCGGAAGCGATGGGCGGATCCGCTCCAGGCTGCTCTCCAGCGGACCATAGGCCACAGCGATGAACCGGACCAGATAAGCCAGCAACAATGCCGACAAGCTTCCCAGCAACATCGGTTTGCCAGCCCCACCCAACCACTGGGACAGCGGCACTACCAGCTCGTTGTCCAGGTAGCTGAACGCCAACATGATCGACACGGCCAGCACCGAGCCGGGCAAGGCGTACCCCAGGTTGGCCAAGCCGACCCCGGCGCGGATACCAGCGGTCGGGGCCTGCCGCCTGGCGAACGCCAGCAGCATGGCCACGCTGACCGTGATCAACGCCGCCATGGCACCGAGGTACAGGGTGTGCATGACCAGGCCGAGATAACGCTCGTCGAGGTCGTGCCGACCCCGCTGCCAGAGCCACGCCAGCAACTGCAGCATCGGGATGACGAAGGCACAGGCGAACACCAGCAGGCACCAGACACTGGCAGCCAACGCCTTGATACCCCGCAAGTGATAAAGCGCCTGTGCCCTCGGGCGTTCGTTGCCACTGCGGCTGGCCCCTCGGGCCCGGCGCTCGCCGTACAGCACCAGGATCACGGCCAGCAACAGCAGGCTGGCCAGTTGCGCCGCGCTGGACAGGCTGAAGAAGCCGTACCAGGTCTTGTAGATGGCTGTGGTAAAGGTGTCGAAATTGAATACTGCCACCGCGCCGAAATCGGCCAGGGTCTCCATCAATGCCAGGGCGATGCCGGCGCCGATGGCCGGCCGCGCCATGGGCAAGGCCACCCGCCAGAACGCCTGCAGCGGTGACAGCCCCAACACCCGCGCCGCCTCCATCAAGCCCTTGCCCTGGGCCAGGAACGCTGTGCGCGCCAGCAGGTAGACGTAGGGGTAGAACACCAGCACCAATACCGTGATCACGCCACCGGTGGAGCGCACCCTGGGCAGGCGCATGGGCCCGAACACCTCGCGCAGCGCCGTCTGCACGGGGCCTGCAAAATCGAGCAGGCCGACGAAGACGAACGCCAGCACATAGGCCGGGATGGCGAACGGTAGCATCAAAGCCCAGTCCAGCCACCGCCGGCCGGGGAACTCGCAGAGGCTGGTGAGCCAGGCCAAACTCACCCCCAGCACGGTCACGCCAAGACCTACGCCGACCACCAGGGTCAGGGTGTTGCCCAGCAGGCGACTCATCTGGGTGTCGAGCAGGTGCGACCAAATCTGCATGTCGACCGACTGCCATGACAACAGCAAGACGCTGAGCGGCAGCAGGACCAGGGCGGCGACCAGCAAGACCGGGAGGTACCAGCGACGTTGGGGGGTGTGGGCCAAATGGAAAATCTCGAGGGCTGTGCGATAGCATCGCGGGGCAAGCGCGCTCCCACAACTTTGCGAGAGCGGGCTTGCCCCGCGATCGGTTCTCAAGGATAAGGCGGTGGACTCAGTTCCAGCCAGCCCGATCCATCAAGCGAATGGCTTCGGCCTGGCGCTTGCCAGCGACTTCCACCGGAATGCTGTCGGCCTTGAAGCTACCCCAGGCCGCCACTTCCGAAGACGGTTTCACCTTCGGGTTGGCCGGGAATTCCTGGTTGATGTCGGCGAACAGCTTCTGCGCCTCCTCGCCGGTCATCCACTCCACCAGTTTCTTTGCCGCTTCCGGGTGCGGCGCATGCTTGGTCAGGCCGATACCCGACAGGTTGACGTGCACACCGCGGTCACCCTGGTTGGGCCAGAACAGCTTCACCGGCAGATCGGGCTTTTCCTTGTGCAGACGGCCGTAGTAATAGGTGTTGACGATACCCACGTCGCACTGGCCGGCGGCAATGGCCTGAAGCACTGCGGTGTCGTCGGAGAACACGTCGGTGGACAGGTTGTTGACCCAGCCCTTGATCAGTTTCTCGGTCTCGGCCTCGCCATGGTTCTCGATCAGGGTGGCGGTCAGCGACTGGTTGTAGACCTTCTTCGCCGTGCGCAGGCACAGGCGGCCTTCCCAATGTTGGTCGGCCAGGGCTTCGTAGGTGCTCAGTTCGGCAGGTTTGACCCGGTCGGTGGAGTAGGCGATGGTCCGCGCGCGCAGGCTCAGGCCAGTCCAGTCGTGGGACGAGGCGCGGTACTGCGGCGGAATGTTCTGGTCGATGGTGGCCGACTTGATCGGTTGCAGGATGCCCATCTGCTCGGCTTGCCAGAGGTTGCCGGCATCGACGGTGAGCAGCAGGTCGGCCACGCCGTTCTCGCCCTCGGCCTTGATGCGCTGCATCAAAGGGGCTTCCTTGTCGGTGATGAACTTGATCTTGACGCCGGTCTTGGCGGTGTAGGCGTCGAACACCGGCTTGATCAGCTCGTCGATGCGCGAGGAGTACACCACCACTTCTTCCGCCGCCTGGGCGGTGCCGCCGAACAGAGTGAGGGCCAGTGCGGCCAGTAGGGGCTTGCGGGGCAACATTGGGGGTACTCCTCGCTGGGTTGAGAGGTGCAAATGGTAGTGAATCCCATTTTCCCGCTCATCTGCTTAGCCGTTACCGGATGTTGCAAGGGGCTGCTGCGCAGCCCCAGCGACCCTCAGGCCTTGGCCAACTCCGGCAGGTCCCCGGACAACCCCAATGCCTGGCGCACGAACAGCGCCTTGGCCTCCGGCATCTGCTCCACCAGTTTCAGCCCACTGTTGCGTAACCAGCGCAGCGGCAACGGGTTGGCCTGGAACAACCGCTCGAAGCCTTCCATCGCCGCCATCAGCGCCAGGTTGTGCGGCATGCGCCGTCGTTCAAAACGGCTCAGCACCTTCACATCGGCCAGGCGCTCGCCGCGCTCGCTGGCACGTACCAGCTCTTCGGCCAGCACGGCGGCATCGAGGAAGCCCAGGTTGACCCCCTGCCCCGCCAGCGGATGGATGGTGTGGGCGGCGTCACCGATCAGCGCCAGCCCTTCATCGACATAACGCTTGGCATGGCGCTGGCGCAGCGGCACGCAGACCCGCGGATCAGCCTCGAGCACGTCACCCAGGCGGCCTTCGAAGGCACGCTCAAGCGCCTTGCGGAACGCCACGTCGTCCAGCGCCATGGCCTGCTCGGCCTGCTCCGGCGTGGTCGACCAGACAATCGAACACCAGTCCTGGCGGCCATCACGCGACAGCGGCAGGAACGCCAGCGGGCCTTCATCCGTAAAGCGTTGCCAGGCCGTGGCGCGGTGCGCCTCGCTACAACGCACGCTGGTGACGATAGCGTGGTGCAGGTAATCCCATTCGCGTGTTTGGCAGCCCGCCAGGCGACGCACCGCCGAGTTGGCGCCATCAGCGGCGACCACCAGCGGCGCGCGCAGCTTGCGACCATCGGCCAAGGTCACCAGCCATTCGTCGCCGGAGCGGCGCAACTGCTCCAGGCGGGCATTGGCCAGCAGCCCGACATCGCTGTCGTGCAGACGCTCCAGCAGGCCGTCCTGGACCACGCGATTCTCGACGATATGCCCCAGCACCTCGGCGTGCACGCTGGCCGCAGAAAAATGAATCTCGCCGGTGCCGCTGCCATCCCAGACGTGCATGTCCGAGTAGGGCGAAACCCGGCGCCGGGCGATGCCCTCCCAGGCTCCCAGGCGCTCGAGAATGCGCTGGCTGGCGGCCGACAGGGCACTGACCCTGGGTTCGAAAGGCGCCTCGCCGTCAAACGGCTTGACCGACAAAGGACCGCCGTCGAGCAGGAGCACCTCCAGGCCACTGTGGCGCAAGGCCAGGGCCAGGGCGCTGCCGACCATGCCGGCACCGACAATCAACAGATCTGCGCGCATTTCCATGCCTTACGCCTGCCTCGCTTGCGGCTTGAGCCGCACGTATAAAGTTTTGTCGACCCGCGCCACCAGCTCGCCGGCGCCATCGCGGATCTCCACCTGCAACCGCGGCAGGTACTTCTTGCCGCTGGCGGTCTGCTGGCGGATCTCGTCGAGCAGCGCGTCGTCGACGTGGAACTGGGCATACACCGGGCCCTTGCCCGGCGAGATGAAATCGATGGAGGCGGCCTTGTCCCAGACGATGTACTCGCGCCCCAGTTGCTCGATCAGCAGCAGCATGTAGAACGGGTCGACCATCGCGTACAGGCTGCCGCCGAACTGGGTGCCGACGTAGTTGCGATTCCACCGCGTCAGCTTCATGCGCACCTTGACGCTGCGCATGTCCGGGCTGATTTCCTGGATGTGGATGCCGGCACCCAGGTACGGCGGGTAGACGTTCAGCAACCAGCGCAGCATCCGCGCTCGCCGTGCGAGCCGGCGCGCAGCGCTCATGGGTGGCCCCGCGGATCGGGGCGAGTGCCGAGGCCCATGGCCTGGCGGGCGAACCAGCTTTTCGCCGGTGGCAGCAGGTCCAGCCCGAGCAGGCCGATGTTGCGCCCGGCCGCCAGCAGCGGCTGGCTGCTGCCGAACACACGGGTGACCTGGTCAGAGAAGCCGATGGTCAGGGCCTGGTCGAGGCGCTGGCGCTGGTGATAGGCCTGCAACGTGGCGAGATCGCCCGGCAGCGCCGGGCCGGCCAGTAGCGCATCCGCCAGCGACTGCACATCACGCAGCGACAGGTTGAAGCCTTGGCCTGCTATAGGGTGCAGGCTATGGGCGGCATTGCCCAGCACCACCAGGTGCGGGCGCACCTGCTCCTCGGCCTCCACCAGCGCCAGCGGGTAGAGATGGCGGGCTCCGACCTGGCGCAGGGCACCGAGGCGGTAGCCAAAGGCTTCCTGCAGCTCGCGCAGGAAGCTGCGCTCGTCGAGCTCGGCCAGGCGTTTGGCGTCCATCCCCTGACGGGTCCATACCAGCGCGCAGCGGTTGTCCGCCAGCGGCAGTAAGGCCATCGGGCCTTGCTCGGTGAAGCGCTCGAACGCCTGCCCGGCATGGGCCTCGCCTGGGGTGATGTTGGCGATCAGCGCGCTCTGGTCATACGGCGTGTGGCGTACATGGATGCCCAACTGCTCGCGCAGGCCCGAACGGCCACCATCGGCCAGCACCGCCAGGTCGCATTCCAGCGTGGTGTCGTCGTCAAGCTGCAGCCGATAGCCACCGGCGATGGCCTGCATCGCCTGCACTTGCGCCGGGCAGCGCCAGCTGACCACCTCGTTGTCGATGGCCTGCCACAGGCACTGGCCGAGCCAGGCGTTCTCCACCACATAGCCAAGTGCCGGCACGCCTTCCTCCAGCGCATCCAGGCGCGTGGCGCCGAAGCGGCCACGGTCGGACACCTGGATCTGCCGGATCGGCTCGGCGCGGCGGCTGATGGCCTGCCACAACCCCAGCCGCTCGTAGATCTGCCGGGTGCCGTAGGACAGCGCCGAAGAACGCGCGTCGTAGCTGGGCTGGAAGCTGTCGCCCGGAGCGAACGGCTCGATCAGCAGGATCGTCCAGCCACGCGCCTTGGCCGCGGCCTGCAGCGTCAGGGCCAGGCTGGCGCCCACCAGGCCGCCACCGATGATCGCCAGGTTGACCCGGTTCATGCGGCGTCCTTGCGGGCTTCGTGCATCAGCGCCTCGATCTCGGCGACCGTGCGCGGCACGCCTGAAGTGAGGATTTCACAGCCTTGTCTGGTTACCACCACGTCGTCCTCGATCCTTACGCCGATGCCGCGCCATTTCTTCGCCACGGCCTGGTTGTCGGCCGCGATATAGATGCCCGGTTCGACGGTCAACGCCATGCCCGGCTCGAGCACGCGCCACTGGCCACCGACCTTGTATTCGCCCACGTCGTGCACATCCATGCCCAGCCAGTGCCCGGCGCGGTGCATGTAGAAGGCACGGTAGGCCTCGCTGTCGATCAGCGCCTGCACCTCGCCCTTGAGCAGGCCCAGCGCCACCAGCCCTTCGGTGATCACCCGCACGGTCGCCTCGTGGGCATGGTTCCAGTGCTTGCCCGGGGCGATCTCGGCGAACGCCGCGGCCTGGGCCGCGAGCACCAGCTCGTAGATGGCTTTCTGCTCGGGCGAGAAGCGCCCGCTGACCGGGAAGGTGCGGGTGATGTCGCTGGCGTAGCAGTCGATCTCGCAACCGGCGTCGATCAGCACCAGGTCACCGTCCTTGAGCGGCGCATCATTCTGCTGATAGTGCAGGATGCAGCCATTGCGCCCGGCGGCGACGATCGAGCCGTAGGCCGGCATCTTCGCCCCACCCTTGCGGAACTCGTAGTCCAGTTCGGCTTCCAGGCTGTACTCATGCAGCCCTGCACGGCAGGCCTGCATGGCGCGCACATGGGCACGGGCGGAGATCGCCGCGGCCTCGCGCATGACCTTCACTTCCGCCGCCGATTTATACAGGCGCATGTCGTGCAGCAGATGATCCAGGGCAACGAACTCGTTCGGCGGCTGGGCGCCCAGGCGCGCCTTGGAGCGGATCACATTGATCCACTCCATCAGCCGGCGGTCGAATTCGGGATTGCCGCCCATGTTGCTGTAGACCCGCTCGCGGCCCTCGATCAGGCCCGGCAGGATCTCGTCGATATCGCTGATGGGGAAGGCATCGTCGGCGCCGAAATCACTCACCGCGCCTTCCTGGCCGGCCCGCAGGCCGTCCCACTGCTCGCGCTCTGGATTGCGCTCGCGGCAGAACAGCACGTACTCGCCATGCTCGCGGCCCGGGATCAGCGCGATCACCGCCTCGGGTTCGGGGAAGCCGCTCAGGTACTGGAAATCGCTGTCCTGGCGATAGACATGCTCGACGTCGCGGTTACGAATGGCGACTGCGGCGGCGGGCAGGATGGCGATGCTGTTGGGGACCATCTGCGCCATCAGCGCCTTGCGCCGACGGGCGTACTCCGCCTTGGGTATGTGGCTCATGGGCAAACGACCCCGATCAGATCAGTGCAGCGATGGCTTTGGCGCGGGCGCTTCGGGCTTGGCCAGCTCGGTGTACAGCAGCAGCGGGGCGACGCGCAGGTACTCCATGACTTCCATGTAGTCGCTTTCGCCGTCCTCGGATTCTTCCAGCGCTTCCTGGACCTGCGAGATGGCCACCAGGTCCTGGAGCACTTCCTTGGCATCGGTGGACAAGTCCTTGCCACCGGCGTTCAGGCCGAAACCGGTGATGAAGCCCTGGCACCACTGGCCCAGCGCGGTGGCGCGGTCGCTGAGTGCGGCATCATCGGAAGGCAACAGCAGGACGATGGCGACGTCGTCGCCGGTCAGCTCGGCCTTGACCATCTCTTGCAGGCCGACCAGGGCGTTGCGGACAGTGTCACCGGGCTCGGTCTCGAGCAGCTGGGCGGCGTCGGCCAGCCAGGCATCGGCATCGAAGCCGGCGCCGGCGCAGCTGCGGCCGATCAGCAGGCCATGCAGCTCGGCGGGGGTGACTGGGTGGCCATTGCTCGAAAGCAACATGGCGAAGGCAATGTAGGGCGATTGGGTATTGGGCATGGGCAGCTAGGCGCCAGACGGCGCAATGACTAGAATGGAGACCTTGTATCCTAGCACCGGCAGGCGCGCCAAGACCATCGGCACTGGCCGTCGCGCCCTTGGGGCAGGCATGATCGCCAGGCGAGTCAAGGAATCGAGTGCAATCCATGCAAGAGAACGACCTGCAAGCGCTGATGAGCCGGTTCGAGTTGCTGATCGAACGGGTCGAGCAACTAAAGCGGCAAAACGCACTCTTAGTAGCTCAGGAACGATCCTGGCGCGAGGAGCGCGCCCACCTGATCGAAAAGAACGAGATCGCCAAACGCAAGATCGAATCGATGATCCTGCGCCTCAAGGCCCTGGAGCAAGACTCATGAGTTCAAGCAATAGCGTCACCGTCCAGATCCTCGACAAGGAATACTCGATCATCTGCCCGCCCGAGGAGCGCAACAACCTGGTCGGTGCCGCCCGTTACCTGGATGGCAAGATGCGCGAGATCCGCAGCAGCGGCAAGGTGATCGGCGCCGACCGTATCGCCGTGATGGCCGCGCTGAACATCACCCATGAGCTGCTGCACCGTCAGGAACGTCCCGAAGTGGCCAGCGGCGGCACCACCCGCGAACAGGTGCGTGACCTGCTGGAGCGGGTCGACCAGGCGCTCTCCGACGATCCGGTTAGCAAAAGCGACTGAGATTGGTATACTGGCGCCACTCCCTGGGGGATGCGCCAGTCGGTTATGTCCCTGAGCCGATACGCACAACCACGGGGGTTGCACGCTGGGGCCGGTGTGCATGTCCGCCCGACGGAAAGCCTTAACGCCCCCTGCAATCTCCACCTTGAACTTTCGGGTTCAAGGGCTACACCGATAGCGGTCTTGTCGGGGAGCCTGCTTTCAGAACTGCCCGCCTCCAACGGCGGGCTTTTCGTTTCTTCAGGGATCGCCCGTGCCATGACCGACACCGCGCCGCTCACCCGCCCCCAGCTTCGCCGCCTCCTGCGCAACGCCCGCCGCGCCCTCACACCCGTCCAGCAACGCCAGGCCGCCGAGGGCCTCTATCGCCAGTTGGCGCAGCATCCACTGTTCCGCCGCGCCCGGCATATCGCCCTGTACCTGCCCAATGATGGCGAGATCGACCCGCGCCTGCTGCTGCGTGAAGCGCACAGACGCGGCAAGTTTGTCTACCTGCCGGTGCTGCACGCCTGGCCCGCCACGCGCATGGTGTTCCAGCGTTTCGAGCCAGGCGAGAAGCTGCGCCCCAACCGGTTCGGCATCGCGGAGCCGGTGGTGGAGCGCAAACGTCAACGGCCGATCTGGGCGCTGGACCTGATCCTGCTGCCGCTGGTCGGTTTCGATGAGAGGGGGGGGCGCCTGGGCATGGGCGGGGGCTTCTATGACCGCAGCCTGGCCTACCAGGGCCGGCGCAAGGCCTGGAAAAAACCATTGCTGCTGGGGCTGGCGCATGAATGCCAGAAGGTGGAGCGGCTCAACCAGGCAAGCTGGGATGTACCGTTGCAAGGCACGGTGTCAGACCGTGGTTGGTACCTGGCGGCGAAATGAACCCGCGATCAGCGTTGCTGTTGCTGCGCCGGATCGACGGGCGCCTGCTGATAGGCGGCATCGAGCTTGCGCTCCCACAAACCTTGCGCGTAACCGGTGGTGACCACGCCCAGGCCGAAGATGAAGGCCAGGATCCAGAGCAGGTCCGGTTTACGTTGTTTCATTGATTGCCCCCCAAGAACAACTGTCCAGGCTCGGCGGCTTTCTTGATGGCTGCCGGAGCGTATAGCTTAAAATCGGCGCATTTTCCGACAACATGAGTCGCTAGGCAAACGTTGACGCCAACCGACTGTCGGTTTCATGCAACGAGTTATTTCAAACTCTTTCAGGAGCAGCATCCATGGCCTACTGGCTGATGAAATCCGAGCCCGACGAGCTCTCCATCGAAGCCTTGGCACGCCTGGGCAGCGCCCGTTGGGACGGAGTACGCAACTACCAGGCGCGCAATTTCCTGCGGGCCATGAGCGTAGGCGACGAGTTCTTCTTCTATCACTCCAGCTGCCCGCAACCAGGGATCGCCGGCATTGCCCGGATCAGCGCCGCGGCCTACCCGGACCCGACTGCCCTCGACCCGCAAAGCCACTACCACGACGCCAAGGCCAGCGCCGAGAAGAACCCGTGGAGCGCGGTGGATGTCGAGCATGTGCAGACCTTCCGACAGGTACTCGGCCTGGGCCTGCTCAAGCAGCAGGCGGCACTGGAGGAACTGCCACTGGTGCAAAAGGGCAGCCGCCTGTCGGTGATGCCGGTGACCGCCGAACAATGGGCCGCGATCCTCGCGCTGAGCTGATTGTGCGTCTATTGTCAGGGGTTTGATCAATATCAACGCGCCAGGATGCGCGTCGCGCCAGGATAAGGCGTGCAAGCCGCAGGATGCAGACCGATGAATCGAAAAGCCCCCAGAATCTTCGCCTCCGCCCTTGTATTGCTGTTGCTGGCGGCAGGCGGGCTGGGTTACTGGAAGTCCCTTCACGACCGCCTGCCCGAAGGCCTGAGCATGGGCAACGGGCGCCTCGAATCCACCGAAGTGCAGATCGCCAGCAAGGTCCCCGGGCGCCTGGCCGAGGTGCTGGTCGATGAAGGCGACAAGGTCACCCGCGGCCAACTGCTCGCCCGCATCGACACCCGCACCATGGAGGCCCAGCGCAGCCAGGCCGAGGCCGAGGTACTGCGCGCCCGCGAGAACTACGCCGCTGCCCAGGCCAGCGTGCAACTGCGCCAGAGCGAACTGCTGCTGGCCAGCCAGGAGCTCAAGCGCGTGCGCGAAATCTACCAGCGCAAGTTCGCCAGCCAGCAACTGCTCGACCAGCAACAGGCACGCTACGACACCGCCACCTCAGCCGTGGTCGCCGCCCGCGCCCAGCTGGCGGCAATCAAGGCCGCCATCGGCGCCGCCGAGGCACAGGTGGCCCAGCTCACCAGCGAGATCGACGACAGCAGCCTGCGCGCCCCCATCGACGGCATCATCCAGCTGCGCCTGGCCGAGCCCGGCGAGGTGCTCGGTGCCGGTGGCCGGGTGCTGATGCTGATCGATCCCAGCGACCAGTACATGAACCTCTACCTGCCCGCCGCCACCACCGGCCGGCTGACCGTGGGCGACCAGGCGCGGATCGTGCTCGACGCCCTGCCCGAGCAGGCCCTGCCGGCGAAGATCGCCTTTGTCGCGGCCAAGGCGCAGTTCACCCCGAAACAGGTCGAGACCCGTGACGAACGTCAAAAGCTGGTGTTCCGGGTCAAGCTGCGCCTGACCGAACCGAGCGCCGTGCCCCAGGCCAAGCCGGGCATGCCCGGCGCCGGTTATGTGCGCACCGCCGACGTGGGCTGGCCGGCCAACCTGCAATGAACGCGGCGACAGCGCTGCAGGCCGACGGCGTCAGCCACTGCTATGGCGATCTGCAGGCCCTGCACCCTCTCGCGTTCAGCCTGCCGGCCGGCACCCGCTGCGGCCTGATCGGCCCGGATGGCGCCGGCAAGTCGACCCTGCTCGGGCTGATTGCCGGGGTCAAGCGCCTGCAACAGGGTGAGTTGCAGGTGCTCGGCGGCTCGATCCGCCAACGCCGCCACCGCACCGCGCTGTACCCCAAGGTCGCATTCATGCCCCAGGGCTTGGGCAACAACCTGTACCCGGAGCTGTCGATCCGCGAGAACATCCGCTTCTTTGCCACCCTGTTCGGCCTCGGCCGCGCCGAATGCGAGCAACGCATGGCCAGCCTGCTGCGCGCCACCGACCTCGAACGTTTCGCCGAGCGCCCGGCTGGCAAGCTGTCGGGCGGCATGAAGCAGAAGCTGGGATTGTGCTGCGCACTGATCCACGAGCCGGACCTGCTGATCCTCGACGAGCCGACCACCGGCGTCGACCCGCTGTCGCGGCGGCGCTTCTGGGAACTGGTCGAACAGGTGCGCGCCCAGCGTCCGCAGCTGACCCTGCTGGTGGCCACCGCCTACATGGAGGAAGCAGAGCAGTTCGAACACTGCCTGATGCTTGATGCCGGTCGCCTGCTGGCTGCAGGCCTGAGCCGTGAGCTGGCTGCGACCACGCCCAGTGGCAAGCTCGACGATGCCTTCACCCACTTCCAGGGCGCCGGCCGCGAGCAACCCGAGCCCCTGCGCATTCCACCACGCCAGGCCGACGACGGGCCGATCGCCATCGAGGCCCACGACCTGACCTTGCGCTTCGGCGACTTCACTGCGGTGAACAAGGTCAGCTTCGCCATCGGTCGCGGCGAGATTTTCGGCTTCCTAGGTTCCAACGGCTGCGGCAAGACCACCACCATGAAGGTGCTCACCGGGCTGATGCCGGCCAGCGAAGGCAGCGCCAGCCTGCTCGGGCGCCCGGTGGATGCCGGTGACCTGGCCACGCGCAAGCGGGTCGGTTTCATGTCCCAGAGTTATTCCCTGTACGGCGAGCTGAGCGCCCGGCAGAACCTCGAGTTGCACGCTCGTCTATTCGACCTGGCCAAGGCCGACAGCGCGCCGCGCATCGCCGAACTCATCGAGCGCTTCGACCTTGGCGCCATCGCCGACCAGCCTTCCGGTGCCCTGCCCCTGGGCCTGCGCCAACGCCTGTCGCTGGCCGTGGCGGTGCTGCACCGCCCGGAAGTGCTGATCCTCGATGAACCGACCTCGGGCGTCGATCCGGCGGCCCGCGACGACTTCTGGCGGCTGCTGGTGGAGTTGTCCCGCGAGCAGGGCGTGACCATCTTCCTGTCCACCCACTTCATGAACGAGGCCCTGCGCTGCGACCGCATCTCGCTGATGCATGCCGGCCGGGTGCTGGCCTGCGACACACCGCAGGCCCTGCAAATCCAGTTCGGCGGCGACACCCTGGAAGACGCTTTCGTGCGTTGCCTCGAACAGGCCCAGGACGCGCCCACCCAGACCCAAGCCGACGCCACGCTGGAGCAGGCCGCTGCCCCAGCGCCTGCTCTGCGCCAGGCATTCAGTCTGCGCCGCCTGCTGGCCGTCGCCAGCCGCGAAGGCAAAGAGCTGCTGCGCGACAAGGTGCGCCTGGCCTTCGCCCTGGCAGGGGCATTGTTCATGATGGTGATCTTCGGCTATGGCATCTCGCTGGATGTGGAAAACCTCGCCTTCGCCGTCTATGACCAGGACCAGAGCCCGCAGAGCCGCGCCTACCTGGAGGCCTTCCGTGGCTCGCGCTATTTCGCCGAGCGGCCGCCGATCCGCGATGCCCGCCAGCTGCACCAGCGCTTGCAGCGCTCGGAGATCAAGCTGGCCCTGGAAATCCCGCCGGGCTTTGGCCGCGACCTGCACGCCGGGCGCCAGCCGGTGGTTGCGGCCTGGCTTGACGGTGGCATGCCGTTTCGCGCCGAGACCAGCCGCAACTATGTCGAGGCCGTGCACCAGGCCAACCTTGAACAGCTCGCGGCCCTCGGCCCGAACCCAGTCTCGCGCCAGCAGCCGGTGCGCCTGGAAACGCGCTTTCGCTACAACCAGGACGTGGTCAGCGTGAACGCCATCGGCCCCGGCGTCATGGCGCTGATCCTGGCCTTCATCCCGGCCATGCTTACCGCGCTGGGCATCGTGCGGGAAAAGGAACTGGGCTCGATCACCAACTTCTACGCCACGCCCCTGACCCGCCTGGAGTTCCTGCTCGGCAAGCAGGCGCCGTACCTCGCGGTGAGCCTGGTCAACCTGGCGCTGCTGGTGGCGATGAACCGCTGGCTATTCGGCGTGCCGCTCAAGGGCAGCCCGCTGGCCCTGGCCTGCGGCGGCCTGGCCTACCTGCTGGCGACCACCAGCCTGGGCCTGCTGATCTCGGCGTTCACCCGCACGCAGATCGCCGCGATCCTCGGCACCCTGATCATCACCAGCCTGCCAACCATCCAGTTCTCCGGGCTGATCGTGCCGCGCTCGTCGCTGGAGGGTGCGGCGGCGCTGATGGGCCAGCTGTTCCCGGCCGGCTATTTCCTCGACATCGCCGTCGGCACCTTCACCAAAGCCCTGGGCCTGCGCGAGCTGTGGCCGCAGTGCCTGGCGTTGCTGGGCTTCTTCGCCACCTTCACCGGGCTGAGCCTGATCATGCTGAAAAAGCAGGAGGCCTGAGATGAGCCGGCTCTCCCATACCTTGCGCCTGGGCCTGAAGGAGCTCACCAGCCTGCGCCATGACAGCGTGTTGCTGCTGTTCCTGCTGTACGCCTTCAGCGTGGCGATCTACATGCCCGCCGCAGGCTCGGTGATAGGCGTGCACAATGCCAGTGTCGCAGTGGTCGACGAAGACCACGGCGCCATCTCGCGCAAGCTCGCCGAGTCGCTGCAACCGCCCGAATTCCAGCCCGCCGTGGCACTGCCGGCGGATCGCCTGGACCAGGCCATGGACAGCGGCCAGTACACCTTCGTGATCAACGTGCCGGTGAACTTCCAGGCCGACCTGCTGGCCGGGCGCTCACCGGAGCTGCAGGTCAACGTCGATGCCACGGCCATGAGCCAGGCCTTCATGGGCGCCGGCTACATCGGGCGGATCTTCGAACGCGAACTGCTGGAGTACGCAGGCCGCAGCACCAGCAGCCCTGCCCTGCTCAACCCGAAAGCCCTGTTCAACCCCAACCTCGAAGGCGGCTGGTTCCTGGCGGTGATCCAGATCGTCAACAACATCACCATCCTGGCCATCATCCTCACCGGCACCGCGTTGCTGCGCGAGCGTGAGCACGGCACCCTCGACCATCTGTTGGTGCTGCCGCTGACGGCACTGGAAATCATGCTGGCGAAGATCGCCAGCAACGCCCTGGTGGTGGTGGCCTGTACCTGGATTTCGCTGGAAGTGGTGGTCAAGGGCGCCCTGGGCGTGCCGCTGGCGGGCTCCATGGGGCTGTTCCTGGGGGTGACTGCGCTGTACCTGTTCGCCAGCACGGCACTGGGCATCTTCCTCGCCACCCTGGCGCGCTCGACACCGCAGTTCGGCCTGCTGGCGATCCCGGTGATCATCCCGATGCTGCTGCTGTCGGGAGGCAGCACGCCGCTGGACAGCATGCCGCAGTGGCTGCAGTGGGTCATGCAGGGCTCGCCCTCGACCCATTTCGTCAGCCTCGGCGCGGCGATCCTGTTCCGCGACGCCGGACTGAGCGTGGTCTGGCCGGACGTCGCGGCGCTGGCCGCGATTGGCCTGATATTCTTCGGCGTGGCCCTGGCGCGCTTTCGCCGCAGCCTCGCCGCCTGATCACTGCACGATCAGGTTGTTGAACAGCAGGTCCTCGACGATCGGCTTACCCTCTTCGGACTCCATCACCTGCTGCACCTGTTTCAGGGCTTCCTGGCGCAGCTTTTCCTTGGCCTCGACGTTGCTCATGTTGTCCACGCCCTGCTGGGTGAACAGCGCCACCAGCTGGTTGCGGATCAGCGGTTCGTGGTGCTTGACCGCCGTGGCGGCGGCATCCCCGGTCACGCGCAGGGCGACGTCGGCCTTGTACACGCGCAGCTTGGGGCCGCCGTCGAGGGCGTAGTTGCCAACGAAGGGCGGGCTGAGGCTGATATAGGCGACCTTGGGCTCGCCTTCCTTTTCCTCGGCCATGGCCGCCGCCGGCAGCATCAGGGCCAGCACCATCAAGATCCACGCTTTCACGAATTCGCTCCTCATTACAGTTGCCGCCAGCTTACCCAGCGCGCCGGCCAAACCCAAGCCCGGGCTTATGCCGGCTCATCAGGGCCGACCATGCTCGTTGACCCTCGGGGCGGCCCTCCTACACTTATCGGCCACCACACGCAAAGGAATAGCCCTGATGAAAGCCTTGTTGTGCAAAGCCCTGGGCCCAGCGCGGGACCTGGTCCTGGAAGAGGTCGCCAGCCCCGTGCCGAAGAAGAACGAGATCCTCCTCGACGTGCACGCCGCAGGGGTCAACTTCCCCGACACCCTGATCATCGAGGGCAAGTACCAGTTCAAGCCACCGTTGCCGTTCTCACCGGGGGCGGAAGCCGCCGGCGTGGTAGCCGCGGTCGGCGAGAAAGCCGGCGCGTTCAAGGTTGGCGACCGGGTCATGGCCCTGACCGGCTGGGGCGCTTTCGCCGAGCAAGTGGCGGTACCGTTCTACAACGTGCTGCCGATGCCGGCGGACATGGACTTCACCACTGCCGCCGCGTTCGGCATGACCTACGGCACCTCGATGCACGCCCTCACCCAGCGCGGTCAGCTCAAGGCCGGTGAAACCCTGCTGGTGCTCGGCGCCTCGGGTGGCGTGGGGCTGGCGGCAGTGGAAATCGGCAAGGCCCTCGGGGCACGGGTGATTGCGGCGACCAGCAGTGCCGAGAAGCTGGCGATCGCCAAGGCGGCCGGCGCCGACGAGCTGGTCGACTACAGCCAGGCCAGCCTCAAGGACGAGATCAAGCGCCTGACCGGCGGTCAGGGCGTGGATGTGATCTACGATCCGGTCGGTGGCGAGTTGTTCGACCAGGCTGTGCGCGGGCTGGCGTGGAACGGCCGGTTGCTGGTGGTGGGGTTCGCCAGTGGGACGATCCCGCAGTTGCCGGTGAACCTGGCGCTGCTCAAGGGCGCGGCGGTGGTCGGGGTGTTCTGGGGCGCCTTTGCCCAGCGCCAGCCGGAGGACAACGCCGCCAACTTCCGCCAGCTGTTCGCCTGGCATGCCGAGGGCAAGCTGAAACCGCTGGTGTCGCAGACCTACCCGCTGGCCGAGGGCGGCGCCGCGATCGAACGTCTGGCGCAACGCCAGGCAGCGGGCAAGCTGGTGGTAACGGTTCAGCGCTGACCTTTCTGCCCTGTCGCTGGCTCACAGTGACAGGGCCGACCCCGCAGTTCTTCTATTCATATTCCTAAACGGTAGTTCATAAACTTTTTATAAACGAATAGGGTATATCAACCGGACCACCGGACCAGCAAACGTCTGTCGCCATCAGCTGAGGCGACGCTTTCAACTTTGTGAGGTTAGGAATGGTCAGGATCACAATCACCCCAGTGCATAACGCCAGGGCATTGAGTGCAGCCAAGGAGCGGTACTGATGTCCAGCCAACCAACTACCCGATTCCACAGCGATCACGACAGCTCGCCGCTGCTGCTGCCGGCCAAGGTGCTGCGCAACGACGAAGAGGCCCTGCAGGCCGCCCGCGAACTGGCCGAGGTGGCCCGCCAGCAGGCCGCCAAACGTGACCAGCAGCGCAAGCTGCCCTGGGCCGAGATCGAACAGTTCACCCGCAGCGGCCTGGGCAGCATCAGCGTGCCCAAGGCGTTCGGCGGCCCCGAGGTCTCGTTCGAAACCATCGCCGAAGTGTTCCGCCTGATCAGTGCCGCCGACCCGGCGCTGGGGCAGATTCCGCAGAACCAGTTCGGCATCCTGCAACTGGTGCGCCTTACCGCCACCCAGGCGCAGCAGGAAGCGATCTTCCGCGCCGTGCTCGACGGCTGGCGCATCGGCAATGCCGGCCCCGAGCGCGGGACCAAGGACACCCTGACACTCAAGGCACGCATTACCCGCGAGGGCGACGGCTATCGCATCAGTGGCGAGAAGTTCTACTCCACCGGCGCCCTGTACGCCCACTGGGTAGCGGTAAAAGCCCTGGACGATGACGGCCGGCAACGCCTGGCCTTCGTCCGTCGCGGCAGCCCGGGGCTGCGCATCGTCGACGACTGGTCCGGCTTCGGTCAGCGCACCACCGCCAGCGGCACCGTGCTGCTCGACCAGGTGCCGGTGGAAGCCGACCTGGTGGTGGACAACTGGCGCCTGCGTGAAGAGCCCAGCATCCAGGGCGCCGCCTCGCAGCTGATCCAGGCGGCCATCGACGCCGGCATCGCCGAAGCGGCCATCGAGGACACGATCCAGTTCGTGCGGGAGAAGTCCCGGCCCTGGATCGAGGCCAAGGTCGAACGCAACAGCGACGACCCCTATGTGATTGCCGACATCGGCCGCCTGAAGCTCGAACTGCACGCCGCCGAGGCCCTGCTGCGCAAGGCCGCCAGGGTGCTCGACGAAGTGAACGCCGGCGAGATCGATGCCGCCGCCGCGGCCCGTGCCTCGATCGCCGTGGCCGAAGCCAAGGTGCTCACTACCGAGATTTCGCTGCAGGCCAGCGAGAAGCTGTTCGAGCTGGCCGGCAGCCGCGCCAGCCTGGCCGAGTTCAACCTCGACCGGCACTGGCGCAACGCCCGGGTCCACACCCTGCACGATCCGGTGCGTTGGAAGTACCACGCCGTCGGCGCCTACCACCTCAACGGCACCCTGCCTGCCCGCCATTCCTGGATCTGATTCACGGCCCAGGGGCTGTGGTGCAGCCCTTTCGCCGGCAAGCCGGCTCCCACAAGGATTCCTGTGAAGCCTCACTGTGGGAGCCGGCTTGCCGGCGAAAGGGCCGCACAGCGGCCCCAAGTGCCCGGAGAGCACAATGACTGCATCCATCATCACCACCGACGCCCAGGCCCTGGCCGTCGCCGACGAACTTGCCCACTACCTGCGCGAAGACAGCGCCCTGCGCGACCGCGAGCGCCGCCTGCCGCATGCCGAACTCGAACGTTTCGTGCAGTCCGGCCTGTGGGGCATCAGCGTGCCCAAGGCCTTTGGCGGCGCCGGCGTGTCCAGTGCCACCCTGGCCAAGGTCATCGCACGCATCGCCCAGGCCGACGCCTCGCTCGGGCAGATCCCGCAGAACCACTTCTACGCCCTGGAGGTGCTGCGGGTGAACGGCAGCGCCGAACAACAGCAACGGCTCTACGCCGAAGTGCTCGCCGGCCGCCGCTTCGGCAACGCCCTGGCCGAACTCGGCACGAAGAACGCCCACGAACGCACCACCCGCCTGAGCCGCGACGGCGACCATTACCGCATCGATGGCCGTAAGTTCTACTGCACCGGCGCAATCTACGCCCAGCGCATCCCGACCCTGGTGATCGACGAACAGGGCGTATCGCACCTGGCCTTCGTGCCCGCCGACAGCCCGGGCATCGAGGTGATCGACGACTGGAGCGGCTTCGGCCAGCGCACCACCGGCAGCGGCTCGGTGGTGTTCAACCATGTGCCGGTCCGCGCCGAAGACGTGGTGCCGTTCCAAAGCGCCTTCGAGCGCCCGACCACGGTCGGCCCCCTGGCGCAGATCCTCCATGCCGCGATCGACACCGGTATCGCCCGCGCCGCCTACGAGGACGCCCTGCACTTCGTGCGCACCCGCAGCCGCCCGTGGATCGACTCTGGCCTCGACAAGGCCAGCGACGATCCACTGACTCTGAAGAGCTTCGGCCAACTGGCAATCCGCCTGCACGCCACCGAGGCCCTGCTCGAACGCGCGGGTGAAATCCTCGACATCGCCCAGGCCGACAGCAACGCCGAGACCCTGGCCGCCGCCTCGATTGCCGTCGCCGAGGCCCGGGCGATCAGCACCGAGATCTCCCTGGCCGCCGGCACCACCCTGTTCGAGCTGGCCGGCAGCCAGGCCACCCTGGCCGAGCACAACCTCGACCGCCACTGGCGCAACGCCCGGGTGCACACCCTGCACGACCCGGTGCGCTGGAAGTACCACGCCATCGGCAACTACTACCTCAACGACGAAAAACCGCCGCGCCGAGGGACCATCTGATGGCCAAGCAGATCCTGCTCAATGCCTTCAACATGAACTGCATCGGGCACATCAACCACGGTTTGTGGACCCACCCACGGGACACTTCGACCCAGTACAAGACCCTCGACTACTGGACCGACCTGGCCCGCCTGCTGGAGCGGGGGCTGTTCGACGGGCTGTTCATCGCCGATATCGTCGGCACCTACGACGTCTATGGCCAGTCGCTGGACGTGACGCTCAAGGAGTCGATCCAGTTGCCGGTCAACGACCCGCTGCTGCTGGTCTCGGCCATGGCCGCCGTTACCAGGCATCTGGGCTTCGGCCTCACCGCCAACCTGACCTATGAAGCGCCTTACCTGTTCGCCCGGCGCCTCTCCACTCTCGATCACCTGAGCAACGGCCGGGTCGGCTGGAACATCGTCACCGGCTACCTCGACAGTGCAGCTCGGGCCATGGGGCTGGAACAGCAACCCGAGCACGACCGCCGCTACGACCAGGCCGACGAATACCTGCAGGTGCTGTACAAGCTGCTCGAAGGCAGCTGGGCCGACGATGCCGTGGTCGCCGACCGCGCGCAGCGCGTGTATGCCCGGCCGGACAGGGTGCGCAAGGTCGAGCACCAGGGCGAGTTCTACAAGGTCGAGGGCTATCACCTGTGCGAGCCTTCGCCGCAGCGCACACCGGTACTGTTCCAGGCCGGCAGTTCGGCGCGCGGTTTGGCCTTTGCCGGCAACCATGCCGAGTGCGTGTTCATCAGCGGCCAGGAAAAGGCCGCCACCCGCGCCCAGGTCGACAAGGTCCGCGCAGCGGCGCAAGCCGCTGGTCGCGACCCGCAGGCGGTCAAGGTATTCATGGGCATCACCGTGATCGTTGCCGCAACTGAAGACCAAGCCCGCGCCCTGCACGCCGAGTACCTGCATTACGCCAGCGCCGAGGCAGGTGTTGCGCATTTCGCCAGTTCCACCGGTATCGACTTCTCACGCTACGAACTGGACGAACCCATCGGATTCGCCAAGGGCAATGCCATCCAGTCCGCCACCCGCCAATTGCAGGACAGCGCCTGGACTCGCCGCCGCCTGCTGGAGCAGCACGCCTTGGGCGGCCGCTACGTGACCCTGGTCGGCGACCCCGGGCAGGTGGCCGAGCAACTGATCGGCTGGCTCGACGACACCGGCCTGGACGGCTTCAACCTGACCCGCACCGTCACCCCGGAAAGCTTCGAGGCCTTCATCGACCTGGTAGTACCCGAACTGCAACGCCGTGGCCGCTACAAGACCGACTACGCCGAAGGCACCCTGCGCGAGAAGCTGTTCGCCAGTGACCATCCGCACTTGCCCGCTGACCATCCCGGATCCTCCTACCGCAACACCCCCACCCCTGCCCCGACTGGAGCCCTGCACCATGCTTGAAAAACTGTTCCGGCCCGTCGCGGCCATCGCCCTGGGCCTCGGCCTGTCCGCCGCCGCCTTCGCCGCGGAGCCACTGAAGATCGGCACCACCGCCGCCTTCGCCATTCCGTTGGAAGCGGCGGTGGCAGAAGCCCACAAACAAGGCCTGGAGGTGAAGCTGATCGAGTTCAGCGACTGGATCGCGCCGAATGTCAGCCTCAACAGCGGCGACATCGACGTGAACTACTTCCAGCACATCCCCTTCCTGGAAAACGCCAAGGCCGCCGCCGGCTTCGACCTGGTCCCCTATGCACCGGGGATCATCAACAACGTCGGGCTGTACTCGAAAAAGTACAAAAGCTTTGCCGAGCTGCCCGAAGGCGCCAGCGTGGCCATCGCCAACGACCCGATCAACAGTGGCCGTGGCCTGCAACTGCTGGCCAAGGCCGGGCTGATCACCCTCAAGCAGGGCGTGGGTTACAAGGCCACCGAGGACGACATCATCGCCAACCCGAAGAAGATCAAAATTCTCCAGGTGGAAGCGGTGCAACTGGTGCGCGCCTATGACGACGCCGACCTGGTGCAGGGCTACCCGGCCTATATCCGCCTGGCCAACACCTTTGACGCTACGTCGGCGCTGCTGTTCGACGGCCTGGAGAACAAGGAGTACGTGATCCAGTTCGTTATCCGCCCACAGGAGAAAAACGACCCGCGACTGGCCAGGTTCGTCGATATCTACCAACACTCGCCGGTCGTGCGCGCCGCCCTGGACAAGGCCCATGGCAAGCTCTACCAGGCCGGCTGGGAAGGCTGACATGACCCAGGCCAGCGCCCTGAGGGCGCCCATTCCGCCCGCCGAACCGTGCAAGGCCGAGGAAACGGCCCTGCGCCCGGAAGTGAACCAGGCGCACATCCGCTTCATCGGCCTTGGCAAGACCTATCCGGGCCAGGGCCAACCAGCGCTGCAAGGCATCGACCTGAACATCCGCCGCGGCGAAATATTCGGCATCATCGGCCGCAGCGGTGCCGGCAAGTCTTCGCTGCTGCGCACGATCAACCGCCTGGAACAGCCCAGCCAGGGCCGGGTGCTGATCGACCAGGTGGATATCGCGCCGTTCGACGAGGACCGCCTGGTGGCCCTGCGCCGGCGCATCGGCATGATCTTCCAGCACTTCAACCTGATGTCGGCCAAGACCGTGTGGCAGAACGTCGAGCTGCCGCTGAAGGTGGCCGGCGTGGCCAAGGCCGAGCGCCAGCGCAAGGTACGCGAGCTGCTGGAGCTGGTGGGCCTTGCGGAAAAGCACCATGTCTATCCGGCGCAGCTGTCGGGCGGGCAAAAGCAGCGCGTCGGCATCGCCCGGGCGCTGGTGCATGACCCCGAGATCCTGCTGTGCGACGAAGCCACCTCCGCGCTGGACCCGGAAACCACTGCCTCGATCCTCGAGCTGCTGCGCGACATCAACCAACGCCTGGGCCTGACCGTGGTGCTGATCACCCACGAGATGGCGGTGATCCGCGATATCTGCCAGCGCGTGGTAGTGCTCGAGCGGGGCGAGATCGTCGAACAGGGCGAGGTCTGGCAAGTGTTCGGCACACCGCGCCACGACGTCACCCGCACCCTGCTCGCACCGCTGCAGACCAAGCTGCCGGCCGCCTTGCGGGCCAGTCTACGCAGCCAGCCGGGCAGCCGCGACGCGGCCGTGGTGCTCAAGCTCGACCTGGTGGGCGAGCCGGAACTGAGCGCCCTGTTCAGCGATCTGGGCGGACGCGTGCGGCTGCTCCAGGGCGGCGTCGAGACCATCGGCGAGCATGCCTTGGGGCAACTGATCCTGGCAGTGCGCGGCTCGCCGCTGGACACCCGCCAGTTGCTCGAACGCGCCCGTCGCTGGGCCGTGGATGTGGAGGTACTCGGCCATGTGGATTGATCGCCTGCTGCAAGGCTTGCTCGACACCCTGCTGATGGTCGGCGTGTCCTCGCTGGTCGCGCTGGTCGTCGGGGTACCGATGGCAGTGCTGCTGGTCACCAGCGACAAGGGCGGGATCTTCGAGGCCGCCGCGCTGAACCGGGTGCTGGGCGCCATCGTCAACCTGTTCCGCTCGATCCCGTTCCTGATCCTGATGGTCGCGCTGATCCCCTTCACCCGCCTGGTGGTCGGCACCACCTATGGCGTGTGGGCCGCCGTGGTGCCGCTGACAATTGCCGCCACGCCGTTCTTCGCGCGCATCGCCGAGGTCAGCCTGCGCGAGGTGGACCACGGCCTTATCGAAGCGGCACAGGCCATGGGCTGCCGGCGCTGGCACATCGTCTGGCACGTGCTGCTGCCCGAGGCGCTGCCGGGGATCGTCGGCGGGTTCACCATCACCCTGGTGACGCTGATCAACTCCTCGGCCATGGCCGGGGCGATCGGTGCCGGGGGTTTGGGCGATATTGCCTACCGCTACGGCTACCAGCGCTTCGACAGCCAGATCATGCTGACCGTGATCGTGATGCTGGTGGCGCTGGTGGCGGTGATCCAGCTGGGTGGGGACCGTTTGGCCAAAGGTTTGAACAAGCGTTGAGCCCATCGCGGGCTTGCCCCGCGATGCGGTGTCAGCCCCAGTGCAGCTCCGCCGCCGGCACCGGCCGCCCGAACCAGTACCCCTGCCCCAGCTGGCACTGCTGCTCCAGCAGGAACCGCGCCTGCTCGGCCTGCTCCACCCCTTCGGCATGCACCTGCATGCCCATGCTTCGCGCCAAGGCGATGATCACCCGCACGATGGCAATGTCGTCTTCATCGTGGGGCAGGCCTGCCACGAAGCCCTGGTCGATCTTCAGCTTTTGCACGGGCATGCGTTTGAGCCGCAGCAATGACGAATAACCTGTACCGAAATCGTCGATGGCCAAGGTCACGCCCAGCTCGCGCAGGCGATGCAGCTGTTCCAGGGCGACCTCGGGGTCTTCCATCACCGCGCTCTCTGTCACTTCGAGCTCGAGCAGCGACGGATCCAGCCCGGTATCGTGCAGCGCATCGGCCACCTGGCGGTACAGGTCACGCTGGCTGAACAGGCGACTGGAGATGTTCACCGCCACGAATGCCAGCTGCCGCCCTTCGGCCTGCCACTGCACCATCTGCCGACACGCTTGGTGCAGCACCCAGGCGTCGATTTCGGCAATCAGCCCGGTACGCTCGGCGATGGGAATGAACTCCCCGGGGGGAACCAGGCCACGCACGGGATGCTGCCAGCGCACCAGCGCCTCGACGCCGATCATCCGGGCGGTGAACAGGTCGTGCACCGGCTGGAAGAACACCCGCAGCTCCTGCTGTTCGAGCGCCCGACGCAATTCGCCGGCGGTCTCGACCCGCTGCTGGGCATGGGCGGTAAGCTCCTCGGTGTACAGCGCGTAGCAGGCGCGGCCATTGCTCTTGGCCTTGAACAGCGCCGAATCGGCGTTGCGCAGCAGCTGCTCGGCGCTCAGTGCATCGTTGGGGAACAGGCTGATGCCGATGCTGGCACTGATGAACAGGCGGTTGCCCTCGAAACAGAACGGTTCTTTCAAGCGCTCGATGATCGATTGCGCCAACTTGCCTGCCTGGCCGACCTGCTGACAGCTCTCGGCCAGCACGCCGAACTCGTCTCCCCCCAGGCGCGCCAGGGTCACACCGTTGCCCAGCACCTCGCGCAGGCGTTCGCCGACCAGCTTGAGCAGTTGGTCGCCAATGGTGTGGCCGAGGCCGTCGTTGATGCTCTGGAAGTGATCGAGGTCGAGCAGCAGCAAGGCGCAGCCGCGCTTGTTGGCCTGCGCCGCGGCCATCGCCTGCATGGCGCGATCATTGAACAGCAGGCGGTTGGGCAGACCGGTCAGCGGATCGTGGTGAACGAGATAGGCCAGCTCCTGTTCGGTGTGCTTGATCACGCTGATGTCGCTGAACACTGCGACGTAATGGCTAAGCTCACCACTGTCGTCACGAATGGCGCAGATCGTCTGCCATTGCGGGTAGATTTCCCCGCTTTTACGGCGATTCCAGATTTCCCCGCTCCATTCGCCCTGCTCCGCCAGCGCGGCATAGATCTGCTGGTAGAACGGCGCTCCATGCCGCCCTGACTTGAACTTGCTCGGACGTTGGCCGATGACTTCTTCCTGCTGGTAGCCGGTAATGCGCATGAATGCCCGGTTGACGTGCACGATCAGGCCGTTGCGATCGGTCACCAGCACCCCTTCCAGAGTGCTGTCGAACACCGCCGCAGCCATGCGCAGGCGCTCGCGGTCATCGCTGCGCAGGCGCGCGCCGATACCAATGAAGTTGAGCAGGCGCGCACGTGAAACGAAGATCAGCGCGGCACTGAGCAAGACCCAGAGCACGACATTGATCTGCCGCCCCACGGCCAGGGCCAACGGATCCTCGGTCATGCCGTGCAAGACCAGCTCGGACAGCACCAGCCAGAGAATCGAAAGCAACACGTAGAGCCCGGCCATGCGCAAGGCGTCGCGAACGGAAACAGACATGTCGGGTGAATGAGCCCATGAAAAAAGAAGGGGCATTATAGGGGCTGAAACACCCTGTGACTTCCTATCCAAAAGCGCGACTGGTTTTATTTCCCCGCCAAAGGATAATGCCTGCGTTGTTCCGCCTGTTTTCCGAGGGTATTTCCCGTTATGTGGTATTACGGTCTGCTCGACTTGTCGGCCTGGCAACTGGTCGCCGTCACCCTGCTGATGACCCATGTGACCATCGTCAGCGTCACCATCTACCTGCACCGCTACTCGGCCCACCGCGCCCTGGAGCTGAACGCGGGCCTCAAGCATTTCTTCCGTTTCTGGCTGTGGCTCACCACGGCGCAGAACACCCGCGAGTGGACCGCCATCCACCGCAAGCACCACGCCAAGTGCGAAACCCCCGACGACCCGCACAGCCCGGTGCACAAGGGCCTGGGCACCGTGCTGCGCAAGGGCGCCGAGCTGTACCGGGAAGAGGCGAAAAACGAGGAAACGCTGCGCATCTACGGCAAGAACTGCCCGGACGACTGGATCGAGCGCAACCTCTACACCCGCTACAAGCTCGGCGGCATCGCCCTGATGGCGGTACTCGACCTGCTGCTGTTCGGCACCATCGGCATCACCATCTGGGCGATCCAGATGATGTGGATTCCGTTCTGGGCCGCCGGTGTGGTCAACGGTCTGGGCCATGCCGTGGGCTATCGCAACTTCGAATGCCGCGACGCCGCCACCAACCTGGTGCCGTGGGGCATCATCATTGGCGGCGAGGAGCTGCACAACAACCATCACACCTACCCCAACTCGGCGAAGCTTTCGGTACGCCGCTGGGAGTTCGACATGGGCTGGATGTGGATCCGCCTGCTGAGCCTGCTGCGCCTGGCCAAGGTGCAACGGGTGGCACCCATCGCCCATCGGGTGGAAGGCAAGGCGTCGCTGGACATGGACACTGCCATGGCCATCCTCAACAACCGCTTCCAGATCATGGCCCAGTACCGCAAGCTGGTGATCGGCCCGCTGGTCAAGCAGGAGCTGGACAAGGTCGACACCTCGGTACGCCACCGCTTCCGCCGCGCCAAGCGTCTGCTCTCGCGGGAAACCAGCCTGCTGCAGGATCGCCACCACGTGCGCATCGAGTCGCTGCTGGCCCACAGCCAGGCTCTCAAGACCATCTACGAAAAGCGCCTGGCGCTACAGCAGATCTGGGCGCGCACCAGCGCCAACGGCCACGACATGCTCGCCGCCATGAAGGACTGGGTACACGAGGCCGAGGCCAGTGGCATCCAGTCGCTGCGTGACTTCGCCGCCCAGCTCAAGACCTACTCGCTGCGCCCCAACGGCGCCTGAGCCACCGTTGATCGGCATGCCCCGCAGAGGGGCGTGCCGACCGGAACTTCCCCCCCTGCAATCGACTCAAATCCGGCATATCGCCCGCGTGGCGGGCCGGACCGTGGCCGCACGCCCATCGTCGAGAACCGTTCCGTGCTCATGGCCAAAGATCTCCCACCCACCTCTACCGGCACCCCGCGCCCCGAAGCTGCTCAAACCCTGCTCGCCCTGTTGCACGCTCAAGGCGAAGTGGCCCGCCTGAGCGAACGCGAGCAGCTGTACAGCTCGCTGCTCGACAGCGTCAATGCCGTGCTCTGGGCCTTCGATTGGGAAACTCGCCAGGTGCTTTATGTCAGCCCCGCCTACGAACGCATCTTCGGCCGCCCGGCCAGCCTGGTGCTGGCCGACTACAACGAATGGCGCGACGCCATCTACCCGGATGACCTGGAGTACGCCGAGCGCAGCCTGGCCCAGGTGCTGGTCAAGGGCACCGTCGAGGACCGCGAGTACCGCATCCTCAACGCCGCCGGCGAGGTGCGCTGGCTCAGCGACAAGTGCTATATCAACCAACAGCGTGAAGGCGACCAGCGGGTGATCATCGTCGGCATCGCCGAGGACATCACCGAGAAAAAACAGCTCGAAGGTGAGTTGCAGCGTCTGGCCACCACCGACGTGCTCACGCAGAGCAGCAACCGCAGGCATTTCTTCGAGTGCGCTCAGCAGGCGTTCGACAGCGCCCGCGAGGACGGCACGCCGATGGCCTTCCTGCTGCTGGACATCGACGATTTCAAGCACATCAACGACAGCTATGGTCACCAGGAAGGTGACCAGGTACTGCAGCGCATCGCCGACAGCGGCAAGGCCGTGCTACGTCGGGGCGATCAGTTCGGGCGCATAGGGGGAGAGGAATTCGCCGCCGTGTTCCCCGGCTGCACCGCGCAGGTGGCCGAACAGATTGCCGAGCGGTTGCAGCGGGAAATCCAGCGGTTGAGTTTCAGCCATGGAGAGCAGACCTACGGAGTTACCGTAAGCCAGGGGCTGACCGGGCTGCAAGATGAGGATGAAACGCTCGACAACCTGTTCGCCCGGGCGGATGCGGCCATGTACCGTGCCAAGCGCCAGGGCAAGAACCAGATAGTGAAAGGCTGAAGCGGGTCACTTCGCGGCTGAGACACTCCATTCATAATCGATCGGCCCGCTACGTGGCCCAGCCAGTATCCCCTCTGGCTCTTTCTCCAGACCTTCCTTGAAGCCAACTTCGAGAAAATGTCGTTGCTGATCGGTGATTTCACCCGCCAGAGCGATAGCCTGGGCTGTGTAGCGCTTGATCAGTGCAGCCCTCTTGGAATCTTTCGAATAGCTCACAGGCACCTCCGAGATGTGGAAAGTACGTTGCGGGCTCATTGCCGCAACGGATATCACGAGACTTCCGCCCGGATCGCGAGCGAAGCCAAGCGACTGGTACAGGGGCTCGGCCCCCGGGTCCGGCTGTTGAACCTCAATTCGCGAGTACTTGAGCATCCTTGCGTACTCTGCAACCGCCAACAACGACAGTGACGCCACCAGCCCCCTCAATGGGTTCTCCGGGCCCGGCTTGCCCTCCAGCAGGATGATCTTGATGCAGCGCCTGCTTCGCCGGGGGCTGGCATAGCAGAGCCCACAGAGCTCTCGCGCAGACCACAACGACAGGTCGAAGCCTTTGAGGTCGAAGTCCGTCCATCGCGGCACCTCCTCCCAAGGAAAGTGGTGGGTCTGCTCGCCCCAGCCCTGAAAAGCCTCGAAAGCCGTGTGACCAATAGGTTCGAAACATACCTTGTCGACGTCAAGCCCAGGTCTGGGCACACGTTGGCTCTTGCAGAATGCTTCCTGGGCCAGCTTTCGCGCTTGCGATCGAAAGACCTGATAGCGCAGACCACGGTGTCTGTACGTACTCATCTTCAGCCGCAACCTTCCTGCCATCCCGTTGTTGGAGTGGAGGGAAAGCTACGCCTGAAGGACTTCTCTGGATACGAACTACCGTCCGCAATATCTGTAGGAATGCTCCCAAGCCTGATGCAATCCCGGCGGTGCACTGATCAAGCCTGGCGCTCCTCATCTTCGGCCGGGCCTGCATCAGTAGCCGGCGCAATAACCGGGGCAACCTGCGGCTCGCTCGCAGCAGTTTCCGCCACCTGATGCTCAGCCTCCTCCCGCGCCAGCGCCTCCGGATCCACCTTGCGCAGCCGCGACAACTCCGGCAACCCCAGCTTGAGCAAGCGCGCCGTCTTGCTGCTGGCTATCTTCTCCAACCCCTCGCTGGGCCTGAGTCGCGACAGTTGCCCGGCCAGGTTCATCGCCAGGATCTCCCGGGAGTAGACGCCGCCACCCAGCTGATACACCGCGGCGATCAGCTCGCGCAGGTCGAGCGGCAAGCGCCAGCGGGTGCGCAGTGCCGAGCCGAACGGTGCGCCGAACTCGTTGAGCGACAGCTCCACCTGGTCCTCGTCCAACTCGCCACCGGCCAGTCGCCACTCCTGCAAGGTGCGAAGTACCGCCAGGTCGCCCAGGCAATGCAACAAACCCGCGCAGTAGCAGCGCCCTTCGTCCACTTCGAGCGTGCGCGCCAGGGTGCGTGCGTAGTCGGCGGCATGCAGCGAGAGGTTCCAGTAGTGCGCGGCATGCCGCGCCAACAAGGGGTCGCTCAACCGCGCGCTGCGCTTGAGCGTTAGCCCGAGGATCAGGTTCATGCTCTGGGTGCTGCCAAGCTTGTTCAGCGCCTGCAGCAAGGTCTGCACCGGCGCTTCGCGATGCAGCGCGGCGCTGTTGGCGGCAGCGATGAGTACGCCGGTAATCTGCGGGTCGTTGCGTACCTCTTCCTCGAGCACCTTGAGGTTCAAGCCATTTGGGTTGAGGGCGCGCTTGACCGCCACCTGCACATCGGCGAACAGTGGGCCGCCATCGGCAGTGGCGCGGCGTTGCTCGAGGTAGGCCGGCAGTTGCACGCCGGGCTGCAGCGGTGGCACCGGGCAGGCGATCTGCTCGCCCACCTCCAGCAGCAGGTTTTCCAGACGCTTGCGCAGGTTGTCCAGGTCGAGCGGCTTGCTCAGGTAGGCGGTGGGGTGCAACGGCAGCGCCTCGCGCACACTGGCGCTGTCGGTGCGGTTGCTCATCAGGATGAACGGCAGGCCGGGCTTGTCGCCCCTGGCGCGCACCTTGCGCAGCAGGTCCAGGCCATCGAGGCCGGAAAGCTCACGGGCGGCGATGATCAGGTCAGGCTTGGCCGCCAGCGCGCTCAGGGCCTGGGAGCCATCGGCACAGACCTGCAGGCGGGCGTCACAGCGCACACTGAGCAGCATTTCGCTGAGCATGTCGCGTACCCAAGGGTCACCCTCGGCGATCAAGACACAAGGGGCAACGGGGTCGGCAGCGCTCATGAGCGAGTCTCCAGAAATGACGCGCGATCCATCGCAGCTTCCACGGAATCCTCCTACAACCTTAGCGCCTGAAGCCGGCGAACGGCATAAAAAAACCCGCCGAGGCGGGTTTTTTTCTGAAACGTGTCACATATTTCAGGCCAGTTCGGCGAAACACTCTTCGATGATCGCCAGGCCTTTATCCAGCAGGGCATCTTCGGCGGTCAGCGGTACCAGGATACGCAGGACGTTGCCGTAGGTGCCGCAGGACAGCAGGATCAAGCCCTTGTCGCGAGCCTTGGCGACAACCTGGGCAACGGCGGCGGCGTTCGGGGTGTGGGTGCCTTTCTCGAAGACTTCCACGGCAATCATCGAGCCAAGACCACGGACATCGCCGATGATCGGGTGCTTCTTCTGGATTTCACGCAGGCCAGTGGTCAGGCGTTCGCCAACGGCCTTGCTGCGATCCAGCAGTTTCTCTTCCTCGAACACTTCGATCACCGCCAGGGCTGCGGCGCAAGCGATCGGCGAACCGGCGTAGGTACCGCCCAGGCCGCCCGGGGCGATGGCGTCCATGTACTCGGCCTTGCCGCACACACCGGCCAGCGGGAAGCCGCCGGCGATCGACTTGGCGAAGGTGGTCAGGTCAGGCGCGACGCCCATCTGCTCCATGGCGAAGAAGGTACCGGTACGGCCGGCGCCGGTCTGCACTTCGTCGGCGATCAGCAGGATGCCGTGCTGGTCGCACAGGGCACGCAGGCGCTGCATCAGCTCTTTCGGCGCAGGCAGGAAGCCGCCTTCGCCTTGTACCGGCTCGAGGATGATCGCGGCGATATCACGCGGCTCGGCGTCGTTCTTGAAGATGCGCTCGACCGAAGCGATGGCGTCGTCAACGCTGACACCGTGAAGCTCGCTCGGGAACAGGGCGCGGAAAATGCCGCCTGGCATCAGGCCCATGCCGGCGGAGTACGGCACGACCTTGCCGGTCAGGCCCAGGGTCATCATGGTGCGGCCATGATAGCCGCCGGTGAAGGCGATCACGCCAGCACGGCCGGTGGCGGCACGGGCGATCTTCACGGCGTTTTCAACGGCTTCGGAGCCGGTGGTGACCAGCAGGGTCTTCTTGTCGAAGTTGCCAGGCACCAGCTTGTTGATCTTTTCGCACAGCTCGACGTACGGCTCGTAGGCCAGCACCTGGAAGCAGGTGTGGCTGACCTTGGTCAGCTGCTCTTGCACGGCCGCGACCACTTTCGGGTGCAGGTGGCCGGTGTTCAGTACAGCGATGCCGCCGGCGAAGTCGATCAGTTCGCGGCCTTCAACGTCGATCACCGTCGAGTTCTTCGCGGTATCGACGAAGATCGGGTGGATCTGGCCAACGCCACGTGGGACGGCGGCGACACGACGTTGCATCAGGGATTCGTTGGTCTTGCTCATAGTGCCCTCAATTGCGCCGGTTCTGCGGCGCTTTTATTCGGGGGTGGCTGGACGCAGGCGTGCACAGTATTCGTTGATCGACTGTCACACATGCCCTGGCCACCGGGTACCGCTATGTCAAAAAGGCCAGCGAGACGTCGCTCTCGCGCCCCGCTGGCAGAGGTAAAAGCGTTTACCTGGCGATCAGACGCTGATGCACAGGTATTTGATCTCGAGGTAGTCCTCGATGCCGTACTTGGAACCTTCGCGGCCCAGGCCCGACGCCTTGATGCCGCCAAACGGCGCGACTTCGTTGGAGATCAGGCCGGTGTTGATGCCGACCATGCCGTACTCCAGGGCCTCGGCGACGCGGAACACGCGGCTCATGTCACGGGCATAGAAGTACGAGGCCAGGCCGAACTCGGTGTCGTTGGACATGGCGATGACTTCGGCCTCGTCCTTGAAGCGGAACAGCGGCGCCAGCGGGCCGAAGGTCTCTTCCTTGGCGACGGCGGCGGTTTTCGGCACGTCGACCAGAATGGTCGGCTCGAAGAAGTTGCCTTCGATGAGCTTGCCACCGGACAGCACCTTGGCGCCCTTGGCGACGGCGTCCTCGATGTGCTCCTGGACCTTGGCGACAGCCTTGCCGTCGATCAGCGGGCCAGTGGTGGTGCCTTCTTCCAGGCCGTTGCCGATCTTCAGCTTGGCCACGGCGGCTTTCAACTTCTCGGCGAACGCATCGTAGACGCCGTCCTGCACGTAGATACGGTTGGCGCAGACGCAGGTCTGACCGTTGTTGCGGTACTTGGAGATGATCGCGCCCTCGACCGCCTTGTCCAGGTCGGCGTCGTCGAACACGATGAACGGCGCGTTGCCGCCCAGCTCCAGGGAAACTTTCTTGATGTCCTTGGCGCACTCTTCCATCAACTGGCGACCAATTTCGGTCGAGCCGGTGAAGGACAGCTTGCGCACCAGGGAGTTGCCGGTCAGCTCGGAGCCGACTTCGCCGGCGCTGCCGGTGATCACGCTCAGCACGCCAGCCGGGATGCCGGCACGGGTGGCCAGTTCGACCAGGGCCAGGGCAGAGTACGGGGTCTGCGAAGCGGGCTTGAGCACCATGGTGCAACCGGCGGCCAGGGCCGGGCCGGCTTTGCGGGTGATCATCGCGGCCGGGAAGTTCCACGGGGTGATGGCGGCGGTGACGCCGATCGGCTGCTTGATGACGATCAGGCGCTTGTCCGGCTGGTGGCCTGGGATGACGTCGCCGTAGACACGCTTGGCTTCTTCGGCGAACCACTCGATGAACGAGGCGGCATAGGCGATTTCGCCCTTGGCTTCGGCCAGTGGCTTGCCCTGCTCGGTGGTCATCAGGCGGGCCAGGTCGTCCTGGTGCTCGATCATCAGCTCGAACCAGCGGCGCAGCTTGCCGGCACGCTCTTTGGCGGTCAGTGCGCGCCAGGCCGGCAGCGCCTTGTCGGCGGCCTCGATGGCGCGGCGGGTTTCGGCGGCGCCCATCTTCGGCACGCTGCCGATCACTTCGCCGGTGGCCGGGTTGGTCACCTTGATGGTCTGACCGCTGTCCGCATCCAGCCATTCACCATTGATGAAGGCCTGCTGGCGGAACAACTGAGCGTCTTTGAGCTGCATGTCGGCTTCCCTTTACTGCGAATTTTGATTGTTGAAAAGGCGCCCTCGATGCGGGGGCGGCCGTCAGGAATTCGTGCACCAGGGTGTTCGACGCCTGGGTGCCGAGCGTTTGAAATCTCAAACGGAATGCTAAGCGGGCGCTGGGGGGTTGGACAATAGGCTGTTCGAAAAAAAGAACGAGTGGTTGAACACCCCCCTGGCAAACGGCCCAATCGCGGGGCAAGCCCGCTCCCACAAGGAGCGCATGGTTCCTGTGGGAGCGGGCTTGCCCCGCGATTGGGCCGTAAGAGGTTAGACCATCGGTCAGAAGGAAGGGTCAGAACGCCTTGTCGAGGTCGATCACCAGTGCCCGGTAGCCCACGCTGCCCGGCTGGCGGCTGTGCACTTTCAGCTCCACCGCCACCTCCTGGGTGCCGCGACGCACTTCATTGAGCACACTGGTTGTCAGCTTCTCGGGCGTGAGGAAGTTCACCGAAGCCGAATAGATGAATTGGGTATCGGTATCGGCCCGATACGCCACCACCGAGGTGATCGGGCTGTACCACTCGTCACCACGCTCCTTGCCGTACTGCCACACCTGCTCGACCGTGCCCTTGGCCTCGTCGATCCTGTACTCCACCGCCCGGCTGTAGTTGCCTGCCAGCTTGGTCGGGCCGAAGTCCCGGCCCCAGCCGTTGTCGAACACGGTCAGCGTGCCGCGCCCGGTCAGCCAGGCGGTGTGCTGGGTCCAGGACCATTCGAAGCCCTCGCCCACGGGTTTGAGCACCTTGTCCTGCAGGTGCGCCGGCCAGCCCTGGGGTGCAGCAAGAATCCACTTCACCTGCTTGTCGCGACCGATCTTCACCACGCCCTGGTGCCGTGCTGAAACGATGATGCTGTCGTCATCGGCGTCGTAGTCGATGGCGTTGACGTGGGCCCAGTTGCGTCCGGTACCGACGCCGGGAGTGTCGCCGAACGGCAGGTCGCCTTCGGCCAGCTCGTTGGCCAGGCGCTCGTCCTGTTTCTGCACGCCGTCCGGCAGCTGGATCGCGGCCTTGCCCAGGGTTTCCAGCAGCTCGCCGCGGTACGGGTCGAGGATCTGGTTCAGGTCCCAGAAGTCGAGCACGTCGCCGGCCTCGTTGACCTCGATGATATGGTCGCGGATCGAGCGCACGCGTTTGCCATCCGGGCGGCGGTAGTCGCTGGTGCCGACCCGCAACAGGTAGGGGCCGTTGGGCGTCTCGCGGATCTCGTGGGAGAAGTCGGCGAACTTGTCCGGCAGGTTGCGCTGCCAGATACGCCGGCCAAGCAGGTCGTACTTGGAATAGGTCTGGCCCTGGCCCCAGATCAGCTTGCCGTCGCGGGTCTGGTGGAAGCCCATGGTTCCGCCCAGGCCGTCGCGGTGGTTGGAATCGTGGATCTGCTCGATATCGAGGTACCAGCGCACATCGCCGTTGCTGTCGCCGATCCAGTTGTTGCCCACCGAGTCCCACTCGGCGGCGCCGCCCAGGCCGTTCCACTTGAAGGCCCGGCCACCGGGGATGTCGGCCAGCAGATGATTGAACAGATACAGCCGCCGCTCGAAACCGGGCGCGACCTTGATCGGTTCGACCTCGGGCAGCGCCGCCGTCTGCTTCGCCACCACCGGCAGGCGCACCGCCGGGGCGTAGATTTCGTAACGCTCGCGAATGCGCTCACCCTCGAGCTTGTAGCTCACCTCCACCTGGTTGACGTGGTCCGGATACAGGCCGAACACCGGAATGCCACCGTAGGTCCACAACGAGCGTTCGGACACCTCGTAGCTGATATCGATACCGCGCTCGCCACGCCCCAGCACACGAACGTGAACGGCGCCAAGGCTGCGGCCGCCGTCGCGGATGATCGCGGTCAGCGGCGCCAGGCGATACGGGTTGACCACCACGTCGCCGAGCAGGGCTTCGTCGCGGTCGGGCACCTTGGCGGTGAGGCAGGCGCCTTCGGGCAGGTCGTGGGGTTGGGTCTTGGCGTTCATGGCAATGCTCCTTGTGCTCAGAAGTCGTAACGGGCGGTGGCGCCCACGGTGCGCGGCGTGCCAAGCACCCCGGCATAGCCGCCGTTGGCGGAGTTCCACAGGCTGGTGAAGTAGGTCTTGTCGCCGGCGTTCTTCACCCACAGCGACAGGTCGAGCACGCCGTCGCCCTGGTCCAGGCGCACGCCAGTGGACAGGTTGACGATGGCGTAGCTGGGGATCTGGCCGTAGTCGGAATCGTCGATGGTGCCGACGGCCCTGGAGCGGAAGGCGTAGCTGGCGGTGACGTAGGGCTCGATACGCTCGGTCAGCTGCCACTTGTACTGGCCGTTGAGGTTGGCGATGTACTTGGAGGCGCCGACCACCTGGTGACCGGACAGATCGCAAGTGGCGGCGGCATTGGCCAGGCTCACCTCCGGCGGGCACGGTGCGTCGTCGTACTCGGTGTAGCGCACGTCGTTCCACGAGCCATTGAAATTCACGGTCAGCCCGCGGACCGGCAGGGCCGTGGCCTCGAACTCCAGGCCCCGCGAGCGCACGCTGCCGGCGTTGGCCAGGTACTGCACGCGGTTGGCCTCGTCATAGACGTTGGCCTGGTAGCCATGCACTTCGGTCCAGAACAGGTTGGTGTTGAGGTGCAGGCGGTTGTCCAGCAGCGTGCTCTTGATCCCCAGCTCCGCGTTGTTGGCGCGTTCGGTGCCCACCAGTAGCGAGTCGGTGCCCAGCCGTGGCGCGGCGCCGACGGTGAGGTTGACGCCGCCGGACTTCTCGCCGTGGGACAGGCTGGCATAGCCCAGCACCGCGTCGCTGAAGCGGTAGCTCAGGCTGAGCAGCCCGGACGGGGCGAAGCTGTATTGGTTGAGGTCACCTGAATCGTAGGCGCCCACCCTGCCCTGGCGCGCCGCGGCCGCCGCACCGGTCACGGCCGCGCCGCCGGACGGCGCGTCGCGGGTCACCCAGGCGCTTTTCTCTTCGTAGGTACCCCGCACGCCAGCGGTGAAATCCAGGCGCTCGGTCAGGTGCCAGGTGCCTTGGGCGAACAACGCGTAGCTATCGGTATCGATGTGGCCGTTGCCGATTGTGGTGACGTTGGCCAGGGCGCCAGCCGGGGTCAGGTTCCAGATGTCGGCTTGCGGTCCGTTGTAGGTGAACGATTTGTTGTCCAGATCCTGCTTGAAGTAATAGGCGCCGAGCACATAGTCGAAGAAGCCGCCGGTGGGCGAAGCCAGGCGGATTTCCTGGGAGTACTGCTTGTCGCGCACCGAGACCCCGGCGCTGTGGAACACCGGCACGTTGAGGCCGTCGTCGTTGCGCGGCGTGAAGTCCCACCAGCGGTAGGCGGTGATCGAGGTAAGGGTGAAGTCGTTGGGCAAGGTCCAGTTGGCTTCCACCGAGGTTCCACCCTGGAACACCTTGACCATCTGGTCGGCGTCGAAGTTGACCTTGCGGTCCTTGCCCGACACCAGGGTTGCGCCGGCCTGGGCGGCCAGGCTCTCGTAGCGGTTCACGCCATTGATGGTCGGGCCGGTGCTGTAGAGGCTGAGGATACCGTTGTCGGAGTTTTCTTCGTTGTATTCGCCGATCCAGCGCAGGTTGAAGGTTTCGCTGGGCTTGAACAGCAACTGGGTGCGAAAGCCCTGGCGTTTGCCGCCGTTGAGGTCATGTCCGTTGTAGACGTTCTTCACATAGCCGTCGTCCTCGGTGTGGTAAGCACTGATGCGCCCGGCGAGGGTGTCGGTCAAAGGACCGGAGAAACTGCCCTGGGTCTGCCAGTAGCCATCCTCGCCCAGCGACGACTGCACGCTGCCCTCTTGGTGGAAAGTCGGCTTGCGCGTGGTGATGTTGAGCACACCGGCTGTGGTGTTCTTGCCGAACAGCGTCCCCTGCGGGCCACGCAGCATTTCCAGCTGCTCGACATCGAGCAGGTCGAACACCGCCATGCCCGGGCGGCCGAGGTAGACGTTGTCGAGGTAGATCCCGACGCTGCCTTCCAGGCCATCGCTGGCCGGGTTGTTGCCCAGGCCGCGGATGGAGATGCTCGATTGGCGGGCGTGCACATAGGCGACGTTGGTGCTCGGCACCAGTTGCTGCAAATCCTGCACGCGGTAGATGCGCTGGGTCTCGAGGGCTTCGCTGCCCAGCACGCTGATCGGCGTGGGCACGCTCTGCGCGGTCTCTTCGCGTCGCCGGGCATTGACGGTGACGGTGCCGAGCTGGGCTTCCTGCGTCACGGCTGGGGCGGCGTTGGGCTCATCGGCAAAGCTGCTGCCGGAAGCGGCCAGCAGCACTCCAGCCGCCAGGGGTTGCAGGGCGAACAACGAGGCGCGCGCGGGCCAACGGGAAAGTCGGGACATGCAGATGCTCCTTGAGGCAAGGGCCCAGGCGAGCATTTCCGTTGGCGGAACCGAATCGCGGTCAGGCTGGCTTATATTCTTTTAAGAAATATAAATATTTGTAATTCATATTTTGTGGAATAAGAGACTCCCTTTATAAGGTTCCCAACCCTTCCCAGCAATTGCATTCCACCGAAAGTTTCCATGTAGAAAATGCATATCGACCTGCGCCAGCTCCGCCACTTCATCGCCCTTGTCGAGCACCGCAGCTTCGTCGCTGCGGCGGCTGCGGTGAACCTTTCGCAATCGGCTTTCAGCCGCAGCATCCAGACGCTGGAGCACAACGTCGGCTGCCGCCTGGTCGACCGCGCCAGCAAGGAACTGGCGCCGACCCGCCAGGGCCTGCTGGTGCTGGAGCATTCGCGGCGCCTGGTGCATGGGGCGCACAACCTGGTCAACGAGATCAATCAGTTCAATGGCGCCACCACCGGCGTGGTGCGCTTTGGTTCGGGGCCGGCGCCCGCCGGCGGGCTGGTGCCGCGGGCGGTTGCACGCTTCATCGCCGAGTACCCGGCGGCGCGCACCTGCTTCCAGGTGGACAATTGGCAGGCCTTGAACCGCCGGCTGATCGCCGAGGAGATCGAGTTCTTCGTCGCCGACACCCGCCAGTTCGAAGCCGACCCGGATTACCAGGTGCACAAGCTCACGCCCCAACGCTGGCACTTCTGCTGCCGCGCCGGGCATCCACTGACCGAGCGTGGCGAAGTGCGCGCGCAGGACCTGTTCGACTATCCGCTGGCGACCACCTTCCGCCCGCCGAACATCCGCAAGATCCTCAGCGACCTCAGTGGGCGGCAGGACTTCCTGCCCAGCGTGGAATGCGAGCATGGCTATGCGCTGCTCAATGTGGTGCAGCACTCGGACACCATCGGCATCGCCTGCAGCGCGAACCTGCGACCTTACGAAGGGTTGGTGGCGCTCAAGCTGGCGGACCTGGCACCGGAACAGGAAGAGGCGTTCTACACCCGCTATGGGGTGGTGAGCCGGGTGGGGTATGGCTTGTCGGCGCTGGCGCAGGGATTGGTGAGGCAGTTGGTGGCCTGTGACGTCGAGTTGTAGCGAACAGGGGCCGCTTTGCGGCCCCAACGGTCTCAGCCCTTGCGCGTGGTCCGGCTCAGTTGCCCATCCACGCCCACCGGCACCTCGCCGGCCAGGGTCACCCGACGCACGATGCGCGGCTGCGTACCGTAGTCATCCACCGCATAGTGCTGGGTCGCGCGGTTGTCCCAGATCGCCACGTCCCCGGCCTGCCAGCGCCAGCGCACGGTGTTTTCCAGGCGTGTCACATGCCCCTGCAGCACCGCGAACAGATGCTGCGAGTCGGCCAGCGAATAACCCTTGATACGTTTGACGAAATGCCCCAGTTGCAACACACGCTCGCCACTGACCGGATGCACGCGCACCACCGGGTGCTCGGTCTCGTACACCGTCGAAGTGAACACCTTGCGATAGCGCTCCAGCTTGGCCGGATCGACATCAGGTTTCGCACTGGCGTAGTCGTACTCGTTGCTGTGCACCGCCCACAGCTGGTCGGCCAGGGCGCGCAGCGGTTCGGGCAGTTCCTGGTAGGCCGCGGCGGTGTTGGCCCACACCGTGTCGCCACCGGAGGCCGGCGCCACCACGCTGCGCAGGATCGAGGCCTTGGGATAGGCATCGACGAAGGTCACGTCGGTGTGCCAGGAGTTGGCCCGCTGCCCCTCGGCGCCATCGAGCTGGAGCAGGTAGCTGGTGCCATCGACCACGGGCACCGTGGGGTGGGCGATGGGGTCGCCGAGCCGTTGGGCGAAGGCTTCCTGCCCTACGTCATCCAGATGCTCCTGGCCTCGGAAGAAGATCACCTTGTACTGCACCAGCGCCGCCTGGATGGCGTCGACGGTGGTCGGGTCGAGGTCGGCAGACAGCTTGATGTTGCGGATCTCGGCGCCGATGCGCCCGGCAACGGGGTGGATGTCGAGTTCGAGGGTTTGCGGCGCGGTGGCCAGTGCGGCGTTGCTCATGGTCGTGCTCCTCAGGGTTGTTGTCGGGTCAGCGGGCGGCCTGGGTGGCCTGGTCCTGTTGCAGGGCGTGGTCGATGAAGCGTGGTTCGATCCAGTCGGTTACCTGGAAGCCACGGCGGATCAGGCGCTCCTTGGTGGCCAGGTCGACGCCCTGTTGCAGCAGGCCGACGAAGCCAGCGTCCAGGCGTGGGTCGAAGTATTCGGCAAGGTTTTCCTCGGCCAGGTCGTCGCGCAGGATCGACTTTGGCCAGTTGGCGGTATTGGCCACCAGGTCCACGTAGGCTTCGCGATTGCGCTCGTCGCGCAGCCACTTCGCCGCCTGTTCCTGGGCGTTGACCAGGCGCTGCACCAGGTCGGGGTACTGGCGAATGAACGCGCCGGTGCCGAGCAGCACCGCTTGAGTACTGCCGGCCCCTTGCAGGTTGCGTGAGTTGACCGGCAACTCGACCAAGCCCCGCTCGCGCAGCGACAGCAGGTTGGACAGGCCCCAGGTGGCGTCGATCTGCTTGGCGGCCAGGGCGGCATTGGCGGCGTTGAAGTCGAGGTTGATGACTTTCAGCTCACGCTCGGACAGCCCCTGGCTGGCCAGGGCACTGGCGAACGACAGCTGGTTGGCGGTGCCGCGGAACACTGCCACGCGCTTGCCCTTGAGATCCTGCAGGCTGTGGATGCCCGAGCCCGGAACTACGCCGAGGTAGCTCTTCACACCGCGCACCCCAGCCGACAACACGCGGGTGTCGAGGCCGCTGGCCTTGCCGATGATCGCGGCCAGGTCGCCCAGGTAGGCGAAGTCCGCCTGGCCGTTGGCCAACGCTTCGTTGACCACGGGGCCTGCGCCCTTGAAGAAGCGCCAGTCGATGCGGATGCCGTCCTTGGCAAACTCCTTCTCCAGCAGTTGCTGATCGCGCAGCACATCCACCACGCCGCCGGCACTGGGCTTGCTGCCAGCGCTGAGGTCGGGCACGGCGATACGGATCACATCCGGCTGGGCGGCATGCGCTGCCACGGGCACGGCACTCAACAAGGCGGCGAGCAACGGGCTGAGCAGGTGGCGGAAGGTGGTTTTCATGGCAAGGCTCCTTGGCAGGCTGCCACCGGCGATGGCCGGCGCTATGGGCCAGAAGCTAGGCAGGTCCGGTTAGAACCTACAAAGATCAAAACTTCATTTTTTAGTAACCAGAAGACATAAACCAGGCGCCATGCGGGCCTGCGACGGGCTTGCAGGAAACGCATGGAAAATATGAGGAAAACGCAACGGGACGGGGCTTTCGCATGCACCGACCGCATGCTCTTATCTCTTGAATACTATTTATGTGAATTTTTAATTCCATAAATGAATAAACAAGGAACGGTTTGGGAGATGCCCCGATGAGCGAAGTCTTGAGCGCAAGTCTGCGGCGCCTGTGGCGGCCGCTGAGCGGCCCTTTCGCGACGCAAGGCCGCTCCTATCTGCCGTGGATCGTGCCGTTGGCGGTGGCGGCCTTGTGGGTCGTCGCCAGCCGGGAGCACTGGATGAGCGAACAGATCCTGCCCGCCCCCGCGCTGGTCTGGCAGAGTGCGCTGGAGTTCGGCTCCGGCGAACTCTGGGGCCACCTGTGGATAAGTCTGCAGCGCCTGATCTGGGGGCTGCTGGCAGGAGTCGCCAGCGGCCTGCTGCTGGGCACTTGGCTGGGCGGGTCGCGACGGACGCAGACTCTGGTGCTGCCCACCTTCGTCGCCCTGGCGCAAATCCCCACACTGGCCTGGATCCCGCTGTTCATGCTGTTCTTCGGCATCGGCGAGCTGCTCAAACTGGTAGTGCTGGTCAAGGCGGTGGTGGTGCCGGTCACGCTGCACACCCTGGTCGGCGTGCGCGACGCCCAGCCCAAGCTGCGCGAGGCCGCCGCCGTCCTGCGCCTGCCCTCTCACCTGCTGTTCCTGCGCCTGTTGCTGCCCGCCGCGCTGCCGGCGTTTCTCGCCGGTGTGCGACTGGCCTTGGCCACTGGCTGGACCTCGCTGCTGGCTGTGGAACTGCTGGCCTCCAGCGAAGGCATCGGCTACCTGATGGTCTGGGGGCGGCAGTTGTTCATGCTCGACCTGGTGTTCCTCTGCATCCTGCTGATCGGCCTGGTCGGCGCACTGATGGATCGCGGCTTCTCGCGCCTGGAACGCAGCCTGTTGCACTGGCCGCAACCGGCCACTGGCGAGCAGTTGCGCGGCCAGGTGCCACGGGGCTGGCAAAGCCTGCTGCTGCCTGCGGGGCTGTTGCTGCTGTGGCAGGCCGCCAACAGCCTTGGCTGGGTCGATGCCAACATCCTCTCTTCACCGCTGGATGTGCTGCGCAGCCTGTACGCAGGCCTGCTCGACGGTTCGTTACCCGAGGCCCTGCGCCTGAGCCTGCAACGCACCCTGGTCGGTCTGTTGATCGGCGGTGGCGCGGGGTTCGCCCTGGGCCTGCTGCTGGGCCTGTCAACCAACGCCGAGCGCTTGCTCGGCCCGAGCCTGTCGGCGTTGCGCCAGGTGGCGCTGTTCGCCTGGGTGCCGCTGCTGACCGCCTGGTTCGGCTTGGGTGAAGGCGCCAAGCTGGTGTTCGTCGCACTGGCGGCGTTCTTCCCGATGCTGATCGCCACCCAACGCGGCATCGCCAGCCTCCCGCCACAGCTGGGCGAGGCGGCGCAGGCCCTGCGCCTGGACCTGCCGCACCGGCTGCGTCTGCTGGTGTTGCCCGGCGCCGCCCCGGCGATCTTCGCCGGGCTGCGCCTGTCGCTGATCTATGCCTGGCTCGGCACTATCGGCGCCGAGTACTTCATGCCCTCGGACGGCGGCATCGCCAGTCTGATGATCGGCGCCCAGCAATTGTTCCGCATGGACCAGGTGATGGCTGCCATGGTCCTGATCGGCCTGGTCGGCGCCCTGCTCGGCCACCTCGGCCAACGCCTTGAATCACGCGCCACGCGCTGGAGATCCGCATGAACGCTTTCATCACCCCGGCCCTGCACGCGGCCAACCAAGCTGATGCCACACCGCCGCTGGTCAGCTTCGAGAAAGTCGGCAAGACCTTCAGCGTCGACGGTCAGCCGTTCGAAGCCATTCGCGACTTCGACCTGTCGATCGAACAGGGCGAATTCATCGCCATCGTCGGCTCGTCGGGCTGCGGCAAGTCCACCCTGCTGCGCCTGCTGGTGGGCCTGGACAACGACTACAGCGGCCAGATCCGCGTCGATGGCCAGCCGGTCAACGGCATCGGCGGTGAACGCGGCATCGTGTTCCAGGAGCACCGCCTGTTTCCCTGGCTGACGGTGGCGCAGAACATCGGCCTGGGCCTGGTCAACGACAAACTCACCCAGGGCGAGCGCGCCCGTCGGGTGCATGAATTCGTGCACCTGGTGGGGCTGGTCGGTTTCGAATCGGCCTACCCGCACCAGCTCTCCGGTGGCATGGCCCAACGCGTGGCGATCGCCCGGGGGCTGGTGGCCAGCCCGCGCATCCTGCTGCTCGACGAACCGTTCGGCGCCCTGGATGCACTGACCCGCCAGCAGTTGCAGGACGAGTTACTGGCAATACGTGAGCGTTCTGGGGTGACCGTTCTGCTGGTGACCCACGATGCCGAAGAGGCAACCTACCTGGCCGACCGGGTGGTGGTGCTGGAACCGCGGCCGGGGCGGATCAAGGCGGTGGTGGAAGTTGGGCTGTCGCATCCGCGCCAACGCACCGGGGTGGCACTGCATGGCTTGCGCGAGAAGGTGCTGCACCAGATTACCGGGGATGGCGGCTATCTGCGGCCGGTGGTGCATAGGGTTGAGGGGTTGCGGCCGGAGTTGATTGCGCTCTAGGGGTGGGTTGCCTGTACCGGCCTCATCGCCGGCAAGCCGGCTCCCACAGGGTATTGCCTTGCTTTTGTGGGAGCCGGCTTGCCGGCGATGAGGCCGGTGCGGTCAACCGAGACTGCGCAGGTAGTCCCAGGGATAAATCCCCCGCTCATGCCCATCGCTGAACACCAGCTGCACCCCATACCCCTGGACCTCGATCCGCGCCACCCGCACATCCTCGCCCACCAGCAAAATCGCACCCTTCAACCGTGCTGCCCGGCACTGTGAACATGGGCAGGCACCGCGCAGCCGGGCGTGGCTGATCAACTGCTCAGCCTCACCCCACTGCACCAGCAGCTCACCGCGTTCGCGGTGGTTGCGCAAGGCGCTGGGCGCGCCCATCACACCGCCCCTTGCAATTGCGCCAAGGCAATGCGCACGGCCTTGCGCACTTCCGGGTCGCTGTCGGCCTCGGCCGCCTGCAACGCCGGCAATGCCCGGGCTTCACCCAGCTCGCCCAGCGCCAGTGCGGCTTCCTTGCGCAGGTTGGCGATGCCATGGCCCAGCAATTGCGCCAGCCCATCCAACGCGGCAGCATGGCGCAGCCGGCCCAAGGCCCGCGCCGCGCGCAAGCGGACCTGCCAATAGCTGTCGCCGAGCGCCGCGATCAAGGCCTGGCCCGCTGCAGCCTGGCCGACCTTGCCCAGGGTGGTCGCCGCCTCTTCACGCACCTGCCAGGCCTCGTCGGCCAGGGCGCCGATAAGCGCCGGCAGCACACCGGCATCCCGGGCCAAGCCCAGCGCACCAATGGCGGCGCGGCGCACGTCGGTATCCGGCTCGTTGGCCGCCAGTTGCGCCAGCGCGGGCAAGGCCGGCGCATGCTTGAGCCAGCCGAGGATGCCCACCGCTTCGCGGCGCACACCGGCATCCACATCCGCCAACGCCTGCAACGCAGGCACAGCGGCGTCCTCCAGGCGCAGCTCGCGCAGGGCGCGCAAGGCGCTGGCCCGCACGAAGGCATCGGCATGGCTGGCCCAGGGCAGGATCAGTTGCCCCGCCTCCTGGGTCTTGAGCTCACTGAGGCTCTGGGCGGCCGCCAGGCGCACCGGCTCGGCGGGGTCGGCCAATGCGGCGCACAGGCCCTGCACCACTTCCGGCGCCTCCCAGGCTTCGAGCAAGCGCGCGGCTTCGGCGCGCACATCAGCATTGGCGTCGACCAACAGCGCATCGGTGAGCCAAGGCAGGCCGTCCGGGTCTTCCAGGTCGGCCAGTTCGATCAAGGCGATGCGTCGCACGCCGGCATCAAGGGCGTTCAGGCGTGGCAGCAGTTCGATGATGTCGGGGTTGTCCGTGATTCGTTCAGTCATAGCGCAATCCGCAGCGGAGGATGGTCGGTGTCGGGCAGGCCCAAGGGTGTCAGGCGCGGCAGTTCGCGTCCTTCTTCATGGCGCAGCAACGCCAGGCAATGGCGTTTGAGGTGGGTGAATGCGGGGCTGGTCAGCAGGCTCGCTCGCCGCGGGCGGGCGAAGTCCAGGCGCAGGTCTTCGATGAAGCGGCCGGGGCGCGGGCTCATCACCAGGATGCGGTCGGCCAGGAACAACGCTTCGTCGATGTCGTGGGTGACGAACACCACGGTGGTGCGGATGCGCGCCCAGATATCCAGCAATAATTCCTGCATGCGTGCGCGGGTCTGCGCATCGAGGGCGCCGAAGGGCTCGTCCATCAGCAGCAGGCGCGGGCGGTTGATCAGTACCCGAGCGATCTCGGCGCGTTGCTGCATGCCGCCGGACAACTGACTGGGCCAGCGTTGGGCGAAATCACCCAGGCCGACCAGTTGCAGCATCTCGGCGGCCTGATGTCGACGCTCGGCCTTGCCCAGCCCCTGCATCTTCAAGCCGAAGGCCACGTTGTCGAGCACGCGGAGCCAAGGCAGCAGCGTGTGATGCTGGAACACCATGCCGCGTTGCGGCGAAGGGCCGTCGACCGCTTGCCCGTCCACCAACAACTGGCCGCCGGCCGGCGTCAGGTGCCCGGCCAGTGCGCCGAGCAACGTGGACTTGCCGCAGCCGGACGGCCCGAGGATGCACACGAACTCGCCCGGGGCGATGGCAAAGTCCAGCGCCTGCACCGCTTCGAACTCATCACGCCCATGGCCCAGGCGAATCGACAAACCCTGCGCCTCGATACGCCCGGGCACCGGTTGATAACTGCTCATCACGCGCTCCTCCGTATCCAGGGCGTGGCCAGCGCGCCAAGGCGCTTGACCAGCACGCTGCTGCCCATGCCCAGCACGCCGATCAGCAGCATGCCGACGATGATGTCGGGGTAGTTCTGCAAGGTGTAGGACTCCCAGGTGTAGTAACCGATACCGAACTGCCCGGCGATCATCTCGGCGGTCACCAGGCAGAACCACGAGGTGCCCATGCCGATGGCCAGCCCCGTGACGATGCTCGGCAGCGCGCCCGGCAGCACCACTTCGCGCAGGATCGCCCAGCGCCCGGCGCCCAGGCTGCGCGCCGAGGCCACCAGGCGCGGGTCGATCGCCTCGACGCCGTGCACGGTATTGAGCAGGATCGGGAACAGCGCACCGGTGAAGGTGATGAACACCATCGACAGCTCCGAGGAGGGGAACATCAGGATCGCCAGCGGGATCCAGGCCACCGCCGGGATCGGCCGCAACACTTCCAGCGGCGGCATCAGCGTGTCCTCCAGCCACTTCGAGCGACCGATCAACAGGCCCAGGCTCACCCCCAGCAGCGCCGCCACGCCGTAGCCGGCGAACACCCGCGCCAGGCTGCTGCCCAGGTGCGCCAGCAGGGCGTTGGAGGCCAGCAGTTGCCAGGCGGCGTCGAGCACCGCGCCGGGCGTGGGCACGTAGGTGAAGGTGAACAGCAGCAGGTCCAGCTTGTGGCTCGCGGCCAGCTGCCAGAACAGCAGGCAGGCCAGCAGCGACGCCAGGCGCAGGGGCCAGCGCGCAAGGTCACGGGTCATGGCGGCGGCTCCCGATCAGCGCTGGGCCAGCAGCTTCTGGTTGGCCTGCACGAAGTCCAGCGCTTCGCCGCCATGGGCCTTGGCGTACTGCTCGGCCTGGTCCTTGAGCAGGAAAGCCGCCAGCTGGCCCTGGCCGTTGCGCACGAACCAGGCCTGGTTGGCCAGCAGCTTGATGCCGCTGTCGGCGGCCTGGGCGTAGATCGCGCGGATATCCTTGCCCTCCTGTTCCAGCTGGGCCAGGGCGCTGAGCGCGGCTTCCGGGGAGGCGTAGTGGCGCACCTTGTCCTCGCCGCGTACCCAGATTTGCGCCAGGCGGCTGAAGTCGGTGATGGGCTTGCCGGTCGCGGCATCATTGGCCTTGAGTGGCAGCGGGTCGTAGTTTTTCAGGGCCTTGTCGTAGTCCTGCCCGGCCTGCTTGTAGGCGCTGCGGATGTACTGGTCATCGATGAACTGCGCGGTGTCCAGGCCCCGGTCGGTCTTCTTCAGCAACTTGAGGGTGTCGATGGAGGTGGCCACGGCCTGGCGGTACTCGGGCTTCCAGGTGAGGTCGCGGGTCTGCAGGCCGAGCGGGCCGTGGAACAGGTAGTTCACCTCGGCTTCGATGCCGGTGACTTTCTCGATCAGCTCGCTGTACTTCTCGGGCTCGGCGGCGAGCAGGCGGTCGGCTTCCAGGCTGGCACGCAGGTAGGCGGTGACCACTTCCGGGTACTTTTTCGCGTAGTCGGCGTCCACCAGCGCGCCATGGAAGGTCGGCGCGTTGGCCTGGGCGCCATCGTAGATCTTGCGGGCGAAGCCGCGGTTGGGGAACAGCTCGGCAAAAGGCACGAAGTCGGCGTGGGCCTCGATGCGGTTGCTGCGCAGGGCGGAACCGGCGATCTCCGGAGCCTGGGCAATGATCTTGACGTCCTTCTGCGGGTCCCAGCCTTGGGCGGCGACCGCGCGCAGCAGCATGCCGTGGGCGGTGGAGGCGAACGGCACTGAGATGGTCTTGCCCTTGAGCTCGGCCAGCGACTGCACGCTGGAGGCGGCCGGCACCACGATGCCGTTACCGCTGCCGTGCACGCTGCCGGACAGCACGCTGATGAACAGGCTGCGCTTGCCGGCGTCGAGGTGGGCGACGCCGTTGAACGAGCCGGGGAAGTCGGCCATGGCGCCAAAGTCGAGCTTGCCGGCGACCATCTCGTTGGTCAGCGGCGCGCCGCTGGTGAAGTTCTTCCACTCGACCTGGTACTGGGCGTCCTTGTACTTGCCGTCATGGGGCAGGTATTTGTCGAGCAAGCCCAGCTCGCGGATCAACAGGCCGCCGGTGGCGCAGTTGATGGTGGTGTCCTGGGTGCCGATGGCGATACGGATGGTTTCGGCGCTGGCGTTCAGGCCGGTGATTGCCAGCGCAAGGCCGGCCACGGTTGCTACAAGGCGCATGGGTGTTTCCCCTCGAATCGTTTTGAGTATTGGAGTCGTCTCCGCCACCGGGCTGGGGTGGTGGGAAACGAGGGGCATTGCAGGTGGGCGTCCGGTGGTTCGGCCGGATGGCGGGGGTTCGGGTTCAGCGCAGCAGGTACGGGATATCGACCTTCACCGCGCCGGTGGGGCAGTCCTTCTCGCAGGGCATGCAGTACCAGCATTCGTCGAAGGCCATGTAGGCCTTCTGCGTGGCCGGGTTGATGGCCAACAGGTCCATGGGGCACACCTCGACGCAGACCGTGCAGCCTTTTTCGGCGATGCATTTGTCTTCATCGATAGTCACCGGGGCGCTGCTGCGAAAGAAGATTTCCTGGGGTTGGTAGGCCATGTTCACGGGGTCCTTGGGGCCTTTGGCCCTCTTTATGGTTCATCGCCGGGGCTGCTGGCCCTATCGCTGGCAAGCCAGCTCCCACAAAAGCGCTATGCCCACCCTGTGGGAGCCGGCTTGCCGGCGAAAGGGCCGCACAGCGGCCCCATTCACGCCGCGTCAGCCTTCACCCGCAGCCGGTCGTACGCGGTCTGTTCCTCGGCATCCAGCGGGATCAGGTACGGCTCCACCGCTTTCTTGAAGCTGGTCATCCCACCGTCCTCGCCCTTCTTCAGATGGCAATGCACGAACCACTCGCCATCATTGCGCTCGGGGAAATCAACCCGGTGGTGGTACAGCCCCCAGCGGCTCTCCTTGCGGAACAACGAAGCGCGCGCGGCCATCTCGGCGCAGTCGCGGATGACCGCAACTTCCATGGCACGCATCAGCTCATGGGGGTTGTTGGCCTTCATCTGCTCAAGATCGCGTTCGATTTCGGCGAAGCGCGCCAGGCCGATTTCCATCTTCTTGGTCACCTTGGGCGGCTGCAGGTAGTCGTTGACCATGCGCCGTAGCTTGTACTCGACCTGGGCCGGCGGCAGGCCGTGCTCACGCTGCAAGGGCGCGAACACCCGCGCCTGTTCGCGTTCGACCTGCTGCGTGTCGACCTCGGCGTACTCACGCCCGGCCACATACTGCGCGGCATTCACCCCGGCGAACCAGCCATAGGTGAACGCGCCGAGCATGTAGTTGTGCGGTACCGCGGCCATGTCGCCGGCGGCGTACAGGCCCTTGACGCTGGTCTCGGCCTTTTCGTTGACCCACACCCCCGAAGCCGAATGCCCGGAGCAGAAGCCGATCTCGGAGATATGCATCTCGACCATGTGCTGGCGGTAGTCGGTGCCACGCCCGGCGTGGAACTGGCCACGGCTGGGGCGCTCGTTGCTGTGCAGGATTTCCTCGATGTTCTGGATGGTTTCCTCGGCCAGGTGGTCGAGCTTGAGGAACACCGGGCCGTTGCCGCCTTCGAGCTCCTGGTGGAACTCCCACATCATCTGCCCGCTCCAGTAGTCGCACTCGATGAAGCGCTCGCCCTTGCTGTTGGCGGTGTAGCCGCCCAGGGGGCCGGTGACGTAGGCGCAGGCCGGGCCGTTGTAGTCCTTGATCAGCGGGTTGATCTGGAAGCACTCCAGGTTGGCCAGTTCCGCCCCGGCATGGTAGGCCATGGCGTAACCGTCGCCGGCATTGGTGGGGTTTTCGTAGGTGCCCATCAGGTAGCCCGACGAGGGCAGGCCCAGGCGCCCGGCGGCGCCGCAGGCAAGGACAACCGCCTTGGCGCGGATCACCCGGAACTCGCCCGAGCGGCAGTCAAAGCCCAGTACACCGGCGGCGGCGCCTTCGCTATCGAGCAGCACGCGGGTGCAGACCATGCGGTTGCTGATCTCCACCCGGGCGCGCTTGAGCTGGCGGTACAGCACCTTCTTGATGTCGTGGCCCTCGGGCATGGGCAGCACATAAGCGCCCATGTGGTGGACCTTCTTCACCGCGTAGTCGCCTGTTTCGTCCTTCTCGAACTTCACGCCCCAGCGGTCGAGCTGCTCGATGGTCTCGAAACTCTTGGTGGCGTAGGCATGCACCGCGGCCTGGTTGACGATGCCGTCGTTGGCGACGGTGATTTCCTTGGTGTACTGCTCGGGCGTGGCATGCCCGGGGATGATGGCATTGTTCAGGCCATCCATGCCCATGCTGATGGCGCCGCTGCGCTTGACGTTGGCCTTGTCCAGCAACAGCACGCGCAGGGTCTTGTCCTGCTCCTTGGCCTTGATCGCGGCCATGGGCCCGGCGGTGCCACCGCCGATGACGACGATGTCATAATCCTGGGTCTGGATGCTCATGCCTTGCCTCCCTTCTGGCGGTCGATGCGCAGGCGGTACTGGAACGCGTCGCCACGGTAATAAAGGTGTTCGAAGTCCAACGGGGCGCCGTCGGCGGTGTGGGTGAGGCGCTCGATACGCATGATCGGCGCGCCCTCTTCCACCTCCAGGGCCTGGGTCAGGTCGCTGTCGGCGAGCACCGCGTCGATGGCAAGGTCCGCATGGCCAAGGGCGATGCCGCAGTCGTTTTCCAGCAACAGGAAGATGTCGCGGGTAACCAGGTCGGCCTTCTCCAGCTTCTCGCCGACCGCCTGGGGCAGCCAGGTGATTTCCAGCGACACCGGCTCACGGTTGATCAGGCGCACGCGGCGGATTTCGGTAACCAGGCTGCCCTCCTCGACCTGCAGCCGCTGCGCGACCAATGCACTGGCCGGCACATGGCGGAAACTGCGCAGGCGGTTGAGCACTTCGTAGCCCATCTGCGTCATCGACTCGGCCAGGCCCTGCAGGGTGCTGACGTTCTGGAACGCCTTGGGCTTGGCGACAAAGGTGCCCTTGCCATGGATCTTGAAGATCAGCCCTTCCTTCTGCAGGTCGCCCAGGGCCTGACGCACGGTGATGCGGCTGACGTCGAAGGCCTTGCCCAGCTCGTTTTCCGAGGGCATGCGGCTGTGCGGTGGGTAGCTGCCGTCGAGGATGCGCTCGCGTAGCAGTTCCTTGAGCTGGGTGTAGAGCGGTACGGGAGACAGCGGGAGCAATTCGGCCATGGTCTTCTCTGTCGGCTGACTTGTTATAACAAGTTGTGACCAGAAGATAACGGGCATAAGTCGGCTATGAGAAATACCGATATTGCATATGAATAGATTGACGGTGCTACTGCGTGGGGGCGGGCTTGACCCGCGATGGGTAGCTTTGGAAAAACACCCTCATATCAAGGCGATGGACGCCACCAACGCAGATGGGTATCATGCGCCCCGTTGCACTCGTAGCTCAGCTGGATAGAGTACTGCCCTCCGAAGGCAGGGGTCGTGGGTTCGAATCCCGCCGAGTGCGCCATGACTTCGCGCTGCCACCCGTGTGTTTTCACCGATGGCGGCAAACAAAAGCCCCGCTCAGATCGCTCTGGCGGGGCTTTTGCGTTTCCGGGCCTCAGCCCTGCACGATGATCTGGCCTTGCAGGTCCCTGACCATGGTTTCAATGACTGGCTTCATCGCCTTGAACTCTTCAGGCGTGCACACCGCCTTCGGATGCTTGAACTGCATGCGCCGCTCGACCACCACGGCATTGCCATCGCGCGTGTAACGGGCACTGTAGTCGAAGCTGCCTTCCTTCACGGCAACGGCCTTGGGCGTCGCCAGGACGGTGACTTCGGCAGGGAACTCGAAGCGCGACTTCTCCACCGTTTCGTTGGAAATGCAGACGAAGCCCTGGGTGCGTTCGTTTTCGGCGGCAAAACCATAGACCATCTGCGAGATGCCACCGACCAGGCTGCTCAGTGCTGGAAGCCCCACTGGCCCTGGCAGGTTCACCAGGTTCTCGGTATGGCCCTGGACCTGGCTGTGGAAGTGCTCCGGCGCCACCGATGGCTGGATCAGGATCTTGCCGCTGCCCCGCTGCCCGTAGGCATTGAGCACCTGCTCGACCATACGGTCGAGATCTGCCGGTTTCATCGACTTGGCGCCATAGCGGTTGACCTCGCTGGCCCAACCCTCGATCGTCGAAGCGCCGGTGAAGTCCGCGGCGCCCGTGCCCTTGACCTTGAACAGCATCTCACCGACCTGCTTGCCGAACTGCGAGGCCGGGGTCTTGCCGAATTCGCCCGAGGCGGTCAGCAGCGTCGTCTTGTCCAGATCCATCAGCGGCAGGTAGCCGGCGGCCACCGACGGGTCGGTCGAGTCCAGGTACAGGTCCAGGCTCGGTACGTAGGTCAACACATGGTTGAGCACGCCCAGGGTCGGCACCTTGGGCAGGTGGTAGGCATTGCCGAGGTTGATCAGGGCAGGCGAGCTTTCGATGGCCGCGGCCTTGAGCAACGCCTCGAGCAGGGCGACATGGTCCTTGCAGTCGCCATAGCGGTTGTCCAGCACGCTCTGCGCCGAATGCGGAACCACCCCGCCGGCACCGACATAGACCGCTACGTAGCGGATGTTCTCACGTACCCAGTCGCTGAGCTTGAGCGCCTTGGCCCGGGCATCGGGCAGGTTCGCCGTCAACTGCTCGGCCAGTGCGGCGATGGCCGGCGTCACTTCCACGCCGGCGCGCGCCTGGTAGCTGGCGGCAAGCCCAGCGTAATCCTTGAAGGTCGACACCGCGAGGTACTGGCCATAGTCCAGGTAGGACACGGCGCTCGCCTCGATCCTGGCCCTGTCGGCGGGCACGAAGTCCCAGCGGTAGACCTTGCGGCCCTTGCCGGCCTTGGGCGAGGACGCCTTGAAGCCACGGGCATCAGCGTACAGCGGCAGATCCGCCGGCAGGTCGTAGATCAGCGAGAACTGCTCCACGGGGTGGAAATCCGGGCCGGTGAGGTCCTCGAAGTGGCCGGGGAACAGCGCTGTGTTGCGATGGCGCTTGTAACGCAGCACCAGGCGATCGCCGACGGCGACTTCCGGGAAGATCACCACCTTGACCCGGGAGTCCTGGAACATTGGCGCGTAGGTGGACGCCTGTTCCTGCTGCTCCTTGATCTGCGAGGCATCGACCATCACCTTGCGCCCATCGGGCTTCTGGGTGAAGGCTTCGTCGACCTCCAGGGTTTCGTACGAGCGGTTGTAGCTCAACGGCTGCTGGGCCTTGGCCCGGATGGCCCGCTCTTCGTTGATGCGCGAGATCGACTCGACCGCCACCTGGAAGCTGCCGTCGGTCTGCACGGTGAAGGTCTGCACGACCTTTTCCAGGGTGACAGAGTGGTCGGTGCCATCGTCCCGGGCCTGGGCGGGCGTGATGCAGGCAAGGGTGAAGGCCAGCACCCCGGCCAGGGGTGCAAGGTAAGACGTGAACATGAGGATCCTTCTCTCGTAAAACGGGTTATTACACAAAACGCTAATGATACGCATTTTTGTCATGAAGCTGCAGGCCGCGCCGTAGATGAAAGCTTGCACGTTTGTGCAGAAATGCACATTGCCACCTCTCCCGCGCCAGTAGTCATTGGTGATAGCGTGGGCATCTTCCGTTTGCGTAAACGGTCACCCTCCACCCCTTGCAAAGGAATGCGCACACCCATGCCATTTACCAAGCTATCCGCCGCATCGCTCCTGCTGGCCAGCGTGGCCATGTTCTCGATCCCGGCCCAGGCCAACCTCTCCCAGCAGCAGTCCGCCGCCATCATCAAGGCCTACGACGGCAGCGATCCGGCCGACTTCAAGCAGTTCCTCGGCAAGCTGGCCGGCAGCGACCTGGCCAAGGCCGACAAGCTGGACGACACCCTCAAGCTGTACCTGGCCGGCAAGCCCCTGGCTGCCGAGCAACAGGACGAGATCAACCGCCTGCTGGGCCTGTACACCCGCATCAAGTACGGCAAGGCCGCCAAGGAGACCCTGCGCGAGCTGGTGGAGATCCCGACCGTTCGCAAAGAGGGTGTGCCGCAGCACGAAAACCCGGATTTCCTCAAGATCGCCGACAAGATCAAGGCCCTGGCCGAGGGCTTCGGCCTGCAGTTCCGCAATATCGACAACCGCGTCTACGAGATAACCCTCGGCGAGGGCAAGGAAGTCATCGGCATCCACGCCCATGCCGACGTGGTGCCGGTCACCCCAGAAAACTGGAAGCTCAAGGACGGCACCAAGCTCGACCCGTTCAAGGTCACCCTGGTGGGCGACCGCATGTACGGCCGCGGCACTGAGGACGACAAGAACGGCATCGTCGTGGCGCTCTACGCGCTGAAAGTAGCCAAGGACGAAAAGCTGCCGCTGGCGCGCCAGTTCAAGCTGCTGGTGGACACCACCGAGGAAACCACCGGTGATGCCATCCCCTACTACTTCGAACGCAACGCCACCCCCGACTACAACCTCGCGCTGGACGGCGGCTACCCGGTGGTGATCGCCGAGAAAGGCTATGGCACCGTCATGGCTACCTTCGCCAAGCGTGCCGGTGATGGCAAAGGCGCCGAGGTGATCAACCTCACCGGCGGCCTTGCCACCAACCAGATCCCCGGCAGCTCGGTGGCGACATTGACCGGCGACAAGCCGGCCGAGCTGGCCAAGGCCCTGGAAAAAGCCGGCGCGGCCTACGTCAAGCGCCATGGCGGTGACTTCAGCATCGACGCCAAGGTCGACGGCAAGCAGGTGCTGCTGACCGTGACCGGCGTGTCGGCGCACTCCTCCGAGCCCGAGTCCGGGGTCAACCCGGTGGCGCGCATGCTCGACTTCCTCAATGGCCTGGGCAAGGAGGTGCCGCTCAAGCACAACCACATCACCGACGCCGCCCGCTACGCCGCCGACAACTGGGGCCTGGACTACCTGGGCAACAAGCTTGGCGTGGGCTTCAAGGACAACTTCATGGGCCCGCTGACCACCTCGCTGACCTTCGTCGGCCTGGATGACAAGGCGCTGAAGCTGGCGGTGAACCTGCGTATTCCCAAAGGCAAGTCGCTCGACACCCTCAAGGGTGAGATCTCCGGCAAGCTCGACAGCTGGGTTGCCAAGAGCCAGACCAAGGTGGCCTTCGACTACAGCATGGACGAGCCGATGTACCGCAACCCCGAAGGCGAGTGGGTCAAGGCCCTGCTGGCCGTGGCCAGCGAGAACCTGGGCATGAAGCACGAGTACGGCACCTCCGCTGGCGCCACCTCGGTGCACGACCTGCCCAACGGCGTGCAGTTCGGCCTGGCCATGCCGGATGTGAAGTACACCGGGCACAACGACAACGAGTTCAAGACCGTGGAGCAGTTCATGCTCGACCTGCAGATCGTCAGCGAGATGGTGGCGCGGATCGGGCAGATGCCGAAGCTTTGATGACTCACTTGGGGCTGCGCAGCAGCCCCTTGCCGCGATGACGTTTTTCAATCACCTCGATGCCGTTTCCTGCATTGCCGTGCAGAGCGCCGTGCCGGATGCTTTATTTACTCCGACACCGCGCTTTTTCACCCACCGAGGCCCGTATGAAGAACGTCGAACAAATCCTCAAAGCCAAGTCCCAGCATCAAACCGTCTACACCATAGGCCCTGATGACTCGGTGCTGGATGCCTTGAAGCTGCTGGCGGAGAAAAATGTCGGCGCCCTGCCGGTGGTGAACGATGACCAGGTGGTAGGGATCGTCAGCGAACGCGACTACGCCCGTAAACTTGTACTCAAGGGGCGTTCATCGCCATTCACCAAGGTACACGAGATCATGAGCGCCCCTGTGATCACCGTGGAACCCAAGCAGAACCTTGAGTACTGCATGAACCTGATGACCAACCGCCACCTTAGGCACCTGCCCGTGGTTGAAAACGGCAAGCTCATCGGCCTGCTTTCGATCGGTGACTTGGTTAAAGAGATCATCGCTGAGCAGGCAAACCAGATTGTCCAGTTAGAGCAATACATCCGCGGCGAATGATCCCGCTCAGTGGTAAGCGCGCTCCAGCTCGTCCAGTTGATGGTCGAAGCTGCGCAGGCGCGCCGACCAGGTGTACACCAGCACTTCCAGATCGCGATTGAGCACGGCGGTATTGCCGCCCTCGCGCACCGGGGCATCGCACAGATCCAGCTGATAGCGCTCGCGGGCCATCGCCGTGGCCACGCTGGACAAGTCGCGGGCATTGGCCAGCCAGTGATGGTGGTGGTCGTGCACCTCGCGGTCGAGTTCCCGGCACTGGCGCTTGAGGGCGTCGAGGCTCTGCTCCAGCGGTGTGCCCTTGAGCTCGCCCATCACCTCCTCGAAGGTGCGCCCGGAGTGCCAGTAGCTGCCCCAGAAGTAGCGGTCGAACACCGTCTCGACCCGGCGCAGGGCGACTTTGGTGTTCCAGATGGTCAGCAACGTTCGCCCCTGGGCCACCTCACGCTTGTTCAGGTGCAAATGCTGCCAGGCGATCCAGGCCAGGCCGCAGAGCGCCACCGCCGCGGTCACGGCGGCGGCGGCATAGAGAAACTGCACGGCCTGGTTCATCTGGTGGGTGTGCCGTATACCGTAGAAGTAGCCGGCGGTCAGGGTGCCCAGGATCGTCACGGTGCACCAGAATCCCGGTGCGTAGGGATCTTTCATCGCGCCATCCCCTCTTGTTTTACCTGAGCATAGCAACGGCCCGATCACCCATCAGGTGCCGCTCGGCGCTTTATTTGCGGGGGCGACGCAGCGCTTCGTTGAGTTGGTCGAAGGGTACCGCCCAATCGGCGTCCTCTATGATGCTTTCCTTCAAAAAGGTTCTTTGCGCCTCGGTCCAGAACGGTGCGTCCACCAGCTTGATCTCATTCTTCAACGGCGAATGAGTGGTGATGAACTGGTCGATGCTGGTGGCATCGTCCGCCAGCCCCAGTTGCTTGAACAGGTCGGCAAATGGATGGTTCGGTGCTTCCATGATTCCTCCTCGGGCCGGGCGGGTCGTCCACGACGCCAACCCGGCGTTGGTTGCGAGCATCAGCTCAGTTCGCGCACTTCGGCGTGCGGCACCAGCTTCAAGTATTGCTCCATGCTCATGTGGATCAGATGATCGTGGTCACCTGCCTCGAGGTAGACATCGCCCTGGCGGGTAAGACTCCGGTCGAGCAGCATGGGAATGTTGTAGGCGTCACCCAGGGCCGGGATGGCGCCGCGCTCGCAATCGCCGAACAGGCTCGGCAGGTTGCTTTCGCGGGTCAGCTGCCAGGCCCCGGTCATGCGCACCTCGGTCATGTCCAGATGCCGGTTGGCCGGCAGCACGGCCATGATGAAGTTGCCATGGCGGTCATCAAGCATCACTGACTTGGCGACCCGCTCGGCGGGTACGCCGGCCGTGCGCGCCGACTCAAGGCTGGTGGCCGAATGGGGATGGGGAATGATGTCGTAGTCGCAGTTGGCCTGGTCCAGGCGCTGCTGAAGGGTCTTGGCCATACGCATGATGCACCTCCGGTTTTGCCCCCACCCTCAAGTTTAGGCCGTGGCCCGGCAGGCACGGCTAAACTTCAAGGACAGGTCTGCATGAGGTGACGACAGGTGATCGCCCAGCGCTGGCGCATGCTGCTGTTGCTGTTGATCCTCGGCTTCGCGCCGGGTGGCCAGAGCGCGCCTGGCGCAAATGTATGGCTGTTGAGCGTCGATGATGCCATCGGCCCGGCCAGCGCCGACTACCTGCTGCGTGGGCTGGACCAGGCGCAGGCACAAGGCGCGCAACTGGTGGTGATCCGCCTCGATACCCCCGGTGGGCTGGACAGCGCCATGCGCCAGATCGTCAAGGCGATCCTGGCAAGCCCCGTGCCGGTGGCCACCTACGTCGCCCCGGGTGGGGCCAGGGCAGCCAGCGCCGGCACTTACATCCTCTACGCCAGCCATATCGCGGCCATGGCCCCAGGGACCAACCTCGGCGCCGCGACGCCAGTCCAGGTCGGCGCTCCCGGCAAAGCTGAACAACCCGCCACGAACAGCGAAGAAGGCACACTGGCACGTAAACAGGTCAATGACGCCGCCGCCTACATCCGTGGCCTGGCCCAGCTGCGCGGGCGCAACGCCGACTGGGCGGAGAAGGCCGTGCGCGAGGCCGTCAGCCTGTCGGCCAGCGAAGCCCAGCGCTTGCAGGTAATCGACCTGGTCGCCGCTGACCTCCCCGACCTGCTGCGCCAGCTCGATGGCAAGTCACTGCTCGTCGCAGGCCAGACCGTGCAACTGCGCACCCATGAGGCCAGTGTGACCGAACACCTGCCGGACTGGCGCACCCGCCTGCTGGCGGTGATCACCAACCCCAGCGTGGCGCTGATCTTGATCATGATCGGCGTGTACGGCCTGCTGTTCGAATTCATGAACCCGGGCTCCGGGGTCGGCGGCGTGGTCGGCGGCATCTGCCTGCTGCTGGCGCTGTATGCCCTGCAACTGCTGCCGGTGAGCCATGCCGGGGTGGCGTTGATCCTGCTCGGGGTGGCGTTCATGGTCGCCGAGGCGTTCCTGCCCAGCTTCGGCGTGGTCGGCTTCGGCGGCATCGTCGCCTTCGTCGTCGGGGCGGTGATCCTGATGGACACCGACGCCCCCGGCTTCGGCATTCCGCTGGCGCTGATCATCAGCCTGGCAGTGCTCTCGGCGCTGTTGCTCGGCGGCGTGCTGGGCATGGCGGTGAAAGCGCGCCGGCGCGCCCTGGTCAGCGGCGATGCCGGGCTGGTGGGCAGCCTGGTCACGGTGACGCAGGTGCGCACCGACAACCCGTTCTGCGGTTCGGTACAGGCCCAGGGCGAACAGTGGCAGGTGCAGTGTGCGACACCACTGCAACCTGGCCAGCACGTGCGGGTGACGGCCCGTCATGGCGTGACCCTGGAGGTCAGCGCCACTGCGCCCACGGCGCAAGGAGAGTAGACGATGTTCATGCAATTCGGTTTCAGCGCCGTACTGGTGCTGCTGGCCATACTGCTGCTGTCGGCGCTGCGCATCCTGCGCGAGTACGAGCGCGGCGTGGTGTTCCAGCTCGGGCGTTTCTGGCAGGTCAAGGGCCCGGGCCTGATCATCCTGATTCCGGGAATCCAGCAGATGGTGCGCGTCGACCTGCGTACCGTGGTGCTCGATGTGCCGCCCCAGGACGTGATCACCCGCGACAACGTCTCGGTCAAGGTCAACGCCGTGCTCTACTTCCGCGTGCTCGACCCGCAGAAGGCGATCATCCAGGTCGAGGACTTCCTCGCTGCTACCAGCCAGCTGGCCCAGACCACCTTGCGGGCGGTGCTCGGCAAGCACGAGCTGGACGAACTGTTGGCCGAGCGCGAACAGTTGAACTCGGATATCCGCGAGGTGCTGGACGCGCAGACCGACGCCTGGGGCATCAAGGTGGCCAACGTCGAGATCAAGCACGTCGACCTGAACGAATCGATGATCCGCGCCATCGCCCGCCAGGCCGAGGCCGAGCGTGAGCGACGGGCCAAGGTGATCCATGCCGAAGGTGAGTTGCAGGCGTCGGAGAAACTCATGCAGGCGGCGCAGATGCTGGGCAAGGAGCCGGGGGCTATGCAACTGCGCTACATGCAGACGCTGGGCTCGATTGCCGGCGACAAGAGCTCGACCATCGTGTTTCCGATGCCGATGGATCTGCTCAAGGGGCTGGTGGATCGTCAGCGCTGAAAAGCAATCGCGGGGCCAGCCCGCTCCCAGAACCGTGGGAGCGAGCTGGCCCCGCGATGATCAAATCAGATCGGCGCGCGGCGCAGCGTCGCCAGGAACGTCGCCGCGCCAATGAACAGTCCGGCAAAGGTACGGTTCAGGCGCTTCTGCTGCTTCGGCGTACGCAACAGGCGCAGCACCCGCGAAGCCAGGCCGGTGTAACCCGCCATCACCAGCATGTCGACGCTGATCATGGTCACGGTGATCGCCACGTACTGCGGCAGCAACGCCTCGTGCGGGTTGATGAACTGCGGCAGCACCGCGAGCATGAACACCAGCGCCTTGGGGTTGCTGACGTTGACCAGGAAGCCACGGAACACCAGGCTCAGCGGCTTGCCGATCGGCCGCACGCCGGACTCGTCGCTCATGTCCATCGGCAGGGCTTGCCATTGTTTGTAGGCAAGGTAGACCAGGTAGGCGACGCCGAACCACTTGATGACCTGGAAGGCCGTGGCGGAAGCGGCGAGGATGGCGCCGACACCGGCGGCGATGACGGCGATCTGCACGATCAGGCCCAGTTGCAGGCCCAGGGCGTTCCAGTAACCACGCCAGAAACCGTACTGCAGCCCGCTGGACATCGAGGCGATCGCCCCGGCACCCGGCGACAGGCTGATCACCCAGCACGCGGCAAAGAAGGCCAACCACGTTTCCATCGACATCGCACACCTCGCTCGAACATTTGTTACAAAGCGTTAAGCTACGGTGCTGGCGAAAAAATAACCAGTAAATTCTGCGACTTCAGTCGGTTTCGATCGATTCCGGCTTGACCGCAGTGGTGGCCTCGGCGCCACGCCAACGGCGCACGGCTTTCTGGAAGAACTGGCTGTTGGGCACCTGCACCAGCGCGCCACCCGCTTCCGGCGTTTCCATCAACGTGGTGTACAGCAGGTTGATGGCGATCACCCGGCCCTTCACCCCCGGTTTGTCGAGGGTGTCGACCAGCTCGACCACATCGCCGATACGAAACGGCCCGACGGTGAAGATCAGCACCGCGCACAGCAGGTTGGACAGCACGCTCCAGATAGCGAAGAACGCCACCGCCGCCACCGCGACGAAGCCCGACAGCGCGGTCCACAACACCGTGGCCGATACACCCAGGCGCTCGAGCACAAACAGCAGCGCGCTGCCCATGATCAGCCAGCGCAAGGCGCCGCGCACCGGCACCATCAGCTCGTGCGGCAACGGGTAGCGTTCGCCCAGGCTTCTCAACCCGCGAGCGACCATGCGCTGCAGGATGAACGCGGCGATCAGGATCAGCAGAATCTGCAACCCCAGCCACATCGAGTCCATCCACTGCCCCGGCAACAGCGAGCGCAGCTCCTCCATCAGGACAGCGCCTCGAGTTCGGCCTGCATGCTTTCGAGGGTTTCCAGGGCTTCCATCCAGGCCTCCTCAAGCTCGCCTTCGCGTTGCTTGAGCTTGGTCTGGCGGGCCAGCAGGTCGCGCAGTTCATCCTTGCGCGCGGCCTCGTACACGCCACCGTCGCCCAGGGCGGTCTCGACCTCGGCCAGGTCCTTGTGCACCTGGTTGAGCTCGGTCTCCAGCTTGTCGGCCGCCTTCTTGTGCGGCGCCAACTGCTGACGCAGGGCCGCGGCCGCCTGGCGCTGGGCTTTCTTGTCGGTCTTGTCCGGGTTGGCCGGCGTGCTGCTCACCGGCGCGTTGCGCTGGCGGAACTCGACCAGCCAGCGGCTGTAGTCGTCGAGGTCGCCGTCGAAGGTATCGACCTTGCCGTCGGCCACCAGCAGGAAGTCGTTGGTGGTGCTCTTGAGCAGGTGACGGTCGTGGGAGACCACCACCACGGCACCCGCGAATTCCTGCAGCGCCATGGTCAGCGCCAGACGCATCTCGAGGTCCAGGTGGTTGGTCGGCTCGTCGAGCAGCAACAGGTTCGGCCGCTCCCAGGCGATCAACGCCAGGGCCAGGCGGGCCTTTTCGCCACCGGAGAAGTTCACCACCGGTTCGTCGACACGGTTGCCATGGAAGTCGAAACCACCAAGGAAGTCACGCAGGGTCTGCTCGCGCTCACCCGGGGCAATGCGCTGCAGGTGCAGCAGCGGGCTGGCCTTGTCGTCCAGCGAGTCGAGCTGGTGCTGGGCGAAGTAGCCGACGGCGAGGTTTTCGCCACGCACCAGGCGCCCGGACAATGGCTGCAGCTCACCGGCGAGGTTCTTGATCAGGGTCGACTTGCCCGCGCCGTTGGGGCCGAGCAGACCGATGCGCGCACCCGGCGCCAGCTGCAGCTTGACCTTCTCGAGGATGGCCTTGTCGCCATAGCCCAGACGGCCTTCGGACAGGTCGAGCAAGGGGCTGGAGATCTTCTCGGACTCACGGAAAACGAAGTCGAAGGGCGAGTCGACGTGAGCCGCCGACAGCTCCTCCATGCGCTCCAGGGCCTTGATCCGGCTCTGCGCCTGGCGGGCCTTGGTGGCCTGGGCCTTGAAGCGGGCGATGTACTTTTCCATGTGCGCGCGCTGCGCCTGCTGCTTCTCGTAGGCCTGCTGCTGCTGCGCCAGGCGTTCGGCGCGGGTGCGCTCGAAGGCGCTGTAGCCGCCCTTGTAGAGATTGAGCTTGCGCTGTTCGACGTGCAGCACATGGTCGACCACGGCATCGAGGAAGTCGCGGTCGTGGGAGATCAGCAGCAGCGTGCCCGGGTAGCCCTTGAGCCAATCCTCCAGCCAGAGGATGGCGTCGAGATCGAGGTGGTTGGTCGGCTCGTCGAGCAGCAGCAGGTCGGACGGGCACATCAGGGCCTGGGCCAGGTTCAGGCGCATCCGCCAGCCACCTGAGAAGTCGCCGACGCGGCGGTCCATCTGCTCGTTGCTGAAGCCAAGGCCGGCCAGCAGCTTGCGCGCGCGAGCATCGGCGGTGTAGCCGTCGGCGCTGTCCAGTTCACTGTGCAGGCGCGCCAGGGCAGTGCCATCGTGGGCCAGTTCGGCGGCGGCCAGATCTGCCTGGACCTTGCGCAGGCGCACGTCGCCATCGAGGACATAGTCCACGGCGATACGGTCGAGGGTATCGACCTCCTGGCGCATATGGGCGATGCGCCAGTCGCCGGGCAGCTGGCAGTCACCGGCATCGGGCGACAGCTCGCCGCGCAGCAATGCGAACAGGCTGGATTTGCCGGCACCATTGGCACCGATCAGGCCGGCCTTGTGGCCGGTGTGCAGGGTCATCTCGGCGCCTTCTAGCAGGCGCTGGGGACCACGCTGTAAAGTGAGGTTCGATAGTCTGATCATGATGGTCGCGGAGTCTACCAGCTTCACCGATCACTGGCGCGAGTGAAACCATGCACACCGACCTGTGGAATCATGCCCTGGCCCTGTATGCCCGGCCGGGTGTCGAGGCAGCTTGCCTGGCCCTCCAGGAACTGGGCGGCGATGTCTGCCTGCTGCTTTGCGGCACCTGGCTACAGGCCCGCGGCATAGCCCCCGACGAACAACGGATTGCCACCCTGCAGGCGCTGGCCCGGCCCTGGCAGCGCGACGTTGTGGCGCCGCTACGCGCCCTGCGCCGGCAATGGCGCGAACACGCGCTGGCCGACCCGCAACTGAGCGTGATGCGTGAGCAGGTGAAAGCCCTGGAACTGCAGGCTGAACGCACCTTGCTGGAACGCCTGGAGGCGTTGACGCGTGAGTGGCCGGCACAAGCGGGCGCGGCGCCGGACTGGCTGGCCCGGCTGGCGCCGGACCAGGCCCGGGACCACGACGCGCTGCATCAGCTGCGCGCCGCGGCCCGTGGGCTTCAGGACGCCGAAGTCGGCGACTGAGTCGGAGTGCCGGTGGCCGCAGGCGCGGTGCCACCGGTCACTGGCGCCGGAGTGGCGCTGGCGGCCGGAGTGGCAGGCTTGCTTTCGGCGGGTTTGCTGGCGGCAGGTTTGGCCGGGGCTTTGGCGGCGGCCGGTCTGGCTGCAGGTTTGGCTGCCGGCTTCGGGGCGGCTTTGGCAGCAGCAGGCTTGGCCACTGGCTTGGCGGTGGCAGGCTTCGCCGGGGCCTTGGCGGCAGCAGGCTTGGTCGCTGGCTTGGCGGCAGCAGTCTTCGCCGGAGCCTTGGCAGCAGCAGGCTTGGCCGCTGGCTTGGCAGCCGGTTTGGCGGCGGCAGTCTTCGCCGGAGCCTTGGCGGCAGCAGGCTTGGCCGCTGGCTTGGCAGCCGGTTTGGCCGCGGCAGTCTTCGCCGGAACCTTGGCGGCAGCGGGCCTGGCCGCTGGCTTGGCAGCCGGTTTAGCGGCGGCAGTCTTCGCCGGAGCCTTGGCGGCAACAGGCTTGGCCGCTGGCTTGACGGCTGGCTTGGCGGCGGCAGTCTTGGTCGCTGCCTTGGCAGCAGCAGGCTTGGCCGTTGGACGGGTTGCCGGCTTGGCAGCAGCCTTGACCGGGGCTTTGGTTGCAGCGGGCTTGGCGGCAGCTTTCGGTGTTGCCGTACGTGCGCCCAGGGCCTTGGCGGCCGCCTCTCGCACCTTGCCGACACCCTGGGCCAGCTTCAGGCTCTCCTGGGCATCACGCTTGAGTTGCTGGATATAAGTACGGGTCTGCGCCTGGCGATCCTTGAGCGAATCGAGCAAGTCTTCAAGTTCGCCAGCAGCTTTTTGTGCCTTGCCTTGTGCCTTGGCTTTACCGGCCTTGGCGGCGTCCTGCAACTTCAGGCGGGCGTTGTGGAGTTTTTCCTGGGCCTTGCCACGTTGTTTTTCCAACTTGGCCAAGAGTTTCTCGGCATCCGCCAGCGCTTGGGAGCAGGCATCTTCCAAATGTTCGAGCAGGCTGCCCGAAAGTTGCTGGAGCAGGTGCAACGGCGTACTTACTGGCTTCTTTTTGGCCGACATGGTTTACCTCCTGGCTGACGAGAGTGCGGCTCATACTATGCTTCTGCTGCTACCGCCGCTAGGGCATGTTGACAGTCTCGGTAGCGCCGCGTTGCATGCCTGGGCAAAGTTGTTGTCTTGCAGCTGGAAACAAGTGTAGTTGCCCATTAGTGCAGTGCCGATATTTACACATCTCTGGCCAACAACGCTGGCATACTTCGCGCTCATTGCCGCAGGAGACCTCCATGCCTCGTTATCTGATTCTCGGCCTGTGCCTGGTGACGCCGCTCTCCCTGGCCAATGCCGAGACCGCCCCCGTCAACGACAGCGACCTGGCCTATAGCCTGGGCAGCAGCCTCGGTGAGCGGTTGCGTCAGGAAGTGCCCGGCCTGCAGCTCGACGCACTGGTCGAAGGGCTGCGCCAGGCCTACCAGGGCGAGCCGCCACGGATTGCCAAGTCACGCATGCAGGTCATCCTCGAACAGCACGAAACACAAGCCAACGCCGCCGCAGAGCAGGCCCAGGTGGACAAGCTGGTGGAGGCCGAAAAACGCTTTATCGCGGGTGAGCGGGCCAAGGCCGGAGTACGTGAGTTGCCCGAGGGCGTTCTCTACAGCGAACTGGCCAGCGGCAGCGGTGCGCAGCCCAAGACCAATGGACGCGTGCAAGTACGGTATGTGGGCAAGCTGCCGGATGGCACGGTGTTCGACCAGAACCTGCAACCTCAGTGGTTCAAGCTGGATTCGGTGATCGAGGGCTGGCAGGTGGCGCTGCCACGAATGAAAGTCGGGGCCAAATGGCGCCTGGTGATCCCGTCGGCGCAAGCCTACGGCGCCGACGGTGCGGGTGACCTGATCGCACCCTATACCCCACTGGTGTTCGAGATCGAACTGCTGGACGTGGCCGACTGAATCAGGCCTGCACCGCGTCTTCTTGCTTGTGGGCGTTGTGCAACACCTCGATCAGGCAATCCTCCAGTTCGAAGCGCTCGTGCAGCAGGCTGCCCAGCTTGGCCAGCTTTTCGGCGAAGCGTTCGGTGTCGGTACACTCACCCTCGGCGCAGCGGTCGTTGAACGCCAAGGCGATCTGTGAAATGTCATTGATCCGCGGGTTGATTTCCTCGGCCAGTTCCAGTGCACGCTCGTCACCGAACGCCTTGGCCTCGCTGATGAGTTGCTCACAGACTTCGAAGTGCCACGCCGACACATAGTCGACAAGAATTTCGCAGAACCCACCGTTGTGGTGCTTGTCGGCAAACGCCGGCTTGGCATCGCGCAGGGCGCGGAAGGCTTGCACCAGTTCCTCGCGCTCCTCCAGCCAACGGTCGATCAGCTTGTGAACACCGCCCCAGCGTTCCTGGGCGTTCTGGCAACTATCGAGCATGGCGATCTCTTCCCTTCTGGGTAGATGCCGCTGCACCTCGCGACACAACACCGTGGCACAAAGGTAACATCAGCAAACGGCATCGAGCAGTTGTATTTTCGGTATGCGTGCTGGGAGATTATTCCCGCGCGACCTGCCCATCAAGGTACGCAGCAGACTAAGTTCATACAAGCGTTTAATCCCTCTGCCGGCCACCACTGGTCGCGCAATCCCCGGCTCGTTGCGCTGGATCAAGCCACCGCGCCGTGGCGCAATCGATACACCACCAGCCACGACAGTGGTTGCGCGGCCAGCAACAGGAACGCCAGCAGGCTCCATTCAGGCAGGGTCAGGTCGAGAAAGCTCCAGTTGATCGACACGCATTCCGGGCTGCCCAGCAGGAAGGTTCGCAGGATCTCGCCCCAGGGACGCTCCATCAGGTGCGCCAGCGGCAGATGACAACCGCTGAGCGGCAACGGCTCGGCCTGCAACCAGACATGTCGACCGGCGAGCAAGGCGCCGGCAACCGAGAACCCCAAGGCCAACCGGGCATGCAATCGCTGCTGACCGGCGTGGACGACCGCACCCAGGCAAGCCAGCGCATAGAGCCCCAGCATCAGGCGCTGGCTGAAGCACAGCGCGCAAGGGTCAAGGCCGACCAAGTTCTCGAGGCGAAACGACGCCACCAGCACAGCGACGGCGGCCAGAAAGGCGGGAAAGAAAAAGCTGCGCAGGCAGGCCAGCGACATGGGCGAAGGTGATCCGAAAAGAGGAGATGTGGTTTGAAACGGTAGAGGAAAGGGGCGCTTTGTATCAAGTCGCTACAGCGCAGACAAGTCGCTGAATGGATAGGGAATCATTTTCGTAGAAAGTGGGAACATTCCGACACGGACGAAGGAAAGTTCAGCGCCCGCCATTTACGCATGCCAAGGCAACAAAACCGGTGCCAGGCACGGCCCCACGAGGGCAATGAGCTCTGCGTGGGGCGAGCCCAGGCCCCTTCAGGCCCGAACCCCCTCCGGCAACGGCAACGCCAGCAGACGTTCATCCAGCAGCCCCAAGCCTTCCTGGAACAGCTGGTTGCTGCGCTCGGTCTCGCCAAGGCCGGCCAGAAGCCGCGCCAGCTCCGCGCAAGCCTCTGGATTGCGCTCCATGCGCAGGCTGCTCTCCAGGTAGTCACGGGCCTTGCCCCACAGGCGATTCTGCAGGCTCAGGCGCCCTAGGGTAAGCAACAGACTAGGGTCCTGCGGATGCTCCTTCAGCCAGCCTTCGGCCGTCTGCAACTGGCGCCCAGGATCATCGCCGCGCACCAGCCCATACAAGCGGGCGAGATGGCTTTCGTAGCTACGCTTGAGCGCGCCGCGCAACACCTGCTCGGCTTCACCCTGGGCGCCGATTTGGCGCAGCTGCTCGGCATAGGCCGACACCAGTTGCGGCTCCTGGCGCTGGGCGTTGGTCAACTGCTGCCAGGCGCGCTCGAGCGCCTGGCGCGCCGTCTGCGGGTCCTCGTCACGGGTCGCCGCCAGGCCCAGGTTCTGGCCCCAGGCACGTTGCTCCAGGTCGGCCAGTTCGGCCGCTGGCAGCACCTTGTGCTTGCGCAGGTCAGGCAGCAGGCGGATCAGCGCCGGCCAGTCACCACGCTCCAGGTGCAGGCGGTGCAGCAGGCGCAGCACCTGCGCATTGTGCGGATGGCGCTCCTGCATGGCCTGCAGGGCCTCCAGCGCCCCGTCGCTTTCGCCGCGGTCCATCTGCAGTTGGGCATGGGTCAGGGCCACGGCAAGCTCTGCCTGGGGTTGGCGCTCCAGGGCGCGCTCGAGCAACTGGTCACGCTCCTCGACCCGGCCCAGTTCGTTGGCGGCACGGGCGGCGCCGAGGTAGTAGAGCAGTGGCTGGCGATCGGATTCGGCGGCACGCTGCAGGTGGCGTTGGGCACTTGCCCAGCGCCCCTCGGCCAGGTCCAGCTGCCCCTGCTCGATGGCAATGCGCTTGCGGCGGCTGCGGTTGCGCCGCGACCAGGGGTTGACCACCCCGGAGGACGTCAGCACCAGCCCGACCAGGTAACGCGCCAGCAGCAACAGCAGGACGATCCCGACCAGCGCGCCCAGTGCCGCCCACAGCCCCGACTGATAGCGGAAGCCGCCGTAGGCGATCAGCACGTAGCCGCTGTGCTTGGCGATCGCGATACCCAGCGCCGCGGCAATGACGATCGCCAACACTGCCAGCAGGTAGACGCGCTTCATGGCTTGGCCCCTTCCGTGGTGGCCGGCAGGTGGCGACGCTGGATATAGGCCTGCACCGCAGCCAGGCTCTCGCTCAGGTCAGGCGTGACCACCGACACCGGCTGGTCGGCCAGCTGGTTGAGGTTGTCGAGCATCGCCTTGCTCTGCGGATTGTCCGGGTTGAAGTTGGCCAGCAACACACTGCGCGCATCGTCCAGGGCCTGGGTGTAGACCTTGGCTTCGCCATTGAGCGCCGCCCATTGCGCCTGTTCGATGGTCAGGCTCAGGGCCAGGCGCAGCTGGTTGAGCGACTGGCCGGACAGCAGCGGGCGAACGTTGTCGTCGGCATTGAACTCGATCTGGAAGTACTTGGACATTTCCGCCCACCACTGTGACCAGCGGCTGGCGCCGTCGCCATCGGCGGTCAGGGCCCCCATGGCGTCGGCCTGGCTGTCGAACTCGGGCGACTGGGCGCTGAGCTGCTGGACCATCTCACGCTGCGCGGCGAGCTTGAGGAACAGGCCGGTACGGTCCGGCTGCTGGGTGCTGGAAAGCGTCGCCAGGCTACGTGCCAACTGCTCGCGGGCAGCGAAGGCGCCCGGGTCGCTCTGCTCACGAAGAATTTCATCGGCGCCCTCGACCAACGCCTTGGCACTGGTGATGTCCTGCAACGCCGACAGGCGCAGGGTCGCCAGGCGCAGCAAGTGCTCGGCCTCGGCCAGGCGCCATTCCTTGCGGCTTTCGCCCAGTACGGTCTCCACGCGCTGGCTCAGGCGCTGCTGGTCGCCCTGCAGTTGCGCTACAAGGCGACGGCGATCTTCCAGTTCGCTGGCTGCCGGAAGGCTGGCCAGCTGCGCGCTGAGCTGCTGCTCGCGCTGCTGCAGCGCGTCGGCGCGCTGGTTGAGGGCTTGCAGGTGTTCGCCCTGGCCTTGTTCGCTGCCTTGCAGCTGGCGAACCTGCCAGACGCCCCAGCCGCCGACCGCGACGCCTGCGGCGCCCAGTAGCAGGGCCAGCAGCGCCAGGCCGTTGCCGGAGCGTCGGGCGGGCTTGGCGGTGGCGGATTCCGGCGCCTCGGACGCCACGGGCTGTTCGGTGTTGGACAAGACAGTTTCGCTCACGTATCCATCCTTTGCATGGTGGCGCATCGCTCTCTAGCTTAGCGCCTTAAGAGGCAGGCGCAGCGGTTCGCTGCACGGCTGCCAGCAAGGCCGCGGCGCTGGCGCCACGGCAATCCACAATATCCAGCGCCCCGAGTGCGCGGGCCTGTTCAGCGACCCGTGGGCTGGGCACGAACAGCGGCAATCGGGAAAACCGCGGCCAGTGCGCACCCGCGAGTCGATGCAAGTGTTCCAGCCCCTGCCCACTGCTGACCACCAGGCCATTCAGGCGTTCCCCATCGATGCGTCGGGCGAGGGTTCCGGCAGGGTAGTCGGGCAGGCAGCGGCGATACAATTCCAGATAATCGACACTAGCACCTTGCTCGGCAAGACGCTCGGCCAGCAGTTCACGACCTCCGACGCCGCGCACGATCAGGACGCGCGGCCTCGGTGACTCAGCAATAGCCTCGCGCAAGGCGGGCAGCCCGAGCAAGGCCTCGCTGTCGTCACCGGCCGCTGGAAAGGCCACTTGCAGCCCATGCTCCTGAAGAATTCGCGCCGTCGCCTCACCTACCGTGAACCAACCTGCGGAAGGCGGTTTCACTCCCGCCTGGGCGAGCTGCTCCAGCAGCAGGCGGGCCGCCGGCTTGCTGACCACGATGATGGCGTGAGCCCCGGCGATCGTCCGCAGGCGCTGCATCTGCGCCGGGTCCGGCGCGAGCGCCTCGATCACCAGCAAAGGCAGGCTGGCGCTGGCGATACCCGCGTCGGCCAGCGTCTGCGCCAGTGCCGCACAGTCCTCTTCAGGGCGGGTCAGCAGCAGGCGCCAGGGGCTCACGGGTGGCCGGCCTCGCCGTAGACTTCCTTGAGGATCGCCTCGGCGCCCTGCCCCAGCAGGTCTTCGGCGACCTGTATGCCCAAGGCCTCGGCATCCACGCGCGCAGCGCGGGCTTCGGCCACCAGCAAGGTGCCACCGGAGGGCTGGCCAACCAGGCCACGCAGCCACAGCTGTTCGCCTTCAAGCACCGCGTAGCAGGCGATCGGCACCTGGCAGCCACCATTGAGGTGCTTGTTCAGGGCACGCTCGGCCACCACCCGGTCAGCGGTGTCGGCATGGTGCAGCGGCGCCAGCAAGGCATGAATCTCGGTATCAGCGCTATGGCACTCGATCCCCACCGCGCCCTGGCCACCAGCCGGCAGGCTGTCATCGACACTGATGGAGGCGGTAATGCGGTCCTCGAAGCCGAGGCGGATCAGGCCGGCGGCGGCGAGGATGATGGCGTCGTACTCGCCGGCATCGAGCTTGGCCAGGCGCGTATTGACGTTGCCGCGCAGGAAGCGGATCTGAAGATCGGGCCGACGCGCCAGCAGTTGCGCCTGGCGGCGCAGGCTCGAAGTGCCGACAACACTGCCGGCCGGCAGTGCCTCGAGGCTTGCAAAGGTATTGGAAACAAAGGCATCGCGCGGGTCTTCGCGCTCGCAGATGCAGTACAGGCCCAGGCCTTCGGGGAAGTCCATGGGCACGTCTTTCATCGAATGCACGGCGATGTCGGCTTCGTTGTCGAGCAGGGCGGTTTCCAGCTCCTTGACGAACAGGCCCTTGCCGCCGATCTTCGCCAGCGGCGCGTCGAGCAGCTTGTCGCCGCGGCTGACCATGGGCACCAGGGTTACGACGAGACCTGGGTGCGCCTGCTCCAGGCGGGCTTTTACATATTCGGCCTGCCACAGGGCCAAGGCACTTTTACGGGTGGCAATGCGGATTTCGCGAGTGGACATGAAACGCCCCGAACCAGAGAAATGCCGTCGATGATAACAGCTCCTCCGGGTGTGCCCGCAGATTCAGATCAGCAAAGCGCCACGTGGGAACGGGCTTGACCCGCGATTGCGATGGTGGGAAATGCACCTTATCGCGGGGCAAGGCCGCTCTCACGCTGTCGAAGGGTATTCAGTGCAAGGACTGCATCATCTTGCGCACCCCGGCCACATGCCGACGGCTGACGGTCAGGGCATCGCCCTCTAGCCCCTTCAGGTAGAGCTGGAAATGCCCCAGCGGCGTGCGCTGCAACCGTTCGATGCGCTCACGGGCAACCAGCGCGTTGCGGTGAATACGCACAAACCGCTCGCCGAACTCGTCTTCCAGAGCCTTGAGGGGTTCGTCGAGCAGCACTTCGCCTGCCTCGTGGCGCAAGGTGACGTACTTGTGGTCGGCGATGAAATAGATGACCTGGGGAATAGGGATCAACTCGATGCCCTTGCGCGTGCGGGCACTGATATGGCTACGTGGGCCGCCGCCGGTATCGCCTGCGGGGCGGGTCAACGCCGCCAGCTGGGCGCGGTTGGGTTTTTCAGCCCGACGCAAGGCGTCACGCAGCGCCTGGGGCTGGATGGGCTTCTCGACATGGCTCAAAGTGCTGTCCCTGAAGGCTTCGCTGCCGTATTCGTCGTCGCCGGTGCAGAACACCACCGCCGGCGGCGACTCGCGCTCGCAGAGCCGGGCGGCGACCTGCAGGCCATCGAGGCCCGGCATGCCGATGTCCAGCACCACCACGTCGGGCTTGAGGCTTTCGATCAGGGTCAGGGCCTCCTCGCCGTTGGTGGCGCTGGGCTCCATCACGGTGTAACCCTCCAGCTCGCCAAGCAGCCGGCTCAGGCGCTCGCGGGCCTGGGGTTCATCATCAACGATCAGGACATTCATAATTGCGCTGGATTCCTGAGTGAGTCTCGCACGGGTATAGCGTAGACAAGTGTGGGGCGACCGAAACGCGGTCACGCTACAGACCGGTGCGAAGGCCAAAGATTCACTGGCCTGGCAGATTCACCGCCAGCCCTTTGTCCAACTGTAGACGCTCCGTGGAACACTGCCGTTCAATCGTTGAATATGCCGCACCCCCTTGTTACCGGACGATTCTCGCGACCAGCGCCCTGCGGCGGCGGGCGCAACCCTGCTATGATCGGCGCCACTTTTCCGTTCACGCCTTCAACGAGTGAATCCATGAGCACCGACAAGACCAATCAGTCCTGGGGCGGCCGCTTCAGTGAGCCCGTCGACGCCTTCGTCGCCCGTTTCACCGCCTCGGTCGATTTCGACAAGCGCCTGTACCGCCACGACATCATGGGTTCGATCGCCCACGCCACCATGCTGGCGCAGGTCGGCGTACTCAGCGACGCCGAGCGCGACACCATCATCGATGGCCTGAAGACCATCCAGGGCGAGATCGAGGCCGGCACCTTCGACTGGCGCGTCGACCTGGAAGACGTGCACATGAACATCGAGGCGCGCCTGACCGACCGCATCGGCATCACCGGCAAGAAGCTGCACACTGGCCGCAGCCGCAACGACCAGGTGGCCACCGACATCCGCCTGTGGCTGCGTGACGAGATCGACCTGATCCTGGCCGAGATCACCCGCCTGCAAAAGGGCCTGCTGGAACAGGCCGAGCGTGAAGCCGAGACCATCATGCCCGGCTTCACCCACCTGCAGACCGCCCAGCCGGTGACCTTCGGCCACCACCTGCTGGCCTGGTTCGAAATGCTCAGCCGCGACTACGAGCGCCTGGTCGACTGCCGCAAGCGCGCCAACCGCATGCCCCTGGGCAGCGCCGCGCTGGCCGGCACCACCTACCCGATCGACCGCGAGCTGACCTGCAAGTTGCTGGGCTTCGAAGCCGTGGCCGGCAACTCGCTGGACGGCGTCTCGGACCGCGACTTCGCCATCGAATTCTGCGCCGCCGCGAGCATCGCGATGATGCACCTGTCGCGCTTCTCCGAAGAGCTGGTGCTGTGGACCAGCGCGCAGTTCCAGTTCATCGACCTGCCCGACCGCTTCTGCACCGGCAGCTCGATCATGCCGCAGAAGAAGAACCCGGACGTACCCGAGCTGGTACGTGGCAAGAGCGGCCGCGTGTTCGGCGCCCTGACCGGCCTGCTGACCCTGATGAAAGGCCAGCCGCTGGCCTACAACAAGGACAACCAGGAAGATAAAGAGCCGCTGTTCGACGCCGCCGACACCCTGCGCGACTCGCTACGCGCCTTCGCCGACATGATCCCGGCGATCAAGCCCAAGCACGCGATCATGCGCGAAGCGGCCCTGCGCGGCTTCTCCACCGCCACGGACCTCGCCGACTACCTGGTGCGCCGCGGCCTGCCGTTCCGTGACTGCCACGAGATCGTCGGCCACGCGGTGAAGCATGGCGTCGACACCGGCAAGGACCTGGCCGAGATGAGCCTGGAAGAGCTGCGCCAGTTCAGCGACCAGATCGAGCAGGACGTGTTTGCCGTGCTGACCCTGGAAGGTTCGGTCAACGCCCGCAACCACATCGGTGGCACCGCGCCGGCCCAGGTGCGCGCGGCAGTGGCTCGCGGCCAGGCACTGCTGGCTTCGCGCTGACAACGCACTCGCGGGGCAAGTCGGGCCGCCGCATCGCCGCTCCCACAAGGCCTGGACAAGGCTCGTGGGAGCGGCGATGCGGCGGCCCGACTTGCCCCGCGATTGTTTACAGCGTTAGCGCTTGTTCTTGATCATTTCGAGGAATGCCGGCATCGCCGCGTCCTTGTCCGCCACGATCCGCGCCATGTGCGGGTTCTCACCCAGCAATTGCAACAGCTTCTTCGCTTCTGTGAAGTCCTCCAGGAAGTCGATGTTCAGCACCTTCTTGCCCACCGCGCAGGCCAGGTCGACCGAGAAACAGAACATCAGGTCGGCGATGGTCAGCTGCTCACCGGCCACATACGGCGCGAACTTGCCATTGCGCCTGAGGGTGGCAAAGCCCGCCAGCAGATCCACCCGCGCCCGCTCCTTGATCAGCGGCTCCACCGCCGCGCCGAAGAACGCCTCGGCGTAGCAGGTACGCGCTGGCAGCTCGATATACAGCTCGATTTCCCGCAGCAGCTCGCGCACCTTGGCCTGCCCGAAGGCATCGGCCGGCAGCAGCGCCTTGCCCGGCTGGGTCTGCTCGATGTAGTCGAGGATGACCCCGGTCTCGCTGATGAAACCGTGCTCGGTCTGCAGCACCGGCACCTTGCCACGGGGGCTGATGGCCAGGGCTTGAGGCAACTGGCCGCCGAAGAACGGCACCTCTTCGAAGGGCACGCCTTTCTCCAGCAAGGCCAGCTTAACCATGTTGTAGTAGTTGCTGACCGCGAATCCATGAAGCTTGAGCATTGAGACAGCCTCCAAGGCCGTATGGGGTTGGCCCGGCTGTTATAGCTCCCTTGCCCACCCTTGGCCAGTGCCATGCCCGGCGCTGATGGCCGGGCATTGCCAGCGCAGGCGTGGCACACTGTGCGCCTTACCACAGGAGCACCGCCATGAGCGAACCCCAAGACATCGACAGCAATGATGAAGAAGACTTCGCCGAGGCCACCCTGACCCAGGCGATCGAGAACCAGATCGAAAGCGGCGAGCCGCCGGCCGCCAAGGCCACCTTCAACAAGCTGACCCTGGTCGGCTACGAGCGTGAAGACATCCTCAACCTCATGGCCCACGTGCTGGCCATCGAGATCGACGCCATGCTCGACGAAGATCGCCCGTTCGATACCGAGTGGTACGAAACCGCCCTGCGCGCCCTGCCGGAGCTGCCACCTGAGGCGGATCAAGGCGCCATCGAATAAACCTGACTACACTCCTGACTTCCATCCTTGTCTCGAAGTCAGGAGTAGCCCATGCCCTTCAACCCCGAACTGATCGCCGAACTGGAAGTCCTTTCCCAGTTCAACCTGGACAGTCACCAGGAAGGCATCAAGGTGTGCAGTGACGCCTCCCCGGCATTGGTCGCCGCAGCCAAGCGTCTGCACGACAAAGGCCTTACCGACCAGCCCGACGGCGGCTATCTCACCAGCCTGGGCACTGACGCCGCCGAGAGTGTGCAGTTGCTCCTCAGGGTTCTGAAAACGCCTCAGCCTGCCTGAAATTCGCCAAGCCCGCCCCCGCAAAAATATGGGGGCGGGCCTACCCCGTTGCAGAAGCCAAGCAAGATGTGTGCAATCTGACGTCAAAAAGCCACCAACCCCTTATCCGACCGCGCCACTCAGGCTAAACTCGCCAGAGCTTCCCCCGGCCTGCCTGAGCGCGCAATGAACCACCCCCACGAAATCCGCCCCGACCTGGATCAAGGCATCGACCGCAAGGAGCTGGCCAAGCTGCGCGCGCGCTTCCTGAAGATCAACCAGGGCCGTCTGGCACGGGCGATGGAAGGGTTATCCACACGCCAGCAACAGGTCCTTACGCTGCTGCCGCTGTTCTTCCACGTCAATCATCCGCTGCTACCAGGCTATGTTTCCGGCACCACCCCCGCCGGTGTCTCCGGTTTCGAGCCCGACGACGAGCTGCTCGCCGAAGCCCAGCGCCTGACCCGCTCATTCACCTACAAGCCACGCCACGGCAAACCACCGCAGCCGATCCACGGCCTGTTCCTGATGGGCAGCCTCGGCACGCTGGCCCAGGCCGAGCAGAGCGACATGGACCTGTGGGTGTGCCATGCACCGGACCTGGACGAGCAGGCCGTGGCCGACTTGCGACGCAAGTGCCAGCTGCTCGAAACCTGGGCGGCCAGCCAAGGCGCCGAAGCTCATTTTTTCCTGATCGAACCCCGGGGCTTCGTCCAGGGCGAGCGCGATGGCCAGCTCAGCTCCGACGACTGTGGCACCACCCAGCATTACCTGCTGCTCGACGAGTTCTACCGCACCGCCATCTGGCTGGCCGGGCGCACGCCGCTGTGGTGGCTGGTGCCGGTCTACCAGGAACACAACTACCGCGACTACACCCAGACCCTGCTGTCCAAGCGCTTCATCCGCGCCCAGGACGATCTCGACCTGGGTCACCTGGCGCACATTCCGTCGGGCGAGTTCGTCGGCGCCGGGCTGTGGCAGCTGTTCAAGGGTATCGACTCACCCTACAAATCGCTGCTCAAGCTGCTGCTCACCGAGGCCTACGCCAGCGAGCACCCGCAGGTGCGCTGCCTGAGCCTGGACTACAAGCGGGCCGTGTTCGCCAACCAGCTGGATCTGGATGAGCTCGACCCCTACGTGATGGTCTACCGCCGCATCGAACGCTACCTGCTCCTGCGCGGCGAGCCGGCACGCCTGGAGCTGGTGCGGCGCAGCCTGTACCTGAAGGTGAACAAGAAGCTCGGCGACCAGGGCCGTACACGTAGCGGGGGCTGGCAACGCCAGCTGCTGGGGCGCCTGACCGAAGAATGGGGCTGGGACGAGCGCCAACTGGCACTGCTCGACAGTCGCAGCCAGTGGAAAGTGCGCCAGGTGGCGGTCGAGCGCCGCGAACTGGTGGCAGAGCTGAACCACAGTTACCGCTTCCTGACCCAGTTTGCCCGCCAGCAGAACGCCAACAGCCGCGCCGACCAGCGTGACCTCAATGTGCTTGGCCGCCGCCTCTACGCCGCCTTCGAGCGCCGGGCCGGCAAGATCGAGGTGATCAACCCGGGCATCGCCCCGGACCTGGCCGAGGACACCCTGACCCTGGTGCAATCACCCAACCGCAAGGAACCGGGCACACACCACTGGGGGCTGTACAACGGCAACCTGGGTGTGCACGAGTGGGAGCACTTCAGCCCGATCAAGCGCTGCCGCGAACTGTTAGAGCTGCTCACCTGGGCCCATCGCAACGGCGTGATCGACAGCAGCACGCGCCTGGCCCTGCACCCAGGTGTCAGCGACCTGAGCGAGTTCGAGCTGTTCAACCTGATAGGCAGCCTGCAGCAGAGCATCCCTCTGCCCCTGGAGACAGTCAGCGAGGTGCGCCTGCTGCAGCCGAGCGTGGCCGACGAGATCCTGCTGTTGGTGAATGTCGGCGTCGACCCGCTGCGCCATCAGCGCGACCTGAACATTCTGATGACCACTGAGCGCACCGACTCGCTGAGCTACGCCGGGGTGCGCGAGAACCTGGTGCTGACCCTCGACCAGATCACCCTCAACAGCTGGAACGAGGTGCTGGTGCAACGCTACGACGGCGAGCATGCGCTGGCGCGCTGCCTGCGCGACTTCCTCAACAGCCTGGGCCAGCGCAGCCACCGCCCGCGGGTGCGGGTACGCTGCTATTGCCACAACCGCGCCCAGGCCATCAGCCAGCGCGTCGAGGAGATCTTCGACACCGTGCAATTGCTGCTCGACCAGGGCCTGAATCACCGTTACCTGCTGCAGGTGGCCCAGCACACCCACATCCTCGACCTGCAGCCCGGACAGGTGACCCTAGCCAGCCTCGCCGACCACGACGCGGTGCTGGCGGCCCTCGGCGAGGAGCGCAGCAGATACAGCCCGTTGCACCTGGACACCCACGCCCTGCAGGACCACGACCTGCCGCTGGTTCTGGCCCAGGGCCAGCCCGGCTGCATCCAGGTGTTCTACCGCCTGTTCGAGGGCTGGGCCGACCTGTACGTGCTCGATGAGCACAACGCGCTCTGGCAACAACGGCTGCCACTGCAGGACGAGCCGCACCTGCTGCTGCCGCTGCAACGCTTCCTGCGATCGATGCTGATGCGCCGCGACGCCCAGTTGCCACTGGACAGCCTGCCGCTGGCATCGCTGCGCATCCTCTATTACCAGTTGCTGCCCTCAGGCATCGGCAAGGCACGCAGCCTGGAGCCAAGACCGGCACCTTCGGACAACCAGAACCAGGCGTATTTCGAAGTTCAGGCGATCCTCCAGGCCGGCACGGGCGAAGAGGTGCATGTCACCCTTTACTGCGACCAGCAGGAGTTTTCCGAACTGGAGCATGGCGACCAGTTGTATGCCGTGGTCGCCCGGCAGATCCTGCGCCAGCGCCGCGGCAGCGGCAGTTACCGCTGCTACATCACCGACCTCGACCTGTCCGAGCTGCTGGAGGACGAGCAAGGGTCCACCAGCCTCTACCTGCGCTACAAACGCGAGCTGGAGCAGGCACTCAACGATGGGCTGGAGCAACTGCAGGCGCGGCTGGAGCCCTGATCACCTCAGAGATCGAAATCGCCTGCCGCTTCCGGCTGGTACTCGACTGCCAGCAGCTCGAGCTTGAGCGTCTTGCCGCCCGGCGCCGGCCAGTCGATCTGGTCGCCCACCGACAGGCCCAGCAGTGCGCAGCCGATCGGCGCAAGGATCGAGACGTTGCCTTCAGGGCCCGCGTCCTTCGGATACACCAGGGTCAGGTGGTAATCCTTGCCACTGGCGATCTCGCGGCAGTGCACGCGGGAGTTCATGGTCACCACGCCGGCCGGGACTTCCTCGTGACCCACCACGTTCTCGGCGCGGTCCAGCTCGTCCTGCAGGGCGAGCACACCCGGGGTGCTTTCATCGAGACTGTCGAGCAGACGCTCGAGACGCTGCACGTCCAGTCGGGTGAGGATGAGGGAAGGCTTGGTGCTCATGATCCAGTCAGACTCCTTTGAACAGGCAATTTACTAAAGGCAGATAAAGCAAAACCCCGCCCAAGGGCGGGGTTTGTGAAATGCTTGGCGTCACCGACGCAGACCCTGACACTACCACAGCGGGGCAAATACTCAAGCCCACACCGTCGTTGTGGCTATGCCTTGCGCCCTGTTTTCAGGGCCAGCGCCTCGCGGCAGATCTGCCGGCGCCGTTCGTCATCGGCCGAGCGCCACTCACGGATATGCTCGACGTGGCGGTGGCAGCCGGTACAGACCTTGTACTCATCCAACCGACATATGCTGATACAAGGTGACGGCACCGCCGGGCTCACATTGCTGTAGAGCGGCTTGGGCGGCCTGGGCTGTTCGCTCATTTCAGATCTCGTCGAAGTCCAGCTTCTCGCCGGCCCGCTCCCAGACGATGCGCTCGAGCATCTCGCCGAGCAGCTCTTCGCTCTTCTCGCACACCCACTTGCCGCTCTCTTCGTCGTAATCGAAGTGGAAACCACCGGACTTGTCCGCCAGCCACAATTGGCGCAGCGGCTCCTGGCGGCTGAAGATCAGCTGGCTGCCGTTATCGAACTTGATGGTCAGGACGCCAGCGGAGTTCTCCATGTCCAGGTCCATGCCGCTTTCATCGAACAGATCTTCCAGGGCCTGTTGGGTCGCGTCGACCAGGTCGTGGAAACGCGCTTCGCTCAAACTCATTGCAAGGACCTCGAAAAATGGCTGTACACACGCAAGCCGGGCACGATAAGGGCGAAAGCCTCAAGCTACAAGCTAATAGCTGTAAGAAAAAGCCGCATCGCCTTTGGTCGCCGCACCGCCGCCAAGGGGGTGCCCCTTGCATAGGCAATCAGGTGGTCGCTCGGTATACTCGGCCGCAATACTGCATATTTCCAAGGATTTCACCCATGAAACGCCTGATTTCCTCCCTCGCGGCGCTGGTCGCGGTCGCCTGCCTCGTTTCGGCCTGCGGTCAGAAAGGCCCCCTGTACCTGCCAGAAGACGGCAAGGACGGCAAAGGCCCGCGCAAGTCGCACCAGCATGCCAAGCCAGTCCAGCCGCAACCTGTGCTGGAGCAGCAGCAAGAGCAGCCAGAAGAGTCGCCCGCGCAGTAAGGAAATCCCATGGATGCATTCAACTACCGCGGCGGTGAGCTGTTCGCGGAAGGGGTGGCCCTGTCGGCGATCGCCGAACGCTTCGGTACGCCCACCTACGTGTACTCGCGTGCCCATATCGAGGCGCAGTACCGCAACTACACCGATGCCCTGCACGGGGTAGAGCACCTGGTCTGCTTCGCGGTCAAGGCCAATTCCAACCTGGGCGTGCTGAACCTGCTGGCGCGCCTGGGCGCGGGCTTCGACATCGTTTCCGGCGGTGAGCTGGAGCGCGTGCTGGCCGCCGGTGGCCGCGCCGATCGCGTGGTGTTCTCCGGTGTCGGCAAGACCCGCGAGGACATGCGCCGCGCCCTGGAAGTGGGCGTGCACTGTTTCAACATCGAGTCCACCGACGAGCTCGAACGCCTGCAAGTGGTGGCCGCCGAGATGGGCAAGGTCGCGCCGGTGTCGCTGCGCGTGAACCCGGACGTCGACGCCGGCACCCACCCTTACATCTCCACTGGCCTCAAGGAAAACAAGTTCGGCATCGCCATTGCCGACGCCGAGGCCATCTACGTGCGCGCCGCGCAGTTGCCGAACCTCGACGTGGTCGGTGTTGACTGCCACATCGGCTCACAGCTGACCACCGTCGAACCGTTCCTCGATGCCCTCGACCGCCTGCTGGTGCTGGTCGATCGCCTGGCCGAGTGCGGCATCCACCTGCGCCATCTCGACCTGGGTGGCGGTGTCGGCGTGCGCTATCGCGACGAACAGCCGCCGGAGCTTGCCGACTACATCAAGGCCATTCGCGAGCGCATCGGCAGCCGCGACCTGGCCCTGGTGTTCGAGCCGGGCCGCTACATCGTCGCCAACGGCGGCGTGCTGCTGACCCGCGTGGAATACCTCAAGCACACCGAGCACAAGGACTTCGCCATCATCGACGCGGCGATGAACGACCTGATCCGCCCGGCCTTGTACCAGGCCTGGATGGACATCAGCGCAGTCAAGCCTCGCGAAGGCGAAGGTCGGGCCTACGACTTGGTCGGCCCGATCTGCGAGACCGGCGACTTCCTGGGCAAGGACCGCGTGCTGGACCTGGCCGAGGACGACCTGCTGGCCGTGCGCTCCGCGGGCGCCTATGGTTTCGTCATGAGCTCCAACTACAACACCCGTGGCCGCTGCGCCGAAGTGCTGGTCGATGGAGACCAGGCCTTCGAAGTGCGTCGCCGCGAGACCGTCACCGAACTGTTCGCCGGCGAAAGCCTGCTGCCGGAGTGAACCCATGCTGCTGCGTTTTACCAAGATGCACGGGCTGGGCAACGACTTCATGGTCCTCGACCTGGTCAGCCAGCACGCACACATCCAACCCAAGCACGCCAAGCAATGGGGTGACCGCAACACCGGCATCGGCTTCGACCAGTTGCTGATTGTCGAGGCGCCGAACAATCCGGATGTCGACTTCCGCTACCGGATCTTCAATGCCGATGGCTCCGAAGTCGAACAGTGCGGTAACGGCGCGCGCTGCTTCGCCCGTTTCGTCCTGGACAAGCGCCTGACCGCGAAGAAGCGCATCCGCGTCGAGACCAAGGGCGGCATCATCGTGCTCGATGTGCGCAACGACGGACAGATCTGCGTCGACATGGGCCCGCCGCGCTTCACGCCGGCCGAGGTCCCGTTCATCGCCGATGAGCAGGCGAGCAGCTATGCACTCGAAGTCGACGGCCAGGTGCACCAGATCGCCGCAGTGTCCATGGGCAACCCGCATTCGGTGTTGCGCGTGGACGATGTGCGCAGCGCTCCGGTCCATGAGCTGGGGCCGAAGATCGAGCATCACCCGCGCTTTCCGCAGCGGGTCAATGCCGGCTTCATCCAGGTAGTCGACCGCCACCGCGCCAACCTGCGCGTATGGGAGCGTGGCGCGGGCGAGACCCAGGCCTGCGGCACAGGCGCCTGCGCCGCCGCCGTGGCGGCGATCAGCCAAGGCTGGATGGACTCACCGGTGACCATCGAGCTGCCGGGCGGGCGCCTGAGTATCGAGTGGGCCGGCCCCGGCAAGCCGGTGCTGATGACCGGCCCCGCCGTTCGTGTGTTCGAAGGACAAGTTCGTCTCTAAGCGAGTATCCGCCATGACCGATCAGCCTAACGTTGCATCCCCGCAGGCCAGTGAGCTCGATGCCGAAGCGGTGGTCGCCTACCTGCGCGCCCACCCGACCTTCTTCGCCGAGCACGACGAGCTGCTGGTCGAACAGCGCATTCCTCACCAGCGCGGCGACAGCGTGTCGCTGGTGGAACGCCAGCTCAAGCTGCTGCGCGACCGCAACATCGAGATGCGCCATCGCCTGTCACAACTGATGGACGTGGCCCGCGACAACGACCGGCTGTTCGACAAGACCCGCCGGCTGATCCTCGACCTGCTCGACGCCAGCACCCTGGAAGAGGTGGTGATGGCGGTCGAGGACAGCCTGCGCCAGGAGTTCCAGGTACCCTTCGTCAGCCTGATCCTGTTCGGCGAAAACGCGGCGCCCGTGGGGCGCTGGGTTTCCGGGGCCGAGGCGCAGCAGGCCATCGGCGGCCTGATCGGCGGCGGCAAGACCATCAGCGGCAGCCTGCGCGAACATGAGCTGGCGTTCCTGTTCGGCAACGATCAGCACAAGGAAGTCGGCTCCAGCGCCGTGGCCACCCTCGAGTACCAGGGCCTGCACGGCGTACTGGCGATCGGCAGCCGCGATCCGCAGCACTACAAGAGCAGTGTCGGCACACTGTTCCTCAGCTACATCGCCGAAGTGCTCGGCCGCGTGGTGCCGCGCTTTACCCAGACTCTGCGCTCGGTGCGCTGATGGAACGCCAGCTGGAGGCTTATTGCGCACACCTGCGCAACGAGCGCCAGGTGTCCGAGCACACCCTGCTGGCCTACCGTCGTGACCTCGAGAAGGTCATCGAATTCTGCAACACCCAGGGCATCGCCGGCTGGGCTGCCCTGCAGGTCCAGCAACTGCGCCAGCTGGTCGCCCGCCAGCACCATTACGGCCAGTCCTCGCGCAGCCTGGCGCGCCTGCTCTCGGCGGTGCGCGGGCTGTACCGCTACCTCAACCGCGAAGGGCTGTGCCAGCACGATCCGGCCAACGGCCTGGCGCCACCCAAGGGTGAGCGGCGCCTGCCCAAGGTACTGGACACCGACCGCGCCCTGCAGTTGCTCGACGGCGGCGTCGACGACGCGTTCATCGCCCGCCGCGACCAGGCCATCCTCGAACTGTTCTATTCGTCCGGCCTGCGCCTGTCGGAGCTGACCGGGCTCGACCTCGAGCACCTGGACCTGGCTGCCGGGCTGGTGCAGGTGCAAGGCAAGGGCGGCAAGAGCCGCGTGCTGCCGGTTGGCCGCAAGGCCCGGGAGGCGCTACAGGCCTGGTTGAAACTGCGCGGCATCGCCGGCCCGCAGGACAGCGCCGTGTTCCTCAGCCGCCAGGGCAAGCGCCTCGGCCCCCGAGCCATCCAGCTGCGGGTCAAGGCCGCCGGCGAGCGCGAGCTCGGCCAGCACCTGCACCCGCACATGCTTCGCCATTCCTTCGCCAGCCATCTGCTGGAATCGTCCCAGGACCTGCGCGCGGTGCAGGAGATGCTAGGCCACGCCGACATCAGCACCACGCAGATCTATACCCACCTGGACTTCCAGCACCTGGCCGCGGTGTACGACAGCGCCCACCCCCGGGCCAAACGCAGCAAGGACACGGACTCATGAGCATCAAGCTGATCACCTTCGATCTGGACGACACCCTCTGGGATACCGCACCGGTCATCGCCAGCGCCGAAGTCGTCCTGCGCGACTGGCTCGAAGCCAACGCGCCGATTCTCGGTGGCGTGCCGGTCGAGCACCTGTTCGCCATCCGCGAGCGCCTGGTACAGGCCGAGCCGGGCCTCAAGCACCGTATCAGCGCCCTGCGCCGGCGGGTGCTGTTCCACGCCCTGGAAGAGGTCGGCTACAGCGAGAAACACGCCCAGGAACTGGCCAACGAAGGTTTCGAGGTGTTCCTGCATGCGCGGCACCAGGTCGAGGTGTTCCCAGAGGTGCAGCCGGTGCTGGAGATCCTGCGGCATCACTACACCCTCGGCGTGGTCACCAACGGCAATGCCGACGTGCGCAGGCTCGGCCTGGCGGACTACTTCCGCTTCGCCCTGTGCGCGGAAGACCTGGGGATTGGCAAGCCGGACCCTGCACCTTTCCTCGAAGCGCTGAAGCGCGGCGAGGTGGACGCAGGAGCGGCGGTGCACGTCGGCGACCACCCGGGCGACGACATAGCCGGCGCCCAGCGCGCCGGGCTGCGGGCGGTGTGGTTCAACCCCCAGCACAAGCCCTGGAGCGGCGAACAGGCGCCGGATGCGGAGATCCAGCGTTTGTCGCAGTTACCAGACGTGCTAGCACGCTGGCGCTGACTGACAGTTGACGCCCACAAAAAAGCCCGCAGCGACGGCGGGCTTCTTTGCGTTCAGCCACTCAGATAGGGCGGCTGCCGTACTTGTTGTCCGGCTTCTTGGGCGGATCGGCGACCACGTTGGCCTCCACTTCCTGCACCTTGCCACCGCGCGAAAGGAACTCTTCCATCGCCTTGGCCAGCGCGTCGCGCTCTTTCTGCTTGGCTTCCATGCTCGGCATCTCGTCTACCGAGACAGCCGCCTTGGACTTGCCCTTGGCAGCAGGTGCCGGGCTGCTGTCGTCATCGCCGGCATCTTCCGCGCCATCGTCGGCCGCAGCTTCCAGGCCGTCATCAGCCTCGTCTTCGTCGCCTACTTCGAGGTCATCATTTTCCAGATCGTCGTCGCTCATGTTCTACCTCATGACTTGCAAAAAGCAGGTTAGTTATAGACCGGTGCAGCCGTAGACCGGCAGCCACCAGTGAAAATTCAACTGGCCGTGGGTTGGCCACTGCCCTGGGTGTCCGCCCCCTCATGGGAGGCCCGGCACCCTGCAGGCCCTGCTCCTGGCAAGGCCTGACAAAATCCTTTGAACCCTTGCTGGCCACAGGCTATTGGCAAGCCTAGCAAAGGGTGGCGAAGTGTGTGGACTACTCGTCCAGCTCCCTTCGGCGCGCATTCTAGCGCGCTCGCAGAAAAAGCAAAGCTCCAGAAACGCCCAATGACTTGTAAGTTTTCTACCTGCGTCGCGATCACGACAGAGAAACCGTTTGCCCGGCGCGAATCGGCAAACTATAGGCAAAAAAAATGCCCGGCGAGCCGGGCAAGTTTTCCAGGGTGGCGGTTACAGGTTGTAGCCGCGCTCGTTGTGCTGAGCCAGGTCGAGGCCGACCGACTCTTCTTCTTCGCTGACCCGCAGGCCCATCACCAGGTCCAGGACCTTGAGAATCACGTAGGTGACGATGGCGGTGTAGACCACGGTGAAGATCACGCCCTTGGCCTGGATCCAGAACTGCGCGGCGATATCGGTGACCGCGCCGAAGCCGCCCAGGGCAGGTGCCGCGAACACACCGGTGAGCAGGGCGCCGATGATGCCGCCGATACCGTGCACGCCGAAGGCGTCGAGGGAGTCGTCATAACCCAGCTTGCGCTTGAGGCTGGTGGCGCAGAAGTAGCAGACCACGCCGGACACCAGGCCGATCACCAGGGCGCCCATCGGGCCGACGGTACCCGCGGCAGGGGTGATGGCGACCAGACCGGCGACCACGCCCGAAGCAATGCCCAGTGCGCTCGGTTTACCGTGGAAGACCCACTCGGCGAACATCCAGCCCAAGGCGGCGGCGGCGGTAGCGATCTGGGTCACCAGCATGGCCATGCCGGCGGTACCGTTGGCCGCCGCAGCGGAACCTGCGTTGAAGCCGAACCAGCCGATCCACAGCATGGCCGCACCCATCAACGTGTAGCCCAAGTTGTGCGGAGCCATCGGCGTAGTCGGGTAGCCCTTGCGCTTGCCCAGCACCAGGCAGCAGACCAGGCCGGCGATACCGGCATTGATGTGCACCACGGTGCCGCCCGCGAAGTCCAGCACGCCCCAGTCCCACATCAGCGCGCCGTCACCGCTCCAGACCATGTGCGCGATCGGCGCGTAGACCAGGGTGAACCACACACCCATGAAAATCAGCATGGCCGAGAACTTCATGCGTTCTGCGAAGGCACCGACGATCAGCGCCGGGGTGATGATGGCGAAAGTCATCTGGAAGGTGATGAATACCGCCTCGGGGAACAACGCGGTAGCCGAGGTCAGGCCCGACGGCGTGACGCCGCTGAGGAAGGCCTTGGAGAAGCCACCGATGAAGGAGTTGAAATTGAGCACGCCCTTTTCCATACCGGCGGTATCGAAAGCCAGGCTGTAGCCGTAGATGACCCAGAGGATGCTGATCAGGCCGGTGATGGCAAAGCACTGCATCATCACCGACAGCACGTTCTTCGAGCGCACCATGCCGCCGTAGAACAGGGCCAGGCCCGGGATGGTCATGAACAGGACCAGTGCCGTCGAAGTGAGCATCCAGGCGGTGTCGCCGGAGTTCAGCACAGGGGCGGCAGTTTCCTCGGCCAGGGCCAGCCCTGGCATTACGAGGGACAATAGGGCTCCTAGCCCTGCGATCTTGCGCAGAGTCATGTTGTTTTCTCCTGGGGCGTTGGGTTTGGTGAGGCTTTGCTTGGCGCTTAGATCGCGTCGGTATCGGTTTCGCCGGTACGGATGCGGATCGCCTGCTCCAGATTGACCACGAAGATCTTGCCGTCGCCGATCTTGCCGGTGTTGGCTGCCTTGGTGATGGCTTCGATCACCCGATCGAGGTCCTTGTCGTCGATGGCGACATCGATCTTCACCTTGGGCAGGAAATCGACCACGTATTCAGCGCCGCGATACAGCTCGGTGTGACCCTTCTGCCGGCCGAAACCTTTGACCTCGGTCACGGTGATGCCCTGCACGCCGATTTCCGACAGCGACTCGCGCACGTCGTCCAGCTTGAACGGCTTGATGATGGCAGTGACTAGCTTCATGAAACTCTCTCCCGATTTGATGGACTTGCCCCAGGAAAACAAACCCGTCTCAAGTCTAAGCGCAGCGCCTGGCTTTGTAACGCATCGTCGGCTCCATTCTCCCCGCCGACACACGATCCGCCTGTGACGAAGGACCTTGCGGCTCCGCCTGCGCACTGCCTGGTCACAAGGGACTGCATCAGTGCATGGCTCACTCGGGTCTTTGCAGAAACCTTGCCAGTTCGAACAACGATCGGGAAAACAGGGAGTTGCGTGAATCGGTAGGGATTGGCCAGTTGCCAGCAGCGAAAAAGCGCACAAAATCGGTGCGCGACCTTTGGCCGCCCTGCGCGAAAAGCGTGCAGGGCAAGCGGGCAAAAGCGGCGTGCTACACTGCGGCACTTTCAGTGATCAGCGGATACCAGACATGCTCGCGCCCAAAGCCTTCCTCGATGCCCTGAGCGACCAGGCCTCGCGCCTGTTCAGCGGCGACGCCGCCGCGCCCCGTGCCGAACTGGAGAGCCAGTTCAAGGTGCTGATGCAGGGGGCCTTCAGCAAACTCGACCTGGTCAGCCGCGAGGAATTCGACAGCCAGATGGTGGTGCTGGCCCGTACACGCGCCCGCCTCGAAGCCCTCGAGCAGCAATTCGCCGAGCTGGAAGCCAGGATGGCGCCGTCCGCCAAAGAATAACGATCGATACAGGGAGTGCTTGCCATGAAAGTCAGTGCCCGTAATGTCTTTGAAGGTACCGTCAGCGCCGTCCAGCCTGGCGCGGTGAATGCCGAGGTCGAGCTGACTCTCGGTGGCGGCGAGAAACTGGTCGCGGTGGTCACCATGGCCAGCCTGCACAACCTCAGTATCAACGTCGGTAAACAGGCCGTGGCCCTGGTCAAGGCGCCGTGGGTGGTGCTGATGACCGATGCCGCCGGCTACAGGCTGTCGGCGCGCAACAGCCTCGAAGGCGAAGTGTTGCGAGTCGGTGACGGCGCGGTGAATGCCGAGGTGGTGCTGAAGCTTTCCGGCGGCACCGAAGTGTATGCCATCGTCACCCGCGAAGCGGTGCAGGAACTCGGCCTGAAGCCGGGTGTGAAGGCCACCGCGCTGATCAAGGCCTCGCACATCATCCTGGGTGCCAAGCCTTGAATGAATGCCCGCTTTCTACCTTGCCCAGGTAGAAGCGGGATTACCACGCGATGGTAATCGCGCCGCACACTGCATTAATTTCCCTCCCAGCAGATGAAACTTGTTTAAGTTACGTCTTCCTGGTTGACTTCCTCGCTATGCTTTGCATAAAGTTCACCCGCCCCGAAAAACGGGCCTTTATTTCAACTCACGAAGAATTCAATGGACACAGTATCTAGTCGCTGTCTGGCAGCTCCTGGCCGCCAGGCACTTGAACCGGAACTCCGGGCCCGCCCCTAGGTCGGGCAAGCCGCGCCAGAGCCTGATGCTCCGCCGTAGCTTGCCGCCCCGGGTGCCCGCCCGGTCGGAGGCAAGCTCATGAACCTTGATATCGCTACCCCTCGCCTGCGCGCCTTTGCGCACAAGGCCCAGTACCGTCCTGTCCGCGACGGGGGCTTGTCCTCGCCCCTGAAACCGCCCAGTCGATAGCGTGCCCGTTGCTGCCTGCAGTGACGCGCGCGATGCTGTCTGTTCGCTGAACTGACGCCATTTAAATCGTCAGAAACTTCCGAACTTTAAGTAATTAAAGTTTTTTGGAACTCTATTGCCCACCATTTAACAGATGGGATTAACCGACCATGGAATCAGCCAGTAGAAAGTTCGCTGCCGATCTTATTTCCGGCATTCGCCAGCGAACACTTAAATGTCGGAAAAACCACGCTTTTCATTGTTTGAATCATTGCGACACGAAACACGTTCACTCACCTTCCCCACCGTGAGTCGACTGTGTGTCGTGCCGCCTCCTGCGGCAGGAGCACAGCCAAATGACCGTAAAAGACCACAACACCCGCAGCAAAGCCGGCGAAGACACCCGCCTGTCCATGCGTGCCGCCCGCGAGGCACGCAACGGCCTGGCCGTGACCCTGGCCAACCTCGACGCCAGCGAACTGGGCCTGACCGAGCACGAAGCCGCCAAGCGCCTGCAGCGCGACGGCGCCAACCAAGTCGCCCATGACAAGCCGCAACCGGCCCTGGTGCAATTGCTCAAGGCCTTGCACAACCCCTTTATCTACGTGCTGCTCACCCTCGCCGGCATCAGCTTCGTTACCGACTACTGGCTGCCGGTACGCGCAGGCGACATGGAAGAAGCGGACCTGACCAAGGTCATCATCATCATGACCATGGTCAGCCTCAGCAGCCTGCTGCGCTTCTGGCAGGAGTACCGTTCGGGCAAGTCCGCCGACGCCCTCAAGGCCATGGTCCGCACCACCGCCACCGTGCTGCGCCGCGAGCGCCACGACCAGCCGGCGCGCCTGCGCGAAGTGCCCATGAACGAACTGGTGGCCGGCGATATCGTGCAACTGGCCGCCGGCGACATGATCCCCGCCGATATCCGCCTGATCGAGTCCCGCGACCTGTTCATCAGCCAGGCGGTGCTGACCGGCGAAGCGCTGCCGGTGGAGAAGTACGACACCCTCGGCCACGTCGCGCAGAAGTCCGCCGCCGACAGCGCCAACGATGAAAGCGGCCTGCTGGATCTGCCCAACATCGGCTTCATGGGGACCAACGTGGTCAGCGGCCGCGCCCGCGCCGTGGTGGTGGCCACCGGCAAGCGCACCTATTTCGGCTCGCTGGCCAAGGCCATCGTCGGCTCGCGTAGCCAGACCGCCTTCGACCGTGGCGTGAACAGCGTCAGCCGGCTGTTGATCCGTTTCATGCTGGTGATGGTGCCGGTGGTGTTCATGCTCAACGGCGTGGTCAAGGGCGACTGGAGCGACGCCTTCCTGTTCGCGCTGGCCGTGGCCGTGGGCCTGACCCCGGAGATGCTGCCGATGATCGTCAGCGCCAACCTGGCCAAGGGCGCCGTCGCCATGGCCCGGCGCAAGGTGGTGGTCAAGCGGCTGAACGCTATCCAGAACTTCGGTTCGATGGATGTCCTGTGCACCGACAAGACCGGTACCCTGACCCAGGACCGCATCATCCTCGAACACCACGTCGACCCCAGCGGCCACAGGGACCCGCGCCTGCTGGAACTGGCCTGGCTCAATAGCCACCACCAGAGCGGCGTAAAAAACCTGATGGACCAGGCCGTACTGCGCTTTGCCGGCGAAGACCAGGGTTTCCAGCCACCCTATGCTTACGCCAAGGTCGACGAACTGCCCTTCGACTTCATCCGCCGTCGCCTGTCGGTGATCGTCAAGGATGCCCTGGGCGATCATCTGCTGGTGAGCAAGGGCGCCGTCGAGGAAATGCTGGCCATCGCCACCCATGTCGAAGAAGGCGGCCAGCGGATCGCTCTGGATGGCGGGCGACGCCAGCAATTGCTGGCCACCGCCAGCGCCTACAACCAGGAAGGTTTCCGCGTGCTGCTGGTTGGCACCCGTGATATTCCGGCCGTTGACGGCAAACCCCAGTACCACACCGATGACGAGCGCGAGCTGGTGATCCGTGGCTTCCTGACCTTCCTCGACCCGCCCAAGGAAACCGCAGGCCCAGCCATCGCCGCCCTGCGCGAGATGGGCGTGAAAGTGAAGGTGCTGACCGGCGACAACCCGGTGGTCACCTGCAAGGTCTGCCGCGAAGTGGGCCTGGAGCCCGGCCAGCCGCTGCTCGGCCAGGACATCGAACGCCTGGACGACACCCAGCTCAAGGCCCTGGTCGAAGAGCGCACGGTGTTCGCCAAGCTCACTCCGCTGCAGAAGTCGCGGGTACTCAAGGCGCTGCAGGCCAACGGCCACACCGTGGGTTTCCTCGGTGACGGCATCAACGACGCCCCGGCGTTGCGCGATGCCGACGTGGGCATCTCGGTGGACAGCGGCACCGATATCGCCAAGGAATCGGCCGATATCATCCTCCTGGAAAAGAGCCTGATGGTGCTGGAGGAAGGCGTGCTCAAGGGCCGCGAAACCTTCGGCAACATCATGAAGTACCTGTGCATGACCGCCAGCTCCAACTTCGGCAACGTGTTCTCGGTACTGGTGGCCAGCGCGTTCATCCCGTTCATGCCGATGCTGGCGATCCACCTGCTGCTGCAGAACCTGATGTACGACTTCTCCCAGCTGTCGCTGCCGTGGGATCGCATGGACAAGGAGTTCCTGCGCGAACCACGCAAGTGGGATGCGCGCAACATCGGCCGTTTCATGCTGTGGATCGGCCCCACTTCGTCGATCTTCGACATCACCACGTTTGCGCTGATGTGGTACGTGTTCGCCGCAAACAGCGTGGAAATGCAGGCGTTGTTCCAGTCCGGCTGGTTCATCGAGGGGTTGCTGTCGCAAACGCTGGTGGTGCACATGCTGCGCACCCGCAAGGTGCCGTTCTTCCAGAGCACTGCGACGCTGCCGGTGATCCTGGCCACCGGCCTGGTGATGTGCCTGGGCATCTACATCCCGTTCTCGCCACTGGGGGCGATGGTCGGGCTGGTGCCGCTGCCGTGGGAATACTTCCCATGGCTGGCCGCTACCCTGCTCGGCTACTGCCTGGTGGCCCAGGGCATGAAGACCCTGTACATCCGCCGCTTCGGCCAGTGGTTCTGAGGGGGTGGGCATGCGCGTACTGATCTGCGCAGGGCGCAACTACGCCGACAGCCAACGCTGCCGCCAGGCGCTGGACGCCCTCCAGCGCCAGCAACCGATCCGGGTGCTCATCCACGGCGGCAGCCAGCACCTGGGCGGCGAGATCGAAGGCTGGGCCCGCGAGCAGGGCGCCGACATCGTGCGCTACCCGCCCAACTGGCAGCTGCACGGCAAGCTGGCCGAGCGCCTGCGCAACGTCTTCATGCTGCGCGACAGCCGGCCCGACCTGGTGCTGGCGCTGCCGGGCGGCGACGATACCGAGGAACTGCTGGCGCGGGCGCGGGGTTCGGGGATTCCCGTGATCTGTGGCAGGCAGCCCCGGACGGCAGGCGCCCACAGTCCTGGATGCCAGGCCGGACAAAATTCGACGCACTCTTCTCGTCCACCTGCACAGGAGCGCCACTAAGCTTTGCCAGGCCGCAGGACGCGGCCATCAACTGCAAACACGGAGTGCCCCATGTCCCTCGCCCTCGTCCACAGCCGCGCCCAGGTCGGGGTACAGGCACCGGCTGTCAGCGTCGAAACCCACTTGGCCAACGGCCTGCCCACGCTCACCTTGGTCGGTCTGCCGGAGACCACGGTCAAGGAAAGCAAGGACCGGGTCCGCAGTGCCATCGTCAACTCCGGCCTGGACTACCCGGCCCGGCGCATCACCCAGAGCCTCGCCCCGGCCGATCTACCCAAGGACGGTGGCCGCTACGACCTGGCCATCGCCCTGGGCATCCTGGCCGCCAATGGCCAGGTACCGGTTGCCGCCCTCGACAGCATCGAATGCCTGGGCGAACTGGCGCTGTCGGGTACTTTGCGCCCGGTACAGGGCGTACTGCCTGCGGCACTGGCGGCGCGAGACGCGGGTCGAGCGCTGGTGGTCCCCAGGGAAAACGCCGAAGAGGCGAGCCTGGCCAGCGGCCTGGTGGTGTACGCGGTGGGGCATCTGCGGGAACTGGTGGCCCACCTGAATGCGCAACCGGCATTGTCACCCTATGCCGCGAATGGCCTATTGCTGGAGCAACGCCCCTACCCGGACCTCAGCGAAGTACAAGGCCAGATCGCTGCCAAGCGGGCGCTGCTGGTCGCCGCAGCCGGCGCGCACAACCTGCTGTTCTCGGGCCCGCCGGGCACCGGCAAGACCCTGCTCGCCAGCCGCCTGCCCGGGCTGCTGCCACCGCTGGACGAGCGCGAGGCGCTGGAGGTGGCGGCGATTCGCTCGGTCAGCGGCCATGCCCCGCTCGATTGCTGGCCACAGCGGCCGTTTCGCCACCCCCACCATTCAGCCTCTGGCCCGGCACTGGTAGGCGGTGGCAGCCGACCGCAACCCGGCGAGATCACCCTGGCGCACCACGGCGTGTTGTTTCTCGACGAGCTGCCCGAGTTCGAACGACGCGTGCTGGAGGTACTGCGCGAGCCGCTGGAGTCGGGCGAGATCGTGGTGGCCCGGGCCAAGGACCGGGTGCGCTTCCCGGCGCGCTTTCAGCTGGTGGCGGCCATGAACCCTTGCCCCTGCGGCTACCTGGGTGACCCCACCGGCCGCTGTCGCTGCAGCAGCGAGCAGATCCAGCGCTACCGCAACAAGCTGTCCGGCCCCCTGCTCGACCGCATCGACCTGCACCTGACGGTGGCCCGGGAAAGCACCGTGCTGACCCACCAGCCCAGCGGCGAGACCAGCGCCAGTGTTGGCCAGCAGGTGGCCGAGGCACGGGAGCTGCAGCAGCGCCGGCAGGGCTGCGCCAATGCCTTCCTCGACCTCAAGGGGCTGCGCCGGCACTGCCCGCTGGAGCCGGTCGACCAGGCCTGGCTGGAGCAGGCCTGCGAACGGTTGACGTTGTCGTTGCGGGCAGCGCACCGGCTGTTGAAGGTGGCCCGCACCCTGGCGGACCTGGAGGGGGCGCAATCCATAGCCAGGTCGCACCTGGCGGAGGCGCTACAGTACCGGCCCAGCGCCTGATCTTTTACGGCGGGTTTCCGCGTGGCTGAGCCCCTTCGACAGATCCACTCAATCGGTCTCATAGCGGAAATATATTTTGCGCACTAAATATTTGCGCACATCATTCATCTCAAGCAGAAAGCAGTCGCCAACCCCACTCAGCAGAACCCGGAGAACGATCATGACCCTTCGCAAAGCCTTCGCCGTCACCGTCACCACCCTGGCCCTCGGCACCAGCGTCAGCAGCTTCGCCAGCGAAGCCACCCCGTACCGCTACGGCATGGACCTGGACATCGCCAAGGTCGTCAGCGTCGATGCCCCCGTCAGCGCCCAAGGCCAAACCAGCACCGCCACCCTGACCTACCGCGACAGTAGCGGCCAGCTGCGCGCCGTGAGCTACGTGCAACCCACCGTCCTCGCCAACCAGAACTGAGCCGCGGCTCGCCCGCCAAAGGAGCTAGAACATGAAACTGTCCCACACCCTGACCTCCGGCCTGCTGGCCCTTGCCGTGAACAGCGCCTTCGCCGCCGGCAGCCCTGGCGTCGAGCACACCACCCAGGGCTTCCTCGACGCCCTGGCCGCCGGTGGCGGCAAGCCGCTGGAAACCCTCGCGCCCAAGGATGCCCGTGCGGTGCTGAGCGGTGCCCAGGCTGGGGTGAAGGCCGATGTGTCGGGGATCCGCGTCGAACGCCGGACCATCCAGGCCGACGACCAGCCGCTGGAAATCCGCGTGGTGCGGCCCGAAGGGTCCAAGGGCGAGCTGCCAGTGTTCATGTTCTTCCACGGCGGCGGCTGGGTGCTGGGCGACTACCCGACCCACGAACGCCTGATCCGTGACCTGGTGGTGGGCTCCGGTGCCGCGGCGGTGTATGTCGACTACACGCCGTCACCGGAAGCCAAGTACCCCACCGCGATCAACCAGGCCTACGCCGCCACCCGCTGGGTCGCCGAGCACGGCAAGGAGATCGGTGTTGACGGTAGCCGCCTGGCGGTAGCCGGCAACAGCGTCGGCGGCAACATGGCCGCGGTGGTGGCACTGAAGGCCAAGGAGGCCGGCACGCCAAAGCTGCGCTTCCAGGCCCTGCTGTGGCCGGTGACCGACGCCAACTTCAACAATGCGTCCTACAACCAGTTCGCCGAAGGCCACTTCCTGACCCGAAACATGATGCAGTGGTTCTGGAACAGCTACACCACCGACCCGCGCCAACGCGACGACATCCACGCCTCGCCACTGCGCGCCAGCCTGGAACAGTTGAAAGGCCTGCCGCCAGCGCTGGTGCAGACCGCCGAAATGGACGTGCTGCGTGACGAAGGCGAGGCTTACGCCCGCAAGCTGGACGCCGCCGGGGTACCGGTGACCGCCGTGCGCTACAACGGCATGATCCATGACTACGGCCTGCTCAACGTGCTGAGCGACGTGCCCAGTGTGCGCAGTGCCATGGACCAGGCGGCACAGGCCTTGAAAAACCATCTGCAATAAGTGGCCGATCACCATCGCGGGGCAAGCCCGCTCCCACGCAAGGTATAAGACCTTCGTGGGAGCGGCGATGCGGCGGCCCGACTTGCCCCCGCGATGGATTCAGCAAAGGTCCTACTTTCAGAACGCTGCTTCCTGTAACCCAAGGATTGTCCTATTTCCCTCCCCGCCCGAAAATGCCCGCCTCTTTCATTGATGGCATAAGCTGTTGCATCAAGCGCTGCCGCACGCAGTTCAAGGAGTCCGAGCAATGCCACACGAAGGCAGCCTTTTACAAACCGCCGTCATCTTCCTCCTCGCCGCCGTGGTCGCCGTGCCGCTGGCCAAGCGCCTGCAGCTGGGCGCCGTGCTCGGCTACCTGCTGGCCGGCGTGGCCATCGGCCCGCAGGCCCTGGGGCTGATCCGCGATACTGAGAGCGTCGCGCACATCTCCGAGCTGGGTGTTGTCCTGCTGCTGTTCATCATCGGCCTGGAGCTTTCACCACGACGCCTGTGGCTGATGCGCAAGTCGGTGTTCGGCGTGGGTGCCGCGCAGGTAGTCCTGACCGGCGCGGTACTCGGCGCAATCGCCCTGTTCGGCTTCAGCCAGACGCTGCCGGCGGCCATCGTGCTCGGCCTTGGTCTGGCCCTGTCATCCACCGCCCTGGGCCTGCAGAGCCTGGCCGAAAGCAAGCAGCTCAATGCACCCCACGGTCGGCTGGCCTTCGCCATCCTGCTGTTCCAGGACATCGCCGCCATCCCGTTGATCGCCCTGGTGCCGCTGCTGGCCGCCAGTGGCCCCGACACCAGCCACGGCGACAGCCTCGAACATGGCCTGAAGGTGTTCGCCAGCATCGCCATCGTCATCGTCGGCGGCCGCTACCTGCTGCGCCCGTTGTTCCGTATCGTCGCCCGCACCGGTTTGCCGGAAGTGTCCACCGCCACCGCGCTGCTGGTGGTGATCGGCACCGCCTGGTTGATGGAAGAGGCCGGCGTGTCCATGGCCCTGGGCGCCTTCCTCGCCGGCCTGCTGCTGGCCGACTCCGAATACCGCCATGAGCTGGAATCGCAGATCGAACCCTTCAAGGGCCTGCTGCTGGGCCTGTTCTTCATCAGCGTCGGCATGGGCGCCAACCTGCGCCTGCTGCTGGAAACGCCGCTGGTGCTGCTGGGCCTGACACTGTTGTTGATCGGCGTGAAGCTTGCGTTGCTGATCGGCGTCGGCCGCCTGGCCGGCGGCCTGAACAGCGCCAGCGCCCTGCGCCTGGGGATGGTGCTGGCCGCCGGCGGCGAGTTCGCCTTCGTGGTGTTCAAGCTGGGCAAGGACCAGGGCCTGTTCGACACCCAGACCTACGACCTGCTGCTGATGACCATCACCCTGTCGATGGCCCTTACGCCACTGCTGATGCTCGGCTGCGCCCGCGCCCTCAAGCGTCCGCAACCCTCCCGGGAAGTGCCCGAGCACTACAAGCAGATCGACGCCGGCACGCCACGGGTGGTGATCGCCGGCATGGGCCGCATGGGCCAGATCGTCGCGCGCATCCTGCGGGCGCAGAAGATCCCGTTCATAGCCCTGGAGACCTCGGTGGACGCCATCGAGATGACCCGCATGTTCGAACAGGTGCCGGTGTTCTATGGCGACCCACTGCGCCCCGAAGTGCTGCACGCGGCCAAGGTCGGTGAGGCCGAGTATTTCATCATCACCATCGACGATCCCGAAGTGGCCATTCACACTGCGGAGCGGGCCAAGCGCCTGTACCCGCACCTGAAGGTGATCGCCCGGGCACGTAACCGTCAGCATGTGCACAAGCTGATGGACGTGGGTGCCGACCCGATCCGCGAGACGTTCTATTCCAGCCTGGAGATGAGCCGCCGCGCGCTGGTCGGGCTGGGGCTCACCGAAGCACAGGCGACAGACCGCATCGCCCGGTTCACCGAGCATGACGAGCAGGTGCTGGAAGCCCAGGGGCAGGTCCGCGACGACCGGGCCAAAGTGATGCAGACGGCCAAGGAGGCGCGGGTGGAGCTGGAGCGGTTGTTTGCATCGGATGAGGATTGAGGGCCAGACGCAGGAAATACCCTACGAAACCTGTCGATGGCCCTCTGATTGTTCGAGCACACCCTGCTCCCTAGGCTGATCAGGTCGCCGCCATTACAGCGAACCTGATCGCTGCCAGGGATTTCCTTGAGCCCCTACTCTGCGTCCCCGAAGATTATCGAGAAGAAAGGTCAGAGCACTTGGCTGGACCTGCAATTGCCCGATCTCAGGACCCTTGATCGGGCATGGCGTGCGCCTACCGTCGAAGAACTCATTGCAGCTGACAATCATCACGTCGCAGTGGATTTGGTCGCGTATCACCTGGGCCTGAATACATCGTCCATGGATTCGCGGGGCATCGACACCCCTCTTGGGGTGGTCCAGATCCGCCACAACTTCATCGCCCACATCGTCGAGAAGCGCCAGGATGCCAGAGTGGCGCTGGATACGCTAACCGGACCATTCGAGGTATGGCGGGTCGCATACAGCAACGACACCCATAGGTTGGCGTTCATCGGCGCCTATGAATCCAAGCGGCAGATGTTGGTGATCGTTACGCTGGAGCAGGGCAAGCTGTTGTGGAATTTCATGCAATGCGATGCGAAAGCACTGAACAAGCACCGTCACGGCGAGCTGCTGTATCAGCGCTATGAGTTTCTGCCAGGCAAAGAAAAGGGCCACTGCGAACAGTGGCCCTGAAGCGATGCTTGATATTCATATACACACCCTCAAGCCGGGGTGTGGAGGTCTCACCCTACGCTGATGATTCAGCCATCGACGGGGTTCCTACGCCAGCTATTGCCGCTGAATGGCAACTGGTTTCGCGCTCATCTGAAACGCTAACAACAGCCGCCAGGCAAGTCAACGGAAGCGGACAAATGGAATGTAGCCAGAAGTGGCCGGCCAATAGCGCCAAGACGGGGGGCGCCAGCAATTTCCCACAAGCTTTGAAGAATCTTCTCGCTAGGCAGCCTACAAACCGGGAAATACCCTACGAAGTCTGTCGATTCCCGTCTGATTGTCCGGGGAAATCATGCCCTCTAGGATCTCCCGGTCGCTGTCTGATCAGCGATCGGACGTGGAAATCCGGTTAGGGTTATTGCCTTCAATGGCAGTTGTGCGCGGGAGGCCGCCTGGCCTGCCGGGTTGACCTCTAACCGGTTTCCACCCCGCGTACGACTGCCACCCTCTGCGTGGAAACGGACGGTTGCGGTTCAACCCTTAGAGGATCACTGCAATGAAAAAAATAGTCCCCGACCCACCCCTTCCCGACACCCGTCACCACGCCTTCGGCAAATGCGACGCCGGCCACCCACCGCTGTTTGCGGTCAACCCCAATATCAACGCCCACGACGCCTTGGTGCATGTCGCCGAGTACCAGCGCAGCGCCTACAACGTTGGCTACAAGGCGCTGGACCATATGGATGAAACCGGCAGGAGCCTGCTGTGGGCCAGCCTGCATGGGATCGAGATGGCCGAGGGCCTGACCGAGGCGATGCTGGAGGGTATTGAGTCGCCCTGAGCGACATTGCCTTCAAGGGCGTTGGATGAAGGCCATCACCGCCCGGTAGACTGCGCCCCACTACCCCGACGCGCTGTGGAGATCGCCCCTTGGAAGACCTCAACTCCCTCTACTACTTCACCCAGGTGGTCGAGCACGGTGGCTTTGCCCCGGCCGGGCGGGCGCTGGACATGCCCAAATCCAAGCTCAGCCGGCGCATTGCCGACCTCGAGGAGCGCCTCGGCGTGCGCCTGCTGCACCGCACCAGCCGGCATTGCTCGCTGACCGAGATCGGCCAGGCCTACTACAACCGTTGCCTGGCCATGCGCGTCGAGGCCGAGGGCGCCGCCGAGATCATCGAGCGCAACCGCAGCGAGCCGCGTGGGCTGGTGCGCATCAGCTGTCCGACCACCCTGCTCAACTCCTGGGTCGGGCCGATGCTCACCCGCTACATGCTCAAGTACCCGCAGGTAGAGCTGTTCATCGAGAGCACCAACCGCCGCGTCGACCTGCTGCACGAGGGCTTCGACGTGGCGCTGCGGGTGCGCTTCCCGCCGCTGGAGAACACCGACATGGTGATGAAGGTGCTGAGCAACAGCACCCAGTGCCTGGTCGGGCATCCGTCGTTTCTCGAACAGCTTGCCGAAGGCTTCGACCCGCAGCAGCTCAGTGAGCTGCCCAGCGTCCATTGGGGCAGCGCCCAGCGTGAGTACCAGTGGGAGCTGTTCCAGGGCGAGGACATGAGCCGCAGCCTGGTGATCCCGCACACGCCGCGGATGGTCACCGATGATCTGTTTGCCTTGCGACACTTCGTGGTGGCAGGCGTGGGGATCGCGCACCTGCCCAGGGTGGCGGTGCGCGAGGACCTGGCGGCGGGGCGTCTGGTGGAGATGCTGCCGGACTGGCATCCGCGTTGCGGCATCGTGCATGCGATCTTCCCGTCGCGGCGCGGGTTGCTGCCGTCGGTGCGGTCGTTGATCGATCATCTGGCGGAGGAATTCGCCTTCAGCGACATGGCGTAGCGTCCCATCGCGTGGCACATCGGGACGCCACACCGCCGCTCCCACGTCCTGCGCAGGAGCGGGCCACCCTCAGAACGCGAAGCAGGAACAGCCCAGCGCCCCCCAGAAGCCCTGGTAATCGCTCACCGGCACACTGGAATGCCGCGCCTTCTCATGGCTGTGGGCATGCACCCCACACGGCCCGACGCACTGGTGCAGCGCCGCCGCCATCGGTGCCCCGGCGCGCCAGTGCCCCGGCACCTTGGCCACCGGCGACCACTCCGGCAACACCGGCACCTGCGCCGGGCCGAACTTGTCGAACTCGGCAGCGCCGTACACCACCTTGCCATCGACAACGGTCAACACCGACTCGATGCCCTTGATCGCTTCTTCATCGATGCTGAAGAAGTCCAGCGACAGCGCCGCCAGGTCCGCCAGCTGACCGACCTTGATCTGCCCCTTCTTGCCCTGCTCGCTGGAGAACCAGGCGCTGCCGTGGGTGAATAGCTGCAGTGCGGTCTCGCGGCTGAGGCCTTCCGGATACAGTTCCAGCCCGCCGACGGTCTTGCCGCTGACCATCCAGTACAGCGACGTCCACGGGTTGTAGCTGGACACCCGGGTCGCGTCGGTACCGGCCCCTACCGGCACGCCCATGTCGAGCATGCGCTTGATCGGCGGGGTGTGCTCGGCGGCCTTGGCGCCGTAGCGATCGACGAAATACTCACCCTGGAAGGCCATGCGGTCCTGGATGGCGATACCGCCGCCCAGCGCCCGCACCCGCTCGATGTTCTGCGGGGTGATGGTCTCGGCATGGTCGAAGAACCATGGCAGGCCATTGAACGGAATGTCGCGGTTGACCTTCTCGAACACGTCGAGCATGCGCGAGATCGACTCGTCGTAGGTGGCGTGCAGGCGGAACGGCCAGCGCTGCTCGACCAGGTGGCGCACCACCGGCTCCAGCTCCTGCTCCATGGTCTGCGGCAGGTCCGGGCGCGGTTCGAGGAAGTCCTCGAAGTCGGCGGCGGAGAACACCAGCATCTCGCCGGCACCGTTGTGGCGGAAGAAGTCATTGCCGTCGCCCGGCTTGACCTTCTGCGTCCAGTTCTTGAAGTCGGTGAGTTCTTCCTTGGGCTTCTGGGTGAACAGGTTGTAGGCAATGCGCACGGTCAGCTGGTCTTTGTCGGCCAGTTCCTGGATCACCTGGTAGTCGTCCGGGTAGTTCTGGTAGCCGCCGCCGGCATCGATGGCGCTGGTCAGGCCGAGGCGGTTGAGCTCGCGCATGAACTGGCGGGTGGAGTTGACCTGGTACTCCAGCGGCAGCTTCGGTCCCTTGGCCAGGGTGGCGTAGAGGATCGTGGCATTGGGCCGGGCGATGAGCATGCCGGTGGGGTTGCCGAACTTGTCACGCTGAATCTCGCCACCCGGCGGGTTTGGCGTGTCCTTGGTGTAGCCCACGGCCTTGAGCGCAGCGCGGTTGAGCAAGGCGCGATCGTACAGGTGCAGCAGGAATACCGGGGTGTCCGGCGCGGCCTGGTTGATCTCTTGCAAGGTGGGCATGCGCTTTTCGGCGAACTGGAATTCGTTCCAGCCGCCGACCACGCGCACCCACTGCGGGCTCGGCGTGCGCTCGGCCTGGTCCTTGAGCATGCGCAGGGCGTCGGCCAGCGATGGCACGCCTTCCCAGCGCAGTTCGAGGTTGTAGTTCAGGCCGCCGCGGATCAGGTGCAGGTGCGAGTCGTTCAGGCCTGGGATGACCGTGCGCTGTTTGAGGTCGATGATTTGCGTGGCGGCGCCTTTGTGGGCCATGGCTTCGGCGTCGCTGCCCACGGCGAGGAACTTGCCGTCCTTGATGGCGACGGCGCTGGCGGTGGGCTTCTCGCGGTCAACGGTGTGCAACTTGCCATTGAACAAGATGAGGTCGGCGGACATGGGATCTCCTGAAAGGGCGGCATGGGCGGAATCGGTGAACGGCAATGCGCTCCACAGCGCGCCGGCGGCACCGAGTACAGTGCTGGTGGCGAGGAACTTGCGGCGACTCTGGTCGGTAGGGTCCTGGCTCATGGTGCTTTCCGTCCGGGTGGGTGATCGGCAGGCGGTTGAAGGCTAGCAATGGATCACGGCGGGCGCTCAGCGACGCAACCAGCTGGCACAGCGGCGCGTCACCCAGGGCATGATGTAGAACACCACGGGCAGGATGACGAACAGGTTGGTGATCAAGTTGCCGGTGATCTGGCCACCCAACAGCGGATAGCGGGCAAACAGCGGCGCCAGTAATTGCGGAATGACCAGGGTCATCGGGCAGATCACCAGGTAGGTCAGCAAAGCCTGCTTCCAGCGCGGCGGTTGCGCGGCGCCGACGCTGGGCGGGGTGAACCAGAACTCCGGGTCATCGTGCACCTGGGTCTGATCGCCGTCTTCCAACAATGGCAGCACTTCACTGATCAACGCCTGGCGCTCGGCAGAGTTGACCCAGGCCTGCAGCAGGCCGGCGTCGGCGAAGCGCACCACGGTGGTGAAGTGGCGGCCGCCGTCGTCCGGTCGGATGACATTGACGTCCAGATGACCGGGCTGTTGGCGAGCGGTGGTCACGGCGCGCTTGAGCCAGGTTTCGTAGTGCGCCAGCGCCTGGGCACGGACCTTGTGCTGGATCACAAGCGTGACGACGCTGCGGTTGCCTTCGGTTGCGGTGTTCATCGCTGACATTCCCTGGAGGTGAGCTGGCCTGTAACCACTGTGCAACGGCAGACGAGCGCTGGATTGGATGAGTGTGCTGCCTTGCCTGGCACCTCGCGGGTGCCAGGCTGTCGGCGGCTTACTTGCCGGCGGTCAGGGCGTTGTAGCTGGTGATCAGGTTGCGGTAATCAGGGATGTGGTTGGAGAACAGCGCCGCCAGCCCTTCGACATCGTTGCGCCAGTCGCGGTGCAGCTCACAGGCCACGCCGAACCAGGTCATCAGCTGGGCACCGGCCTGGCTCATGCGGTCGTGGGCGGCGTCGCGGGTCATTTCGTTGAAGGTGCCGGAGGCGTCGGTGACCACGAACACATCGAACTCTTCTTCAAGGGCCGCCAGGGCCGGGAAGGCCACGCAGACTTCGGTCACCACGCCGGCGATGATCAGTTGCTTCTTGCCGGTGGCCTTCACCGCCTTGACGAAATCTTCGTTGTCCCAGGCGTTGATCTGGCCGGGGCGGGCGATGTATGGGGCTTCCGGGAACAGCTCCTTGAGCTCCGGCACCAGCGGGCCGTTGGGGCCTTGCTCGAAGCTGGTGGTGAGGATGGTCGGCAGATTGAAGTACTTGGCCAGGTCGGCCAGGGCCAGCACGTTGTTCTTGAAGCGGTCCGGCTCGATGTCGCGGACCAGGGACAGCAGGCCGGCCTGGTGGTCGACCAGCAGTACGGCGGCGTCGTCTTTGTTCAGGCGGTTGTATTTGAAGTTGTTCATTGCCGGTGCTCCTTGGGTTTCGATCTTCAGTGGGTTGGGTGTTTCGCGTTGATGGGAGAAGATTAAAACCAGGACCTTTGTAGCGGTAGATAGCGAAATTTGGCTTTAGCGTTCTGTTTTATGAACGATGCAGCGGCATTGGCTGCACCGGCCTCATCGCCGGCAAGTCGCAGCGGCGAACCGCGGCTCCCACAGGGACGGCGTTGCCCCCATTGCCTGGCACCTCAAGCTGCTCTATTACTACGGACAGCCCTCCCCCGCACCGAGACCACCATGCTGGCGTTCATCCAGTCGTACCCGCTGTTGCTCGGCACCTTGCTGATCTTCCTCGACGTGTTGCTCTGGCAGTTGATCCCGCTGCAGCACAGGGTCTGGCGCATCGCCACACGGCTGGTGATCTTCCTGTTGTTCAGCGCGGTGTTGCTGACGGCCGGCATGAGCCCGCTGCAACCGCCACCCTGGGCCGACGACGTGTCACGCAACCTGATGGCCACGGTGCTGGCGATCGGCTGGTGGCTGTTCGGCGCGCGCACGGTGACCGTGGTGTTCGGCCAGTTGCTGGTGGCCCGCGGCAGCCACGGCGGGCGCCTGCTGCAGGATGTGCTCGGGGCGTTGATCTTCCTCGCCGCAGTGGTGGCTGCGGCGGCCTATGTGATGCAACTGCCGGTCAAGGGGCTGCTGGCCACCTCAGGGGTCATGGCCATCGTCATCGGCCTTGCGTTGCAGAGCACGCTGGCCGACGTGTTCTCGGGCATCGTGCTGAACACCACGCGGCCCTACCAGATCGGCGACTCGATCTCGATCGACGGTACCGAGGGCAAGGTGGTTGATATCGACTGGCGGGCCACCCGCCTGATCACAGGCAACAGCAGCCTGGCGGTGATCCCCAACTCGGTGGCAGCCAAGGCCAAGATCCTCAACTTCAGCCGCCCGGCCGAAGTGCACGGGGTGTCGATCAGCGTCGTGGTGCCGGCCAAGGTGCGCCCGCAACGGGTGTTCGATGCACTGGAGAAGAGCCTGCAAGGCACCAGCATCCTGCTGGACAAGCCGGCGCCCAAGGTCACGGTGAAGGCTTCGACACTTGAGTCAGTGGAGTACGAAGCCAGCGGCTTCATCGCCGAGATGTCGCGCAAGACCGAAGTGCGCAACCAGTTGTTCGACCTGGCCCACCGCCACCTTGAAGCCAGCGGCGTGACCTGGAACTCCGAGCAGGGCGCCCCGGTGCGCAGCCGCCAGCGCGAGCTGCTGGACGAGGTGCGGGTGTTCCGCTCGCTGAGCAACGAAGAGCGCGACGCCCTGAGCCAGCGCATGACCACGGTGGAATACCTCGCTGACCAGGTGATCCTCGACATCGGCGAGCGCTCGGAACATGTGCTGCTGATCAGCCGCGGCGTGGTGCTGGCGTCGGTGCGCGACGGCGAGCGGCTTATCGAAGGTGGCCGCATGGGGCCTGGCGAGGTGCTGGGGCTCGAGGGCCTGGTGGATGACGAGGCCTCGCCTGTCGAGTTTCGCGCCCTCAGTGGCTGCATGCTGTATCGCATCGACAAGGAACAGGTGCGCGGTTGCCTGGCCGAGAGCGGCGATGTGAAGTCGGCACTGACCAAACTGCAGCGGTTCCGGCGGCAGAAGCGCGAGTCACTGTTGTTGCAGAAGCCGGCGGTGGTGAAGAAGGGTGGCTTCCTCAGCTGGTTGCACAAATGACCGAGCTTCGTCGCTCGCACGGGCCCTATCGCCGGCAAGCCGGCTCCCACAGGGTACGCGCAAAAGCCTGTGGGAGCTGCGGTTCGCCGCCGCGACTTGCCAGCGATGAGGCCGGCACAGGAACTACAGCACCACCCGCAGGCACTGCCCGGCGTGATACAGCGAGAACCCCGACTCGTAGAACGCCGTGCGCAACGATGGCGCGCTCACCGGCTTCATCGGCGAGAACGGAATCGGCAAGCTGTCCGGGTCGTCCTTGAGCAAGAACTCGGCGAATGCCCGGCCGATCACCGTGCCGGTGGTGTTGCCGCGACCGTTGTAGCCGGTCACCGCCACCAGCCCCGGTGCGGGTTCGAACAGGCGCATCAGGTGGTCCGGAGTGAAATCGATGCAGCCGGTCCAGTGCATCTCCCATTCGACCTTGCCCAACGCCGGGTAGTAGTGGCTCTGGATGCGGTCGGCCCAGCTGCGCACGAACCAGTCTGGCTTGTTGTCGACTCGGCCAAGGCTGCCGAGCAGCAACCGGCCCTGCTCGTCGCGGCGGATGCTGCTGAGCACGGTGCGGGTGTCCCACGAACCCTGCCCATGGGGCAGGACCTGGTCGGCGGCGGCGCCGTGCAACGGCTTGGAAGCGACCTGGTAGTAGTAGCCGCGGAAGAAGTGCTTCTGCAAATTGCTCCAGTCGCCTTCGGTGTAGGCGCCGGTAGAGATCACCACCTTGTCGGCGCGCACCGCGCCGCGCGCCGTTTTCACCCGCCAGGCATCGCCGTCGCGCTCCAGGCCTTCAACCGCGGACTGCTGGAACAGCTTGCCGCCCAGCCGGCTCACGGCAGCGGCGAGGCCCTGGGTATATCCCATGGGGTTGATGGTACCCGCGCGGCGGTCGAGCAGCGCGGCGGAAATCTTGTCGGTACCGCAGTATTCCTGGCATTGCGCGCCGGTCAGCAGCTCGACGTCGGCGCCGCGCCGGGTCCACTGCTGGTGGCGGGCTTCGAGGTCGGCGATGCCGGTGGCATTGTGTGCCATGTGCAGCGTGCCCTGATGCCGGGCCTGGCAGTCGATACCCAGGCGCTCGATCATGGCGAACACTTCGCCCGGCGCCTCGCCGAGCACCTTGTTCAGGCGGCTACCCTGCTTGTGCCCGAGGGTGGCCTCGACGTCGTCGGGGCGGATCCAGGTGCCGGCGTTGACCAAACCGACGTTGCGCCCGGAGCCGCCATGGCCGATTTTCCAGGCCTCCAGCAGGATCACCGTCTTGCCCTGCTCCAGCAGATGGATAGCCGCCGACAGGCCGGTGATGCCGCCGCCGATCACGCAGACATCGGCCTTGAGCTCACCGGCCAGGGCCTGGGCGGCAACGGTCGGCTGGGTGATGTGTTCCCACAAGCATTCTTGACGCAGTTCGGACATGACCGGCTCCAGCAGATTTTATTCTTGTTGCGGCCCATCGCCGGCAAGCCGGCTCCCACAGAGATCGACGCGGTCGCTGTGGGAGCCGGCTTGCCGGCGAAACGGGGGCAAAGCCCCCGCGACGATCATCAGTCGAACACGATCCCTTGCGCCAGTGGCAGTTCGCGAGAGTAGTTCACGGTATTGGTCTGGCGACGCATGTAGCCTTTCCAGGCATCCGAACCAGACTCACGGCCACCGCCGGTTTCCTTCTCGCCACCGAACGCCCCGCCGATCTCCGCGCCGCTGGTGCCGATGTTGACGTTGGCGATGCCGCAGTCGCTGCCCGAAGCGCTCTGGAAACGTTCGGCCTCGCGCAGGTCGGTGGTGAAGATGCACGACGACAGGCCTTGCGGCACTTCGTTGTTCAGGCGCAGGGCCTCGTCGAAGTCGTCGTAGGCCAGCACGTAGAGAATCGGCGCAAAGGTCTCGTGGCGCACCACCTCGCTCTGGGCCGGCATCTCGGCAATGGCCGGCGACACGTAGTAGGCGTTCGGGTACTGCTCGGCGAGCTGGCGTTCGCCACCGAATACCTGCCCGCCTTCGTCGCGGGCCTTGGCCAGCGCACCCTGCATGGCATCGAACGACTGCTTGTCGATCAGCGGGCCGACCAGGTTGTCCTTGCGAGGGTCACCGATGCGCACCTTGCCGTAGGCGGCTTTGACACGGGCGACCACGTCGTCCTTGATCGAGCGGTGCACGATCAGGCGGCGCAGGGTGGTGCAGCGCTGGCCGGCGGTGCCGACGGCAGAGAACAGGATGCCGCGCACGGCCAGGTCGAGGTCGGCGCTCGGGGCCAGGATCATGGCGTTGTTGCCACCCAGCTCGAGGATGCTGCGGCCGAAACGCGCCGCTACACGCGGGCCCACTTCGCGGCCCATGCGGGTGCTGCCGGTGGCACTGACCAACGCCACGCGTGAATCGTCGACCAGGGCTTCGCCGGCGTCGCGACCACCAATCACCAGTTGCGCCACACCTGCCGGGGCGTCGCCGAAGGCTTTCAGGGCTTTGTCGAACAGCGCCTGGCACGCCAACGCAGTGAGTGGGGTCTTCTCGGACGGCTTCCACACCACGGCGTTACCCGCCACCAGCGCCAGCGCGGTGTTCCACGCCCACACCGCGACCGGGAAGTTGAAGGCGCTGATCACCCCGACCACACCCAGCGGGTGCCAGGTTTCACGCATATGGTGGCCCGGGCGCTCGGAGGCGATGGTCAGGCCGTACAGCTGGCGCGACAGGCCGACGGCGAAGTCGCAGATATCGATCATTTCCTGCACTTCACCCAGGCCTTCCTGGGTGATCTTGCCTGCTTCGATGGACACCAGCTCGCCGAGGTCGGCCTTGTGCTCGCGCAGCACTTCGCCGAACAGGCGCACCAGCTCGCCACGGCGAGGGGCCGGCACGCTGCGCCAGGCTTCGAAGGCCTGTTGCGCCTGGTCGATGCGGGCAACCGTGTCGGCCTTGCCGAGCAGCTTCACCGAGGCGATCTGGCTGCCGTCGATGGGGGTATGGACAGGGTAATCGCCCTGGGTGTGAGCCGCAGCGGCAACGCCAAGGCGCTCGAGCAATCCAGCAACCATCGTGCTTCTCCTTACATCGGGTGAAGGGGTTGAAAATATCGTGGGTCAGTATTAATCCGATTACTCGGGTGCAACAAACGACCTTTATTCCGCATATCATTCCACCAGGTAATGATTTCAGCCGCCGAGACCGCTTATGTCCAAACGCCTGGTACCGTCCATGACCGCCCTGCAGTGCTTCGAGGCCGCAGCCCGTCACCTGAGCTTCACCCGCGCCGCCGAGGAACTACACCTGACGCAGAGCGCGGTAAGCAAGCAAGTGGCGCAGCTCGAGGAAATGCTGCGCCATCACCTGTTCCTGCGCATCCGCCGCCGCCTGCAACTGACGCCGGCCGGCAGCCTGTACCTGGCCGAAGTGAACAAGATCCTCACCCAGGTGGACATGTCCAGCCGCTATGTCCTGAGCTACGGCTCGCAGACCGAAGTGTTGAAGGTAGCCACTCAACCGAGTTTCGGCGTGCGCTGGCTGATCCCGCACCTCAAGGGCTTCGGCAAGCGCCACCCGAACCTGCACCTGGACATCCGCAACGAGATGGAACCGTTCGCCCTGCTGCAGGGCTCGGCCGACGTGGTGTTCTTCTATGGCCAGGGCACCTGGCCCGGGGCGACCTGCATCGAGCTGTTCGGCGAAGAAGTGGTGCCGGTGTGCGCGCCGGAGCTGTTGCAAGGGCGCACGCTGCCTGACGCCGGCGCGGTGGCGGAGCTGGTGCTGCTGCAGAGCACCTCGCGACCGCAGGCGTGGCACGAATGGTTCCTGGAGCAGGGGCTGCATACCGACAACAGCTACCATGGGCCGCGCTTCGACACCTTCTACATGGCCTTGAGCGCGGCGCAGGCCGGATGCGGGGTGGCGTTGGTGCCCAGTTACCTGGTGGCCAAAGAGCTGGCTGAGGGCAGCTTGGTGCTGGCCTGGGACTATGCGATGAAAAGCAATGGCGCGCATTACCTGGCGTATGCCGAGCATGCGGCGGAGGTGCCAAAGGTGCGGGCGTTGGTGGAGTGGGTTGCCGAGCAGATCCAGCGGCGCCACCACTGACGCCGTCGTGAGAGCAGGCTTGCGCCGCGATAGGGGCGTCAAGATCGATAAGAAAAGGAATGAAACCCGCACTTTTTTTCGCTTGTACGGCATCTCCATTCCCAGCTTTCATGTAAGTGTCCTCCACTCACCCAGGAAGCTTGCGATGCCCGCCCATGATTTCGTCAGCCCCGACAGCATCCGTGCGCAGTTCTCTGCCGCCATGTCGCTCATGTACAAGCAGGAAGTTCCCCTGTACGGCACGCTGCTTGAACTGGTGAGCGAAACCAACCGGCAGGTCATGGCTGCGCAACCCAAGGTGGCCGAGGCCTTACGCTGGACCGGCGAGATCGAACGTCTCGACCAGGAGCGCCATGGCGCCATCCGCGTGGGCACCGCCGAGGAGCTCGCCACCATCGCCCGCCTGTTCGCGGTCATGGGCATGGCGCCGGTCGGCTATTACGACCTGAGCTCGGCCGGCGTACCGGTGCACTCCACTGCGTTCCGTGCCGTGCACGAACAGTCGCTGCATGTCAGCCCGTTCCGCGTGTTCACTTCGCTGCTGCGCCTGGAACTGATCGACAACCCGCAACTGCGCACACTGGCCCAGGGCATTCTCGACAAGCGGCAGATCTTCACCGCCCGTGTGCTGGAACTGATCGCCCAATGCGAACGCGATGGTGGCCTGAACGCGAGCGATGCCGAGACCTTCGTCCAGGAAGCGCTGCACACCTTCCGCTGGCACCAGGACGCCACCGTTACCGCCGACCAGTACCAGCAACTGCACGACCAGCACCGCCTGATCGCTGACGTGGTGGCGTTCAAAGGCCCCCACATCAACCACCTGACCCCGCGCACCCTGGACATCGACGCCATCCAGCTCGGCATGCCAGCCAAGGGCATTCCACCCAAGGCCGTGGTCGAAGGGCCACCCACCCGCCGCCAGCCGATCCTGCTACGCCAGACCAGCTTCAAGGCGCTACAGGAAAAGGTCGCTTTCAGCGATGCCCAGGGCAGTCACACGGCGCGCTTCGGCGAGATCGAACAACGCGGCGCAGCGCTGACGCCCAAGGGGCGCCAGCTGTACGACCGCCTGCTGGACGCGACCCGCGCGGCCCTGGGAGGCGTGTCCGCCGAGGCCAATGCCGAACGCTACATGAGCCTGCTCGCCGAGCATTTCGCCGAGTTTCCGGACGACCTGGGGCAGATGCGCGAACAAGGGCTGGCCTACTTCCGCTATTTCGCTACCGACAAGGGGCTGGCGGCACGCGGGCAGCCCGGCCGCCCCACTACCTTGCAAGGGCTGATCGACGCCGGGCATGTGCATTACGAGGCGCTGGTGTACGAGGACTTCCTGCCGGTGAGTGCGGCGGGGATCTTCCAGTCCAACCTGGGGGATGATGGCCAGGTCGACTATGGCAGCAATGCCAATCGGGATGCCTTCGAGGCAGCGCTGGGGCTGATGGTGCAGGACGAACTGGCGTTGTATGCCCAGAGCGAGCGCCGCTCATTGCAAGCGTGTGCGCAGGCGTTGGGGCTGTCGGCCCTGTAAACGTCATCGCGGGCAAGCCCGCTCCCACAGGGTCGGTGGGAGCGGGCTTGCCCCGCGAAAGTTTTAGCGGCCCACTCGGAACCGATCCACTTCCTGGCGCAACTGCCCCGCCAGTCCTTCCAGCTCGCGGGCCGTCATGGCCAGTTCATTGGCCACATCGCGCTGTTCGCTGTTGGCCTGGGCGATGCTCTGCAGGTTGCGGCTGAGCACCGTCGCGGTGCTGCTCTGCTCCTGGGTCGCGGTGCTGATCACGGCGAACTGCTCGCCCGCCACCCGGCTCTGCTCATCGATGCGCGCCAGGGCTTCGGCCACCTTGTCGTTGCGCGCCAGGCCTTCCTGCATCAGCTGGTTGCCCTGCTCCAGCGTGCTGATGGCATGGCCGGTCTGCTGCTGGATGCTGGCGATCATGCCCGAGATCTCGTCGGTGGCCTGGCGGGTGCGCGCGGCCAGGCCGCGGACCTCATCGGCGACCACGGCGAAACCACGGCCCTGCTCGCCAGCCCGAGCCGCTTCGATGGCGGCATTGAGCGCCAGCAGGTTGGTCTGCTCGGCAATCGAGGTGATCACGCCGACAATGCCGCCGATCTCCTGCGAGCGAGCGCCCAAGGTGTCCATCACACTGGCAGTACCGCCCAATGCCTCGGCGATCTGCCGCAGGGAAACCGAGGCTTCGTCCATGGCGCTGCGACCGATACGGGTCTGCTGCGCGTTATCGCGGGCCATGCGCTCGGTCCCGGCCATGTTGTCGGCAATGTTCATCGAGGTGGCACTGAACTCCTCCACCGCACCGGCCATGCTGGTGATCTCGCCGGACTGCTGGTCCATGCCCTCGCAGGCCCCGGACGACAAGCCCGACAGCGAGCGGGCGCGGCCACTGACCTGGTCGGAGGCGGCACGGATATGCTCGACCATGGTCGCCAGGGCATCGCCCATCTGGTTGAAGCTGCGGGCGAGCTGGCCGATCTCGTCATGGCTGGTGACGCTCAGGCGGGCATTCAAGTCGCCAGCGCCGAGGGCTTCGGCCTGGCGCACCAGGTCGCCCAGCGGGCGCAGTTTGCGGCGCAGCAGCCAGAGGGTGGCGGCCACGGCCAGCAGCATCGCCAGTACGCTGCCGATGGCCAGGCGCAGGCCGACGCTCCAGGTCACTTCGCGGATCTCGCCCTCGGGCATGCTTGCCACCACGGTCCACGGCCCCTCGACGAACGGCTCGGTGACGCTGAACAAAGGCTCGCCGGCACCGGCCCAGAACTGCCCTGCCCCCGGTTTGATCGCCTTGACCGCCTGGGCCGCCGCCTCGCCGTCGCGCACCTCGGCCGGCGGCACCAGCCACTTGCCCTGCTCGTCCAGCAACGCCAGCGAACCGGTCTGGCCGATGCGGAAGCGCTTGAGGTTGGCGAACTGGGCGTTCTGCGCGTCGGTGTAGTCGAAGCCCACAAACAGCACTGCGATCACCCGGCCACCGCTATCGCGCACCGGCACATAGCGGGTCATGTAGTTGCGCTCGAACAGCACGGCGCGGCCGACGTAGGTCTGCCCGGCTATCAGTTTCGGATAGGCCGGGTGCTGGCGGTCGAGCTGGGTGCCGATGGCGCGGCTGCCGTCCTGCTTGGTCAGGCTGGTGCTGATGCGCACGAAGTCGTCACCGCTGCGCACGAACAGGGTCGCAACACCGGCCGTCATCTGCTGGAACTCGTCGACCTGGTGGAAATCGTTGTTCAACAGGTGGTCACCCAGGTACAGCGCAGGCGTCGCGGCACCTGCGACGTTGACCGTTTCCCCCGCGTGCAGCGCCAGTCCGCTGGCGAACCGCCGCTCGAACAGGCCGCTCAGGCGCTGGGTATTGTCCTTTAGCGAACCGTGGAAGGTATCGAGCTGATCGGCCAGCAGCCGCGCCTCGCTGGCCAGGTGCGCTTGGCGCGTGGTGAGGTTGGCGTCGTCCAGCGAACGCAGGGCGAACAGGGTGCTACCGGTGATCACCAGCGCCAGCACGATGGCGAGGGCAATCCCGAGCTGCGAGGCGATTCGGGCACGCGGTTGAGACATGGCAAGGCTCCTGGCAAGAGGCCGGGATCGTCCTGATCACGCTGACCGCCCGCTGCATATCGACGGGGAATCGCGTCCTCTTCCGGGACGCTGGTGCAAGTTGATCGGCGTCTGTAGGAAATACTTGAGTGCGGGACCGGGATATTCGCAAACGTTTTCTTGCCGTGGCCTCAGAGAGGTTGTCAGCCCTGTGCCGACAGGATTTGCACAGCCGGCAAATCCATCGCCGCCGCCTCCTCCTGCAAAAACACACTGAGCCGGCGCAACCGCTCCCCGCCCGGCCGGGTCCGTGGCCACACCAGGTAGTAGTCCATGCCGCTGGCTACCGCAGTCGGCCAGGGCAGGCTCAACCGCCGCTGCGCCACATCCTCGGCCACCATCAGCAGGTCGCCCATGGAGATTCCGTAGCCCCGCGCGGCGGCGATCATGCCCAGCTCCAAGGTGTCGAACACCTGCCCACCCTTGAGCGAGATCTTGTCGGTCAGGCCCATGCGCGCCAGCCAAGCCCGCCAGTCGCGCTTGTCCGGCGTGGGATGCAGCAGCTCGATACCGGCCAGGCGCCGCTCGTCCCAAGGCGCATCATCGAGCAGGTCCGGCGCACCTACCGGAATCAGCAACTCGGAGAACAACCGGCGCACTTCCCAGTCCGCCGGGAAGCTGCCATCGCTGAGCAGCACTGCACAGTCGAACGGCTCCTGGTTGAAGTCGACATGGTCGACATCCATCCAGGCACTGGTGAGTTGCACCTCATTGCCGGGCTGCAGATGGCGGAAGCGACTCAGGCGCGCCAGCAGCCAGCGCATGGTCAGGGTCGAAGGGGCCTTCATGCGCAGGAAGTCATCTTCGCCACGCAAGGTTTCGCAAGCCCGCTCCAGGGAAGCAAAACCATCACGCACACCAGGCAGCAGCATGCGCGCGGCTTCGGTCAGCTGCAGGCTGCGGCCATTGCGCACGAACAGGCGGCAGGCGAAATGCTCCTCCAGGGTGCGGATATGCCGGCTCACCGCGCTCTGGGTAATCGCCAGCTCTTCCCCGGCACGGGTGAACGAGCTCAGCCGAGCAGCGGCTTCAAATGCGCGCAACGCATAAAGCGGAGGCAGTTGGCGAATCATGGCGCACCTGTCATACGGGAGCTGGATCGGTGCCAATGATCATACAGGCATGAGTCAGACTCATGACACCGATCGCATTTATCCTTTTGTGCAAAGCTGACCGAAGCCTCAGAATCGACGGCTCGCTTCCAGAATCATCAAGAAGGACCGCCCCCATGCACGTCGCGCCCACCACCGAACTCAAGGCTTTGCTGCGCCTGGCCGGGCCGCTGATCGCCTCGCAGTTGGCGCACATGCTGATGGTGCTCACCGACACCCTGATGATGGCCCGCATCAGCCCGCAGGCCCTGGCCGGCGGTGGCCTGGGCGCGGCGAGCTACTCGTTCGTGTCGATCTTCTGCCTGGGCGTGATTGCCGCGGTCGGCACGCTGGTGGCCATCCGCAAGGGCGCCAACGACATCGAGGGCGTCACCCGCCTGGCGCAGAGTGGCCTGTGGCTGGCCTGGGGCCTGGCGCTGGTCTCGGCACTGGTGATGTGGAACCTCAAGCCGGTGCTGCTGTTGTTCGGCCAGAAGCCGGAGAACGTCGACTCGGCGATGCAGTTGCTGACCCTGCTGCCGCTTGCCCTCCCCGGTTACATGACTTTCATGGCCCTGCGCGGTTTTACCAGTGCCCTGGGCCACTCCACGCCGGTGATGGTCATCAGCCTGGTAGGCACGGTGTTCAACTACCTGTTCAACCACGCCCTGATCGAAGGCATGTTCGGCCTGCCCAAGCTGGGGCTGATGGGTATTGGCCTGGTCACGGCGGTGGTGACCCTGGGCATGGCCATCGCGCTCGCACTGTATATCCGCTGGCACAAGGCCTATGCCGCCTACCCGCTGCGCAAGGGCCTGCTGCGCCCTTCCCTGTCGGCACTGCGCGAGCTGTGGCGGCTGGGCCTGCCGATCGGCGGCACCTATATGGTCGAAGTTGGTCTGTTCGCCTTTGCCGCCCTGTGCATGGGCGTGCTCGGCAGCACGGAGCTGGCGGCGCACCAGATCGCCCTGCAGATCGTCTCCACCGCGTTCATGGTGCCGACGGGCCTTTCATATGCGGTGACCATGCGCGTCGGCCTTTATTACGGCGCCGGCAACTTGCTGGCGGCCCGTAGCGCCGGGCGCGTGGGCATTGGTTTTGGCGCATCGCTGATGTTCGCCTTCGCGGCACTGTTCTGGTTGCTGCCGGATGCCCTGGTCGGGCTGTTCATCGACCGCAACGACCCGGCCTTCGCCGCGATCTTCATGCTGGCCGTGCAATTGGTGATGGTGGCGGCGTGGTTCGAACTGTTCGATGGCGTGCAGACCATTGCCATGGGCTCGATCCGCGGCCTGAAGGACGCCAAGACCACCTTCCTGATCGGCCTGGTGTGCTACTGGCTTGTGGGTGCGCCAAGTGCCTGGCTGTTCGCCTTCACCTTCGGTGGCGGTGCACAGGGTATCTGGTGGGGGCTGGCCCTGGGTCTGGCCTGCGCAGCGGTGGCGCTGACGTTCGGCTTCGAATGGCGGATGAAGCGGCTGCTGGGCAAGGCTGAGCGTGCACGGCGGGCAGCATTGTCGGTCTGAGCCCCCCGGAGCCGCTGCGCGCGCCATCGCCGCGCGGGCGGCGCTCGATTTCACAAGCGCCGCAACTGTATCGCTGAACACTTTGAAGTCAGCATCCATCTAAAACTGTACTACTGTACTGCTATATACCTCACTTCCTGCCGATCATTTCCCTGCCAACACCACATAACCGCACCAAAAAAGTGCGCACCAGTACAGTTCCCTCAATAACCGGTGCAACAGTCGCTTTCAACAGTTAACTGGCCCATCACAATACACCTGAACTGTACCTATTGTTCTGGACGAGAGAGGAGGAAGATGGGCACCAGTTAAATCACTCCCTAATGCCGCCACAAGCGGAAGGATGACACATCATGGAACGTACCCTCAGTTCCGACCTGGTTTTCGAAAACGCCCAAGCTTCCAACGCCGCCCTGCCGCTGCGCGTCCTGTCCACCCTGGTACTGTGGCAGCGCCGCATGGCCAGCCGCCGCCAACTGGCGCGCCTGGACTCCCGCCTGCTGGCCGACGCCGGTATCAGCGAGTCGCAGCGCTACGAAGAGCTGAGCAAGCCTTTCTGGCGCTAAGCGCCGGCCGCCGGCCCAGGCCGGCACCGTGAATTCTCAAGAACCCGCCGCAGGCAACTGCGGCGGGTTTTTTGTTTTAAGCCGCGCAGTAGAGCACTTGCACAGGCAACCGCAACAGTTTTATAAAACTCAAATTCTATAGATACAGTTACGATTTGATCTGTTTTTCGCGCCCCGGCGTCAGAACCGCCGCGTGTTACGCTTGTCTTACGCGCCTGGCATATAAAGTACCGTGACGAGCCAAGCGAGCGTCCGATAACCAGAACCAACCTTGACCCTGTGCAGGAGTCCACCAACATGTCCCGTTATCACCTGATTGGCGCCGCCTTGCTGCTGTCCCTCACCGGTGCCGCCCACGCCACCAGCTTCGTCGTCACCACCGATGCCGTCGTCGGCGCCGTAGCCGCCTCGACCGATGCCACGTCCGATATCTCCTCCTCGTTCCGCGACGACAAGATCGTCAAGGCCGCCCGTGACGATGCCGCCAGCTTCGTCGGCAGCGATGGCGCCATCCGCGGCGCCAAGCTGGAAAGCGCATTCGTGCACATCCGCCAGCAGTTGCCGGCCCTGCAAGCCAGCGATGCGCAGCTGGCGCGCGCCATCCTCGCCATCTGACCTTGCCCTTGCCCCGGATTCACTGGCCCCGAGCCGTGCATCCGGGGTAGCCTTCGCAGCCCGAGACAATCGCCACTTCAAAGCCCATGCGTTACCTACTGCTTTCCTTTGTCGCCCTGGCCTGCATGAACAGCGCCCAGGCGATGGATGCCACCACCCAGAGCCTGGTCATCACGGGCTACGTCACCAGCCAGGTGACTGCCGCCCCCTTCGACCGCAAACGGATCGTCGCGGCCCGTGACGATGCCGCCGTGTTCGTCGCCAGCGACGGCCTGATCCGTGGCGCCCGCCTGGAGGCGGCGTTCGACGCCCTGCGCCAAGGCTGCGCCCGGCACTCTGTCGGTGACCGTGAACTGGCCGAGGCGATTCTCGTCCAATAACTACTACCCGCTCCCTTGTATTTCCGGAGATGCTCCATGCGTAAACCGCTGATCGCCGCCACCCTCGGCATGCTGCTGCTCGCCGACCTGGCCCACGCACAAACCCTGGTGGCCACCAGCAACATCATCGTCCGCGCCTTTGGCCGGTCGATCGACTTCACCTCCGACACCACTACCTCGATCCGCGACTCGAAAGTGGTGCGTGAAGCCCACGACGACGCCGCCAGCTTCGTCGCCAGCAATGGCGACATCCGCGGCGCGCAGCTCGAAGCCGCCTTCGACACCTTGCGCGCCCGTGTGCCCGAAGCCCGCGACGCCAGCGACCAGGTGCTGGCCGAAGCCATCCTCGCCCTGTGAAGCGCATGCGTGCCTGGCTGCTGGGCTGCGCCCTGACGCTGCTTGGCACGCCCGCCCTGGCCGATCTGCAGCTCGTGCTGCAGACCGACGGCCTTGACCCTTCGCAACGGCAAGCCAGCCAACTGCTGCTCGACGAAGCCATGGCCAAGCTGCCACCGCGCTTCAAGCAGCAACTCGACCGGCAGATCCTGGTCAGCTGGACCACACGCATGCCCGAGGATGCCTATGGCCAGGCCTCGCCGGTCGCCAGCCTGGATCTCAACCGGCGCCTGCTGCCGGGCCTCGTTGACGGCAGCGCCGCCCGCGAGAAGACCAACCGCCCCCATGGCACGGTCCGCGAAGAACTGCTCGCCACCGTGCTCCACGAGCTGACCCACATCTATGACCGCGCCCGCCTATGGCCGGAGGCTGAGCGCCAGCTGATCAGCCGCTGCAAGCGCCAGCAGGGCGCGCTTGGCAAAGTCGGCCTGCCGCAGGACTGTCGCGGCCAGGCCGAACGCCGCTTCACCTTGAGCGACGACCCGCGCCTGCTGGACCTGGCCGGCTGGCCGCAGTACGTCGGCCGGCGCGGCGAGCGCGAGCAGCACAACGGCCAGCTGGTGCGCAGCCCGGACCCCTACGAGCTGAGCAGCCCGAAGGAATTCGTCGCGGTCAACATGGAGTACTTCCTCCTCGATCCCAGCTACGGCTGCCGCCGGCCGGCACTGAACCAGTACCTGCGCGACCACTTTGCCTGGGCGCCGCAACAAGATGTCTGCGCCAAGGGCCTGCCGTTCCTCAACGCCGGCAACGACTTTGCCCGCCAACCCTTGGGCGAGATCGACCCGGAGCGGGTCTACGAGGTCGACTACCTGCTGGCAGAAGCCAACCAGAACTGGGTCAGCCGCTGGGGCCACAGCATGCTGCGCCTGGTGATCTGCGCCCCGGGCCGCCCACGCGGGCCGGCCTGTCGCCTGGACCTCGACCAGAGCCTGGTGCTGTCATACCGCGCCTTCGTCAATGATGTGCAGCTGTCCAGCTGGGACGGCCTGGTCGGCGCCTACCCGTCGCGGCTGTTCGTGCTGCCGTTGGGACAGGTGATCGACGAGTACACCAAGACCGAGCTGCGCAGCCTGGTCTCGGTGCCGCTCAAGCTCAGCCGCACCGAGATCGAGAACCTGGTGCGCCAGGCCGCCGAGATGCACTGGAGCTACGACGGCAACTACTACTTCCTGTCCAACAACTGCGCGGTGGAGTCGCTCAAGCTGCTGCGCAGCGGCACCGGCAATCCACGCCTGAATGACCTGGACAGCATCATGCCCAACGGCCTGCTCGAGGTCATGAAGGGCAGGGGGCTGGCCAATACCAGCGTGCTCGACGATCCACGCGAAGCCCTGCGCCTGGGCTATCGCTTCGACTCTTACCGCGACCGCTACCAGGCGATGTTCGAGGTGTTGCGCAAGCAGCTGCCAATCAAACAGACGACGGTGGAAGACTGGTTGGCGCTGGACGCCGAGCAGCGCCGCCAGTGGTTCGAGCGCGCCGACCTGCGCACCAGCGCGGCCTTGCTGCTGCTCGAACAGGCCGGGCTGCGGCGCCAGCTGCTGCTGGCCCAGGATGAGGTCAAGCAACGCTACCTGAACGGGCGGGCACTCAAGGACGGCAGTTTCGACAAGGCCAACGAGACCTTGCAGGCGATGCTGGCCAACAGCGGCTTCCTCAGCCGCCCGGCGGAGCTGCTCGGGGCAGGGGGCTACGGCCTGCCGCAGCCGGAAGAGCGCAAGCAACTGGAACAGGTGAGCAGCGAGCGCCAGGCGCAGCTGCTGCGCCTGAGCACCGACCTCGACCAGCAGGTCAGGGCGCTGCTGGGGCCCGAGCGGGGCAGGGAAATCAAGGCGGTGGAGGCCAATATCAAGCAGGTGGGCGAGCACCTGCGGGCGTTGCCCCGGGGGGCGGGGGGGTCGCCGCGGCCCATGAACCCGCCCGGACCGCCTCTCCCGCCGCCACGCCGGCCCCCACTGGTATCGCAAAACCCTGTGGGAGCCGGCTTGCCGGCGATAGGGCCAGAAGAGGCAGCACAATGCCCTACAGGTTTTCCTCGTCTTCCTCCGGCAACCCCTGATCCACCCGCAACCATGGCAACCGGCTCCCCACCCAGATATGCCGATTGGCCGGCACCCGCTCCGGGTGATCCAGCGTCGCCACGGTCACATCGATCGAATCCGGGCTATGGGCCGTCACCAGCGCCACGTGCGCCCCACAACTGCCACAGAAATAACGGCTACAGGTTTCCGGCGCCATGTAGCGCTGCGGTGAGCCCGCCAACCACTGGAAAGCCTCGAAGGGCAGGGTGACCCAGGTCACCAGAGTGCCCCCGCTGACCCGCCGGCAGATCGAGCAATGGCAATGGGCGACATCGCCCAGGGCGCCCGACAAGCGATAACGCAGGGCACCGCAATGGCACCCGCCTTCCACGACATCCACCATCGAAATGACCTCCCGTCGCCTTGCACCGGGCGAAAGCTGGCTGAAAGCTTGCCCACATAGGATAGCGCCACCACCGGCAGCAGACCGGTCAGCCAGGGCACCCGGAAACTTCCACGCCCGGCCCAATCAACAACAACAATGGTGATTCTGATGTTTTCCTGTGCCCGCCTTTTCGCAGTCCCCCTCCGCCTGCTCCTCGCGCAGCGCCTGACGCGCTGATCCGCCCGAATCGTCCTTCCTTTCGCCGCGCCACGCCTGGAGTACCGCCATGCTGACCTTCCTCGGCTTCGCCATGGTCATCACCTTCATGTACCTGATCATGACCAAGCGCCTGTCGGCCTTGATCGCGCTGATCCTGGTACCGATCCTGTTCGCCCTGTTCGGCGGCTTCTACAGCGACATCGGCCCGATGATGCTGCAGGGCATCAGCAAGCTCGCGCCCACTGGCGTGATGCTGATGTTCGCCATTCTCTACTTCGCCTTGATGATCGACTCCGGCCTGTTCGACCCAGCCGTGCGCAAGATCCTCAAGCTGGTCAAGGGCGACCCGCTGAAAGTTTCGGTCGGCACCGCGGTGCTGGCCCTGGTGGTGTCCCTGGACGGTGACGGCGCCACCACCTACATGATCTGCTGCGCCGCCATGCTGCCGATGTACAGCCGCCTGGGGATGAGCCCGCGGATCATGGCCGGCCTGATCATCCTCGCTGGCGGGGTGATGAACATGACCCCATGGGGCGGCCCTACCGCGCGCGCCGCCAGCGCCCTGCACGTGGACCCTTCTGACATCTTCGTGCCGATGATCCCGGCCATGGCCTTCGGTGTACTGGCGATCCTCGCCATCGCCTACTGGTACGGCCTGCGCGAACGTGCCCGCCTCGGTGAACTGCACCTGCCGACCGACGACATCGACCACAGCGAAATCAGCGTGTCGCAGTTCCCGGAAGCCCGCCGGCCCAAGCTGCTGTGGTTCAACGGCGCCCTGACCGCCGCGCTGATGGTCGCGCTGATCGCCGGCGTGCTGCCCCTGCCGGTGCTGTTCATGATCGCCTTCAGCATCGCCATGATCGTCAACTACCCGTGCCTGCAGCAGCAGAAGGACCGCATCGCCGCCCACGCCTCCAGCGTGCTGGCCGTGAGCGGGCTGATCTTCGCCGCGGGCATCTTCACCGGTATTCTGTCGGGTACCGGCATGGTCGATGCCATGTCCAAGAGCCTGCTGGCGGTGATCCCGGAAGCGTTCGGCCCCTACATGGCGGTGATCACCGCACTGGTCAGCATGCCGTTCACCTTCTTCATGTCCAACGACGCCTTCTACTACGGCGTGCTGCCGGTACTCTCGGAGTTCGCCAGCCACTACGGCGTCACCCCGGTGGAAATGGCCCGCGCGTCGATCGTCGGGCAGCCGGTACACCTGCTCAGCCCGCTGGTACCCTCCACCTACCTGCTGGTGGCCCTGGCCGGCATCGAGTTCGGCGATCACCAGCGCTTCACCCTCAAGTGGGCAGTGCTGGTGTGCCTGTGCATAATGTTCGGCGCACTGGCACTGGGGACTTTCCCACTGTTCAGCAGTCTGTAATACAAGCGCCTCATCCAACCGCAAAGCGCCCGCCATCAGGGCGCTTTGCCTTTACCGCTCGAAGGAATACACATGGAATGGCTGACCAGCCCGGAAATCTGGGTTGCCTTTTTCACCCTCACCGCGCTTGAGATCGTGCTCGGGATCGACAACATCATCATGATCTCGATCCTGGTCAGCCGCATGCCCAAGCACATGCAACCGCGCACGCGGATCTTCGGCCTGGCCCTGGCCATGGTCACGCGGATCATGCTGCTGCTGTCGATCACCTGGGTCATGCGCCTGACCGACGACCTGTTCCATGTGCTGGGCGAGGGTATCTCCGGGCGCGACCTGATCCTGTTCTTCGGCGGCCTGTTCCTCCTGTGGAAAAGCTCCCAGGAGATCTACCACGGCCTGGAAGGCGAGGACGAGAACCCCGACGAGCCGAAAGGCGCGGGCGGCAAGTTCTTCTACACCATCATCCAGATCGCCATCATCGACATCGTGTTCTCGCTGGACTCGGTGATCACCGCGGTGGGCATGGTCTCCCACGTGCCGGTGATGATCGCCGCGATCATCGTCGCCGTGCTGGTGATGATGCTCTGCGCCGGCACCATCAGCGATTTCATCGACAAGCATCCGTCGCTGAAGATGCTCGCACTTTCGTTCCTGATCGTCGTCGGTACGGTGTTGATCGCCGAGTCCTTCGATGTGCATGTGCCCAAGGGCTATGTCTACTTCGCCATGGCTTTCTCGCTGGCGGTGGAGGCGATCAACATCCGCATGCGCACGGCGATGGCACGCAAGAAGGGCAAGGAACACGATCCAGTGAAACTGCGCAAGGACATCCCGGGTCAATAAACCCAGGAAGCGCGGTAGCAAAAGGGCCCTTCGGGGCCTTTTTTGTTGCCGACGATGAGGCCAGAGCATGTTTCAAATACGTTTCACCCATGCCAAGCTGGCGCCAGCCAGGCAAAACAACTAAAGCTTCAGTGAGCACTGGAAAAAACAGCCCACCCCCGGGCCAGGCTCACCGCTGCACCCATTGGCCCCGCCCAGGGGCATAGAAGAAAAGGGGGCCCGACCATGCTGACCCTGCTCAATCTGCTCTCCGCCGTGGCGTTGCTGGTGTGGGGCACCCATATCGTGCGTACCGGCATCCTGCGGGTCTATGGCTCGAACCTGCGCCGCGTGCTCGGGCAGAACATGAACAAGCGCCCGCTGGCCTTCATCGCCGGTATCCTGGTCACCGCCATGGTGCAGAGCAGCAACGCCACCGCCATGCTGGTCACCTCGTTCGTCGGCCAGGGCCTGATGGCCATGACCCCGGCCCTGGCGATCATGCTCGGCGCCGACGTCGGGACCGCGCTGATGGCGCGGGTGCTGACCTTCGACCTGTCCTGGCTGTCGCCGCTGCTGATCTTCCTCGGGGTGATCTTCTTCCTCTCGCGCAAGCAGACCCGCGCCGGCCAGCTGGGCCGCGTCGGTATCGGCCTGGGCCTGATCATCCTGGCGCTGCAGCTGATCGTCCACGCCGCCGCGCCGATCACCCACGCCCAAGGGGTGAAGGTGCTGTTCGCCTCGCTCACCGGCGATATCCTCCTCGATGCCCTGATCGGCGCGCTGTTCGCCATGATCTCCTACTCCAGTCTGGCCGCCGTGCTGCTCACCGCCACCCTGGCGGGCGCCGAGGTAATCAGCCTGCCGGTGGCCATCGGCCTGGTGATCGGCGCCAACATCGGCAGCGGCCTGCTCGCCTTCCTTACCACCAGCCTGCAGAACAGCGCCGGGCGCCGGGTGGCGCTGGGCAGCCTGTTGTACAAGGTGATCGGCCTGCTGCTGATCATCCCGGTGCTGCACCCGCTGGTGGCCTGGATGGACAGCCTGAGTTTCAGCCCGCAGGAGCTGGTGATCGGCTTCCACCTGCTCTACAACACCTTGCGCTGCCTGCTGATGCTGCCGACGGTCAACCCCATGGGCCGCCTGTGCGGCTACCTGCTGCCCGAACGCGACAACGGCAATGGCCACCACCAGCCACGCCACCTGGACCCGACCGCGTTGAACACCCCCAGCCTGGCGCTGGTCAACGCCGTGCGCGAGACCCTGCGCCTGGGCGATATCGTCGACAGCCTGCTCGAGGCCATGCTCGGCGCCCTGCGCGGTACCCAGACGGCCTTGCCGCAACAGGTTCGGGCCCTCGGGGAGGATGCCGAGGCACTGTACAACGCCATCAAGCTGTACCTGGCGCAGATGCCCCGTGAAGACCTCGCCGAACAGGAAAACCGGCGCTGGGCAGAGATCATCGAGGTGGCGATCAACCTCAAGCTGGCCAGCGACCTGATCGAGCGCATGCTGCGCAAGGTGCAGCAGCAGAAGACCTCGCAGCGCCGGGAGTTTTCCCAGGTCGGCCTGGAGGAGTTGACCGGCCTGCAGGAGCAATTGCTGGCCAACCTGCGCCTGGGCCTGTCGGTGTTCCTCAGCGCCGACCCGCAGAGCGCGCACCAGTTGCTGCGCGAGAAACGTCGCTTCCGCGCCCAGGAGCGGCGCCTGGCCCACGCCCATGTCAGCCGCCTGCAACGTAAAGTGGTGCAGAGTATCGAGACCAGTTCGCTACACTTGGAGCTCATTGCCGACATGAAGCGTTTGAACTCTTTGTTCTGCAGCAGTGCCTATGTGGTACTGGGCGGCACCGATACCGGCGGGCTGATGCTCGACAGCGTGCCGGACGAAGCCCGCCAGCCTTGAGCCACGACACCCCGGAGACCGAAGCTCGCCTATGCGTTGCCTGTTGTTCGTTTGCCTGCTGATCTGCAGCCTGCCCACGCTCGCCCTCGACCGCTCGCGGGTCGAGGGCTACCTGCTGCCCAACGGCCTGCAGGTAATCCTCAAGTCCGGCTACGAGCGTGATCATGTGTCGATCCGCCTGGTAGTGGGCGTGGGCCTGGACGACTTCGACTGTGACCAGCGCGAGCTGCCACACCTGCTCGAGCACCTGCTGTTCAGCGGTATCGACGAGACGGGCGAGGGCGGCCTGGAGGAGCGTATCCAGGCCCTGGGCGGGGAGTGGAACGCCTTTACCAGCAGCGCCGACACCACCTTCGTCATCGAGGCCCCGGCGCGCAACCAGCGCAAGGTGCTCGACCTGCTGCTGGCGGTGGTCCGCGATACCCAAATCGACGCCAAGGCGCTGGCCACCGCGAAAAAGATCATCGAGCGCGAGGACGGTGGCCATTACGGCCGCCTGCAGCGCTGGCTGGACCGCCAGGACATCGGCCACCCAGCCAGTGACCAGCTGGCTACCGAGATGGGCCTGAAATGCCCGGAACGCTCCAACCTCGACGACATGACACTGGAGCAGGTCCAGCAGTTGCGCGAGCACTGGTATGTGGCCAACAACATGTCGCTGATCGTCGTCGGCGGCCTCGACCGCCTGCTGCCGGCCTATCTGGAACGCACCTTCGGCGAGCTGCCGGCGACCGAGCCCGAAGAACGCCGCAACCTCGAAAGTATCAGCCAGCAGGCCGAGCCGCGTCGCGACCTGACCCGCGGCTGGCTGGGCGACAACGTCAAGCTGCACTGGCTGTTCATCGAGCCGACCCTGGAGGAGGGGCACGACCAGACCCTCGAGCTGCTGTCGCGCTACCTGGACTGGGCGCTGTACGACCAGTTGCGCCTGCGCCACGGGCTGTCATACGGGCCATCGGCGCAACGCGAGAGCTTTGGCGACAGCGGGCTGCTCAGCCTGAATGCCGACCTCGAGCGCCAGGACCTCGACAAGGCACTCAAGGTACTCGAGCAGTTGTTCGACCACCTGCGCAAGCATGGCCTGGACCCGGACACCTTCGCCCGCATCAAGGAGGCAGCGATTGCCCGGGAGAGCTGGACCACCCAGGGCAACGCGGCGCTCGCCGACTACTACTGGGGGGCGCTCAACGCCTACGAGGACGGGCGCTTCACCGACCCGGTGCGAGAACTTCGCCAGGTCAGCCTGAAACAGGCCGATGCGGCGCTGCGCGAGCTGCTCAAGGAGCCTGGTTACCTGCGTATCGAGAAGCCGTTGCTGGGCTATGACGAGTTGTATGGGCTGGTGGCGTTGTTGTTGGGGCTGATACTGGCGGTCGGGTTGATCCGTCGCCGTCGGCCACACACCAAGCCCAGCGGTGCTACACGGGCGCCTTGATTCGGCGGTATCCTGTAAGCCGTTCGCTAGCGCTCATCGCGGGGCAAGCCCGCTCCCACGCCGACTCTTGCGTGGGAGCGGGCTTGCCCCGCGATGAAGCTGGCACAGCCATCCACCGCTCCCTGTTGCTTGCCCCATGCCCCCAATCCCCAGCTTCATCCTGCGCATCATCGAGCTGCTCAAGCGCTACCCCGGCATCATTGCGCTCTACGGCTTCGTCTCGGGGATCGGCAGCTTCATCCTGGTCGACCGCCAGGCCGGCCTGGCCAGATGGATCGCCATTGCGATGCTGGTCAGCTGGGTCTGGCTGATGCTGGAGAACACCCTCACCGAACTGTTCGCCCGCACCTTCAAGCGCGAGATCCCACAACCGCTGCTGCGCTTCGCGACGCAGATGATTCACCAGGAAAGCCTGTTCTTCGTCCTGCCGTTCTTCTTCATCACCACCACTTGGAACAGCGGCCAGCTGGTGTTCACCGGCCTGCTCGGTGCCGCGGGGCTGATCTCGATCATCGACCCGCTGTACCACAAGTGGCTGGCGCCGCGGCGCTGGCTGTTCCTGGCGCTGCATACCCTGACGCTGTTCGCGGCCATGCTCACGGCGCTGCCGATCATCCTGCATCTGACTACCGCGCAAAGTTTCAAGCTGGCACTGATCGCCGCCATGGCGCTGTCGTTCCCGAGCCTGGCCAGCAGCTTCCCGATCAACAACTGGCGCCGAGGCGTGGCCCTGGTGCTGGTGACCCTGGCGGTGGGCGGCGGCGGCTGGCTGCTGCGCTCCTGGGTGCCGCCGGCCACGCTGTGGATGACCGACGTGGCGATCAGTACCGAAGTGCTCAACCGTCAGCCGGGCGCCTCGCTGGACGAAGTGGCCGCCAGTCGCATCCGCAGCGGTGGGTTGTACGCCTATACCGCCATCAACGCGCCGCGCGGCCTGAACGAGCGCATCTACCATGTGTGGCAGCTTGACGGCAAAGAGGTCGACCGCATCGCCCTGGACATCCACGGCGGGCGCAAGGAGGGCTACCGCGCCTGGACCCACAAGCAGAACTTCCCACCGAATCCCGTGGGCAAGTGGCAGGTGAGGGTGCTGACCGAGGACGGGCAGGTGATCGGGGTGTTGCGGTTCAGGGTGGTCGACTCCTGACAAGATCGCCGGGCAAGTCGCATCGGCGCACCGCCGCTCCCACGCCATGATTCTGGTGCGAGCGGGCTTGCCCCGTGATGGGCTATGATCTGAATCGCCGATTCACCAGTCAGATGCATGGAGCCTATGACCGCCCCGAGCGCTACCCTGGACACCCAGCAGCAGCCCACCCGCCTGCGCATCGTCGGCGACTGGACCCTGGCCCACTACGCCGAGCTCAAGCGCGAATGCGAGCGCCTGGGCAGCCAGTACGGCGATGACACCCAGGTCGACCTCAGCCAGCTGGGCCGCCTGGACACCGCCGGTGCCTCGCTGCTGGCCGAACTACTGGGCTCCGAACGCCTGTCGCGCTGCAGCGACGAACTCCCCGACGCCAGCCGGGCCTTGCTGAAGAACGTCTATTGCTCGGTGCAGGACTACTGCATCCCGGTCAAGGAACCGGAGCAGCCAGTGCTGCTGCTCCTGCTGGCGCGCATCGGCCGCGCCGTCGACCAGCTGTGGCAGGACACCACCCAGGTGCTGGGTTTCATCGGCCTGATCCTGCAGACCTTGTTCCTGCGCCTGTTCCAGCCGCATCGCTGGCGGGTCACCCCGGTGGTCGCGCACCTCGAGCAGACCGGTCTGGACGCCGCGCCCATCGTCGCCTTGCTGACCTTTCTGGTTGGCGCTGTGGTGGCCTTCCTTGGCGCTACGGTGCTGGCCGACTTCGGCGCAACGATCTTCACGGTCGACCTGGTGGCATTCTCCTTCCTGCGCGAGTTCGCCGTGCTACTGACCGCCATCCTCATGGCCGGGCGCACCGCCAGCGCGTTCACCGCGCAGATCGGCTCGATGAAGGCCAACGAAGAGATCGACGCCATCCGCACCCTGGGCCTGAACCCCATCGAGCTGCTGGTTGTGCCCCGGGTGCTTGCACTGTTGATCGCATTGCCATTGCTGACCTTCGTCGCGATGCTCTGCGGCATGATCGGCGGCGCGGTGGTCTGTGCCCTGACCCTGGACATCTCGCCTGCCATGTTCCTCTCGCTGCTGCAGAGCGACATCGGCGTGCAGCATTTTCTCGTGGGCATGGCAAAGGCGCCATTCTTTGCCTTCCTGATCGCCGCCATCGGCTGCCTGGAGGGCTTCAAGGTCAGCGGCAGCGCCGAGTCGGTGGGCGCCCACACCACCTCCGCCGTGGTGCAATCGATCTTCGTGGTCATCGTGCTGGACGCGGTGGCCGCGCTGTTCTTCATGGAGATGGGCTGGTGACTGAAGCGGTGATCGAAGCCCGGGGCCTGTGCAACCGCTTCGGCAGCCAGAGCGTGCACGAGAACCTCGACCTGGACCTGTACCGCGGTGAGATCCTCGCCGTGGTCGGCGGTTCGGGCAGCGGCAAGTCGGTGCTGCTGCGCAGCATCGTCGGCCTGCGCCGGCCCAATGAAGGCACGGTCAAGGTGTTCGGCCAGGACCTGGCCACGCTCGACGAAAACCAGCGCTCGCTGGTCGAACGCCGCTTCGGCGTGCTGTTCCAGAAGGGCGCGCTGTTCTCCTCACTGACCGTTACCGAGAATGTCGCCCTGCCGCTGATCGAGCATGCCGGGCTGTCGCGGGCCGACGCCGAGCACCTGGCCGGGGTCAAGCTGGCGTTGGCCGGGCTGCCGATCAGTGCTGCCGACAAGTACCCGGCCTCGCTGTCCGGCGGCATGATCAAGCGCGCTGCCCTGGCCCGAGCCCTGGCCCTGGACCCGGACATCCTGTTCCTCGACGAGCCCACCGCCGGCCTCGACCCGATCGGCGCCGCCGCCTTCGACCAGTTGATCCTCACCCTGCGCGACGCCCTGGGCTTGTCGGTGTTCCTCATCACCCACGACCTGGACACGCTCTACACCATTACCGACCGGGTGGCGGTGCTGTCGCAGAAGAAGGTGCTGGTAGCCGGGCCCCTGGCCGAGGTCGAGCAGACCGTTGATCCCTGGATTCACGAATATTTTCACGGCCCGCGTGGCCGGGCGGCCGAAAACGCCGCCCTGCGCGCCCGCCAGGAGCGCTGAACGATGGAAACCCGAGCTCATCATGTCCTGATCGGCCTGGTCACCGTGCTGGTGGTGGCGGGCGCCATGCTGTTCGGCCTGTGGCTGACCAAGTCCAGTGTCGACGACGCTTTCAAGGACTACGAAGTGGTGTTCAACGAGGCGGTCTCGGGCCTGTCCCGCGGCAGCCCGGTGCAGTACAACGGCATCAAGGTCGGTGATGTCAGCAGCCTGCGCCTGGACCCAAAGGACCCGCGCCGGGTCCTGGCTCGCGTGCGCCTTAGCGGCGACACGCCGGTCAAGGAGGACACCCAGGCCAAGCTGACCCTGGCGGGGGTGACCGGCAACTCGTTCATCCAGCTCAGCGGCGGCACGCCGCAAAGCCCGGAACTCAAGGGCAAGGACGGCAAGCTGCCAGTGATCGTCGCCTCGCCATCGCCAATCTCGCGCCTGCTCAACGACAGCAGCGACCTGGTGACCAACATCAACCTGCTGCTGCACAACGCCAACCAGATGTTCTCCTCGAGCAACATCGAGCGCCTCAGCAATACCTTGGCCAACCTCGAGCAGACCACCGGCGCCTTCGCCAACCAGAAGGGCGGGATTTCCGAGGCCATCGAACAGCTGGCTCAGGTCGGCAAGCAGGCCAATGCCACCCTGGCCGAGACCCAGGCCCTGATGCGCAACGCCAATGGCCTGCTCGGCACCCAGGGCAAGCAGGCCATCGGCAGCGCCGAGCAGGCCATGCAGTCGCTGGCCGAAAGCACGGCGACCATCAACAGCCTGCTGCAGGACAACCGCCAGTCCCTGGACGACGGCGCCCAGGGCCTGAACCAGATCGCCCCGGCAATCCGCGAACTGCGCGAGACCCTCAACTCGCTCAAGGGCATCTCCCGGCGCCTGGAAGCCGACCCCAGCGGCTACCTGCTGGGCCGCGACAACAACAAGGAGTTCCAGCCATGAAGCTGTCGCTGCGCCTGGCCGCACTCGTTTCCACCCTGAGCCTGGCTACGGCCTGCTCGATCCTGCCGCAGTCCGAGCCTGTGGATATCTATCGCCTGCCGGTGAGCCAGACCGCCCGCAGTGCCGCGCCGCTGGACTGGTCGCTGCGCCTGAACAAGCCACTGGCCAGCGAAGCCCTGGCCGGGCCGCGTATCGCGGTCATTCCCCAGGGGGATGTGATCAGCAGCTACAAGGGCGCCCGCTGGAGCGATCCGACGCCGATGCTGGTGCGCAATCGCCTGCTCGACGGCTTCCAGCGCGATGGCCGAGTGCAGCGCCTGAGTGCCGACGACAGCAACCTGCAGGCGGACTACGAGCTGGGTGGCGAACTGCAAGCGTTCCAGAGCGAGTACCGCCCGGGCGGGGCAGTGGAGGTGGTGATCCGCTACGATGCACGGCTGGTGCAGGGCCGCAGCCAGCGCATTCTCGCCAGTAAACGCTTCGAGGTACGCCAGCCGCTAGGCAGCCAGCAAGTGCCGGCAGTGGTCGCCGGCTTCGGTACAGCCAGCGACCAGCTGGCGCGCCAGGTGATCGACTGGACTGTCAGCCAGGCTCAGGCGAAGAACCAGTAGCAGACGAAGATCGCCGCGATCACCCCGGACAACTCGGCCAGCAGCGCGCAACCCACCGCGTGGCGCACGCGCTGGATACCCACCGCGCCAAAGTACACCGCCAGCACGTAGAAGGTGGTTTCGGTGCTGCCCTGGACGGTCGCCGCCACCAGCGCCGGGAAGCTGTCCACGCCCTGAGTCTGCATGGTCTCGATCAGCATCGCCCGCGCCGCACTGCCGGAGAACGGCTTGACCAGCGCCGTGGGCAGGCCCTCGACGAAGCGCGTATCCAGGCCCATCCAGGTCACCGCGTGGCGAATGCCGTCCAGGGCCAGCTCCAGGGCGCCCGAAGCGCGCAGCACGCCCACGGCCACCAGCATCGCCACCAGGTAGGGCAACAGCCCCTTGGCCACGTCGAAACCCTCCTTGGCACCCTCGACAAAAGCCTCGTACACCTGCACCCGGCGCAACGCGCCGATCACCAGGAACAGGATGATCACGCCGAACAGCGTCAGGTTGCCCAGGATCGAGGACAGGCTGGCCAGCGCGGCCGCTGACAACGTGCCAAGGAAGGCCATGAAGCCACCCAGCAACAGCGCGCCGGGGATCAGGTAGGCAAGCACCACCGGGTCCCACAGGCGCAGGCGTTGCATCACCGCCACCGACAGCAGGCCGACCAGGGTCGAGCAACTGGTGGCCAGCAGGATCGGCAGGAACACCATGGTCGGGTCAGGCGCGCCTTGCTGGGCGCGGTACATGAAGATGGTCACCGGCAGCAGGGTCAGTGACGAGGCATTGAGTACCAGGAACAGGATCTGCGCGTTGCTCGCCGTGGTGCTGCTGGGGTTGAGCTCCTGCAGCGAACGCATGGCTTTCAGGCCGATGGGCGTGGCGGCGTTGTCCAAGCCCAGGCCGTTGGCGGCGAAGTTCATGGTGATCAGGCCCAAGGCAGGGTGACCCGGCGGCACCTCCGGCATCAGCCGGGCGAACAGCGGCCCGAGGACCTTGGCCAGCCATTCGACGATACCGGCCTTCTCGGCGATCTTGAGAAAACCCAGCCACAGGGTCAGGGTGCCGAACAGCAGGACCATCACCTCTACCGAGAGCTTGGCCATGGCGAAGATGCTCTCGACCATCGCGGCGAAGATGCCGGCATTGCCGCCCACCAGCCATTGGCCCAGGGCGCTGATGGCCGCAATCAGGAAAAAGCCGAGCCAGAGGCCGTTGAGCATCCGTGTGTTCCCCCGTGAAAAATGCCCGAATGATAGCGCAATCAACGTACGCGCTGTTGGGGGGGCTCCCCACCCAACCGCCGGCACGCCGGCCCCCATCGGTTTTTGCCATCCCGGTGTGGGCGCGGGTTTGCCGGCGATGGGGCCAGTGTGGGTAACACGGCCGCGGTCAACTTTCAGACAGCAAAAAGCCCCGACAAGTCGGGGCTCTTCGTTCAGCTCAGCGGCTTACTGGTTGACGGTCTTGCCCGCCACCACGGCCTCTTTCTTGCCTTTTTCCAGCACCAGCGACTTGTAGTACGCCTCGCCTTTCTCGGCGTCGTACATACCCTGCCACTTGGCGATGACCACTGCGGCCAGGGCGTTGCCGACCACGTTCAGCGCGGTACGGGCCATGTCCATGATGCGGTCGACACCGGCGATGAAGGCCAGGCCTTCCAGCGGGATGCCCACGCTGCCCAGGGTGGCCAGCAGCACCACGAATGATACGCCCGGCACGCCGGCGATACCCTTGGAGGTGACCATCAGGGTCAGCACCAGCAGCAGCTGCTGGCTCCAGGACAGGTCGATGCCGTACAGCTGGGCGATGAAGATCGCCGCAATGCTCTGGTACAGGGTCGAACCGTCGAGGTTGAACGAGTAGCCGGTCGGGACCACGAACGAGCAGATCGACTTCGGCGCACCGTACTTCTCCATCTTCTCGATCACGCGCGGCAGCACGGTCTCGGAGCTGGAGGTGGAGTAGGCGAGGATCAGCTCATCTTTCATGATGCGCATGATCTTGATCACCGAGAAGCCGAACAGGCGAGCTACCAGGCCCAGCACCATGAAGGCGAAGAAGGCGATGGCGAAGTACACCAGCAGCACCAGCTTGGCCAGCGGCAGCAGCGAGCTGAAGCCGAAGTTGGCGACAGTCACGGCGATCAGGGCGAACACACCGATCGGCGCGTAGTTCATGATCATGTGGGTGACCTTGAACATGGTCTCCGACACGCCCTGGAAGGTACGCACCAGCGGCTCGCGCAGGTCGGCGTTCAGGCTCGACAAGCCCATGCCGAACATCACCGAGAAGAAGATGATCGGCAGCATCTCGCCACGCATCAACGCCGCGAAGATATTCGACGGGATCAGGTTGAGCAGGGTCTCGATGAACGCGTGCTCATGCTGCACCTCGGCCGCGGTGGCCTGGTACTTGGAGATGTCGACGGTGCCCAGGGTGCTCATGTCGATGCCGGCGCCTGGGTGGAACACGTTGGCCAGGACCAGGCCGACGACGATGGCGATGGTGGTCACCACCTCGAAGTAGATGATGGTCTTCAGGCCGATACTGCCCAGTTTCTTCGCGTCGCCTACCCCGGCGATGCCCACGATCAGCGACGAAATCACGATCGGGACGACGATCATCTTGATCAGGCGAATGAAGATATCGCCGGCCGGCTGGAGGACGTTGCTGATCCACCATGCCTTTTCTGCACTGAAATGATTCAGTAGCGCGCCGACTGCAACGCCCAGCAACAGACCGATGACGATCTGCCAGGCGAGGCTCAGTTTTGCCTTCTTCATGTCATTACCCTTTGTTGTAGTGGTCACGGGCACCTGACGGAAAGTCGCGTTCCAGAGCGCTTTAAAGCTTCTGGGCGGCTGCATGTTCCGTTCCGGGCCCCTCTGTAAGGACACCGCGAGCGAGTATTTCTGGCGCTCGGGCCAAGGAAAAAGGCGGCAACTATTGCGACGTGGGCAGGGGCAGTCTAATGCCGGAAACGACTACCCCATACCGAATCGGCATGAGACCAGAAGCCGAAATCGAGCATCGCCAAAGCCTTGATTTTCAACGTTCGGATTTCCGAACAAGGCCAATGCGCCATTTTTCGGCAGATTTGCAGGTATGGAAGAAGGGGGTTTGATGGCGTGTTCGACAATCCGAATGGCTGAAATGCCACACAGGCTGACCTGTCGGACAACTAAAAAAATTTCGATATACGGTAGCGACAAAATGTGTCTGAAGTAAAAAGTCGCTCGTATGGATAGATAAATTCCTGCAGGCGCTTCGGAAGCCAGATCGATCACGTCCTCAGCTCGACCCGATCGACCTGCAACTTCCGATGCCACCCTCTCCTGACCCGGCCCATGATGGAGGCACTCCCTGTACCCCTAGGCCACTCCGACCCTGCAACAGTCAGAACGGCCCGGCCCCCTGGTCATGCGCTGCCCCTCCTCGGGGCGGCGCATCATAGAAGCCTGAAAGATAAAAAGGTTCAGCTTCTATAGCGTTACAGTGCGCGACCGCTGGTCAGTACCAGTTCGGGTCACGCTTGAGCTGCTCCTGCAGCAAAGCTTTCATGCCTTCGTCCGGCTTGCCCAACCAGCGGTAGTCCGCATGGCGGGTCGGCGACTTGTCCGCAGGCAGGCCCTCTGGCACTTCCATAAGCATGCCGTAGGCTTCGTCCTTGTCCCAGCTGAAGGCCACGACCAGGCGCTTGTAGGTGCAATTGCCCTCGGATTCGCAGAGCGGGCCAACCAGATACTGGTCGCCGTCCTCGGTCACCGCCGACATCTGCTGCGCCGAGCTGCCGCTGAGGTTGATCACCCATTCGGGCAAGCGCTCTTCTTTCTTTATCGTGTTCTGCCAGGTCTTCTGGTATTCAGGGTCCGAGCCAAGCAACTGGTTGACCCGGACCTGGCCGTCATTAGCGGCCAGCGCCGACGCACCACTGCCTAGCAACAGTGCGACGGCCAAGGCTTTCGGGAGCATCCTGCTCATGGTCGTCAACCTCTACCGCGGCCGAAGAAGAAGGAGGCTACGAACAGCACCAGGAAGACGATGAACAGGATCTTCGCGATACCAGTCGCAGCACCGGCGATACCACCAAAGCCCAGGACTGCGGCAATAATGGCGATGATCAGGAAGGTGATAGCCCAACTCAGCATGATGTTTCTCCTTTTCTTGTACGAAATCGGTCAGAAGTATCAGAACACCCAACGTTCCTGAGGCTCGACGCGGTCGAGAACGGCAGGGGCAGTATCGGCGCTGGGCAGTGGCTGGGTGGCCTTGACCAAGGTGCTGGCGTGGGGCGTTGCCCGCAGCTGCGTCAACAGCGCAGTCTGCGCCGCCACTTGCTCGGCCAGCCGGGCGGTCTGCCAGCTGTGATGGAACAGGCCGACCGCCAGGGTCAGCAACAGGGCCATGCCGAGGAACAGCAGCTGCTGCAGGGGTACTACAGCGCTCTGCGTGCGGTTGACGTTGGGGCGATTCATGCCGGCTCCTCCTGCAGTACTTGTTATCCGTTCTTGGGAAGATCAGTGCAGCCTGCATGCCAGCCGTAAAACTCTAAAAAAACCTCTTTAAATCAAATAGTTATTGAATACGCACATAACCGGGAAGGACGTATCCTGCACGATGCCCCTGCAAGGGCTCGTGCGATTTGCACGATCAGCCCTCTACCTTGGTGGCGATCTTCAATAGATCGGCGTCTACCCCGCGCACCCCGACGATCTGCCTCGCGACGTCCACGGCAATGGCCTTCTGCTCGCTGCTGACCACCTCGCCCGATAACCTGACCAACCCCTCTTCACTGGCTACCTTGATGTTCAGCCCGTCCAGGTTACGGCTGAAGCGGTAGCTGGCCTGGATCTTGTCGACGATCCAGCTGTCGCTGGGCTGCGGACCGGTTGGGGCATCGACAGGTTTTTCCCTGGCCTTGGCCAGGGCCGTGCTGTCCAGGCTGACCAGATTGTTGACCAGGTGCACCCCATCGGTGGTACGCGCCAGAACCCCGGCAAGGTCCTTGGCCTCGGGGCTGTCCACCTTGCCGCGCAGGGTCACCACGCCTTCACGGCTTTCCACCTCGATAGGGGCCTTTTCGGTAATCCGGCTCCACAGCAGCCGTGCGCGCACCACCGCACCGAGGGTGGCGTCCTCCAGGCGCTGGGCGTAGGCACGCAGTTCCAAGGGCTTGTCCACCAGCCCCGGGTCGATCCGCAACTGGTTGTCCACCTGTTCGATCCCGCGTGTGGCCAGGGCCACCTGTTCGGCCAGCATGCGTTCCACCGGGTTTTCCACTTCGCCCGAAAGCCGAGCCCGCCGGCCATCGACTTCTACCTTTATAGGGAAGGCATTGAGCATGGTGTTAAGGGACAGGGCCGTCTGCAGGGCACCTTCAAGTCGCGCTTCCTGCACCGGGTCGGCCTGGGCCTGGCCGACGATCGACAACACACAAGCCGCCAGAACGGCCATTCGAGGGTAAACGGACATCACAGAACCTCCTTTCGCATCACTCAACCCAGGACTCTCGCAACCCACATGCCAACTATTTACCCACAATCAACTTCAGATTTATCAGCTACTTAGCCATCATGAAGGCATGCGGCTAGCATGCATGGAACAGAATCAATCAGAATCGACCATGCAACTTGCCCGATTTTTCCGACACTAATTGAGATCAATCCCAAAGGAGCGCAGGAAATGGAATCAGCCCAGGACAACCAAGGCCGCATTCTGCTGGTGGACGACGAGTCCGCCATCCTGCGTACCTTCCGTTATTGCCTCGAGGACGAGGGCTATAGCGTGGCGACCGCCAACAGCGCCGCCCAGGCTGAGACCCTGCTGCAGCGCCAGGTGTTCGACCTGTGTTTCCTCGACCTGCGCCTGGGCGAGGACAACGGCCTGGACGTATTGGCGCAAATGCGCATCCAGGCGCCATGGATGCGGGTGGTCATCGTCACCGCCCACTCGGCCATCGATACCGCGGTGGACGCGATCCAGGCCGGCGCCGCCGATTATCTGGTCAAGCCTTGCAGCCCCGACCAATTGCGCCTGGCCACGGCCAAGCAGCTGGAAGTGCGCCAACTGTCAGCGCGCCTGGAGGCACTCGAAGGGGAAGTACGCAAGCCCAAGGACGGCCTGGACTCTCACAGCCCGGCGATGATGGCGGTACTGGAAACGGCCCGCCAGGTGGCGACCACCGATGCCAACATTCTCATCCTCGGTGAGTCCGGTACCGGCAAGGGCGAGCTGGCCCGTGCCATCCATGGCTGGAGCAAGCGCGCACGCAAGGCCTGCGTGACCATCAACTGCCCGTCGCTGAATGCCGAGCTCATGGAAAGCGAGTTGTTCGGCCATACCCGTGGCGCCTTTACCGGTGCCAGCGAAAGTACCCTGGGGCGGGTCAGCCAGGCAGATGGCGGCACCCTGTTCCTTGACGAAATCGGTGATTTTCCCCTCACCTTGCAACCAAAATTGCTGCGTTTCATCCAGGACAAGGAGTACGAGCGGGTCGGTGACCCGGTCACGCGACGGGCAGATGTGCGGATCCTCGCGGCCACCAACCTCAACCTCGACGAGATGGTGCGCGAGAACCGTTTCCGCGAAGACTTGTTGTACCGGTTGAACGTGATCACCTTGCACCTGCCCCCCCTTCGCGAGCGCAGTGAAGACATCCTGACCCTGGCCGACCGTTTCCTGGCGCGCTTCGTCAAGGAGTACTCGCGCCCGGCCCGTGGCTTCAGCGACGAAGCACGCGCCGCCCTGCTCAACTACCGCTGGCCGGGCAACATCCGCGAACTGCGCAACGTGGTCGAGCGCGCCAGCATCATCTGCCCACAGGAACGTGTGGAGATCAGCCACCTGGGCATGGCTGAGCAACCCGTCGGCAATGCGCCGCGGGTCGGTGCGGCGCTGAGCCTGGACGAGCTGGAACGCGCCCATATCGGCGCGGTACTGGCCACCAGCGACACCCTCGACCAGGCCGCCAAGACCTTGGGCATCGACGCCTCCACGCTGTACCGCAAGCGCAAGCAGTACAACCTATGAAATGGCCGATGAAGCTGCGCACGCGGCTGTTCCTGAGCATCTCGGCGCTGGTCACCGTGGCCTTGCTGGGCTTGCTGCTGGGGTTGTTCAGTGTGCTGCAGATGGCAGCGCTGCAGCAGCGCGTGGTGCAGGACACCACCGAGACCCTCGAGCTGGGCCTGAAGCTGCGGCAGAACCTTGGCGAACAACTGAATCTCATCCTCGACGAGGACACCGCCCCAAGCACCCTCGTCACCTTGCAGGAGCAGTTCCAGGCCCTGCTCAAGCAGGGGCTGGAGCAGGGCGGCGAACGCACCGGCTTCAGCAAGGCCGCCAGCAACTACCAGGCGTTCGTCCAGGCCTATCGACAGAGCCCCGCGCCCGCCCGCAGCATGGGGGTGGACCAGCCCCTTGGCGCCACCTTCAACCAGGTGCGCGCCGATCTGCTGGACTCACATCGCCAAGCCCTTGAACACATCACCCGAACCGAGAAGTCATCGCGCGATCACGCCTTGCTCATCAGTGGCCTGCTCGGGTTGATGGGCCTCACCGTGCTGGTGCTCGGCTTCATCACCGCGCACAACATCGCGCGCCGCTTTGGCCAGCCGATCGAGGCGCTGGCCAAGGCCGCCGACCAGGTCGGCCAGGGCAACTTCGACGTCACACTGCCGGTAACCCAGGCCACCGAGCTCAACCTGCTGACCCGCCGCTTCGGCCTGATGGCCGACGCCCTGCGCAAGCACCAGGCCACCAATGTCGATGAGCTGCAGGCTGGCCAGCAGCGCCTGCAGGCGGTACTGGACAGCATCGACGACGGCCTGCTGATCATCGACCGCCAAGGGCGCCTGGAACACCTCAACCCGGTGGCCCAGCGCCAGCTCGGCTGGGACCCGAGCCGCCTGGGTGTAGGCCTGGCCGAAGCCCTGCAGCGCCCCGAACTGGAACAGCAGCTGCGCCAGGTGCTGCGCGGTGGCAGCCTGGACCGCCTGCCGGAAGACCTGAGCCTGGAGGTGGAGGAAGAAAGCCGCTTGCTGACCTACAGCCTGACCCCGGTCAGCCATCCCCAGGGGCCGATTCTCGGGGCCGTGATGGTGCTGCACGACGTCACCGAGCAGCGCGCCTTCGAACGGGTTCGCAGCGAGTTCGTGCTGCGTGCCTCCCACGAGTTGCGCACACCGGTGACCGGCATGCACATGGCCTTCGGCCTGCTGCGCGAACGCATCAGCTTTCCGCCCGAAGCGCGGGAGAACGACCTGCTCGAAACCATTGCCGAGGAAATGCAGCGCCTCACCCAATTGATCAACGACCTGCTCAACTTCTCCCGCTATCAAAGCGGCTTGCAGAAGCTGGAACTGGCCCCCTGTTCATTGGAGGAACTGTTCGAGCGCGCCCAGGCGCGTTTCGTCGAACAAGCCTCGGGCAAACAGATCGAGATCATCCGCGAGCTGGAGCCACCGCTTCCACGTATTCAGGCCGATGTCGCCCAACTCGACCGAGTGCTGGACAACCTGCTGCACAACGCCATTCGCCACACCGGCAGCGGCGGGCGTATCCGCCTGCATGCACGGCGGCATGCCGAGCGGGTGATCATCAGCGTCGAGGATAACGGCGAGGGTATCGCCTATGGTCAGCAGGGGCGGATCTTCGAGCCGTTCGTGCAGGTCGGGCGCAAGAAGGGCGGGGCAGGGTTGGGCCTGGCCCTGTGCAAGGAGATCGTCCAGCTGCATGGCGGGCGGATGGGCGTGTTCTCACGGCCGGGGCAGGGGACGCAGTTCTACATGGCACTGCCGGTTTGACGTGGCCCCCTTCAGGGTGCGCCAACCTCAAGGCTCATCATCGATCCTCCGCCCAGCCACGCGCCGTCCGCGGGTAATCAACTCGGCAAACTGGCGGGCATTCAGGGGATGGGCGAACAGCCACCCTTGCCCGTAGTTGACCCCCTCGCTGTTGAGCAGCACCGCCTGGTCCTCGCACTCGATGCCTTCGGCGATCACCCGCAGGTGCAGGTCGTGGGCCATGCGGATGATATGCGGCGCCACGCCGCTGCTGGCGGCGTCATGGCCCAAGGCATCAATGAACGACTTGTCGATCTTCAGGCAGTCCACCGGCAGAGTCTGCAGGTAGGCGAGGCTGCAATAGCCAGTACCGAAGTCATCGATCAGCACCTGGTGCCCGACAGCGCGCAGGGCCTGCAGGTTGTCCCGCGCAACCACCACATCGATCAGCCCCCGCTCGGTCACCTCGAAGGCGATCTGGCTGGGGGCGACACGATGGTGCGCCAGCAACCGCGCCGCCACCCGGCCTATACGCGGCGCCATGACGTCGCAGGCCGCCAGGTTGACCGAGATATAGAGCTGGCGGTTGGCCCGCAGCAACTGCCCCAGCTGTTCGAGCACCCGTTGCAGGACGAAGTCGGTGATCTGTCGAATCTGGCCGGTGTTCTCTGCCAGGGGGATGAACAGCTCGGGGCTGGTCAGGCTGCCGTCCGGGCGGCGCCAGCGCACCAGGGCCTCGGCACCGACACAGCGGCGGCTGTCCAGTTCGAAGATCGGCTGGTACAGCACCTGCAGCTCGCCGCGGCGCAGCGCATGCTGCAGCTCCGAGCTCATCGAGCGGCGTTGCAGGATCAGTTGCAGCACCAGCCAGCCGATACAGCCGGCCAACACCAGGCTGCCGGGGAACAGCAACCAGAGCAGGCCATTGAGCTTCAGTGGCAGGCTCGCCCGCGGTGCGATCAGCACCAACTGGTAGTCCGGTGATTTGGTGGACATGCGATAGACCAGGCGGTCGGGCAGCTCGATCAAGGATTTGCCCTGCGCAGGTGGCCATTCGGTGGTCGGCGGCCAGGGTTGCGTCGGGCCCAGCACGGGGATGGCCCGGGTACCCCGATCCAGCACTACCAGCAGGCTGCCACCGGGCGGCAGGTCGACGACGTCGGTGAGGTGGCCACGGGAGGTGGAGACGACGAAGCGGCCACGGCCCAGCATCAGGGCCGCGAGATTCTCGTTGGGTTCAGTGGTGGTATTGAGCCAGTAGCTGTAGGTCGGCCCTTGGATATCCGGGCTGCGCAAGGGCTCGATGATCCGCTCGTCGCCGCGGTTGGAGCAGGCCCGCGTACCCTCCACATAGGACGCTTCATAGATGAACCGCGACTTCAGCGCCACCTGTTGCAGTTGCGTCAGCATCAGCGCATCACAGCCGCGCAGGGGCTGCGCCTGAAGCTGGTCCACAGCCTCGCGCAATTGGCCGAACACCTGCTCCAGGCGCTCGAGGAAACGCTCGCCCTGGGCATTCATCTGCGCGCTTTCACTTTGTTTCATCTGTTGCAAGGCAACGTTGACGCTGATCGCCAGCAACAGCCCGGCACTGGCCAACGCCGCGAGCGCGGCTAAAAGCCAGGGGCGGTGGAAAAATTGACGCACCGTAGCGAAGAGGGCAAGCATGCGTGGCATCCAGTTGAATACCAAAGGTATAGCAACGGAATCAAAGCTTGGCGCAGCCGCTGGGCATGTGAATTGGCCCGCTTGCGCGCCAAGCGTCCGAAAAGTTCGGGTCAGCGCTTGCGGTTAAGCACCTGCAACATCGCGGCGGTCTGTGCATCCGGCGTGCCATCGAACAGCCGCGGGCGGAAACGCATCTGGAAGGCCGCGATCACATGCCGGGTGGCCACGTCCAGTTCACCGGTCTGGTCGATGGCATAGCCAAAGCGCGACAGTTGCTGCTGGTACCAGCTGATGCTTGGCGGGTTGACCTCGAAAAAGGCCTGTTGCCGCGCCACCGCAGCGCTATCCGGCCAGACACCCAGGCCGGCCTCGGCCAGACGCTTCCAGGGGAACAGCGGGCCCGGATCGAGCTTGCGCAGCGGGGCGATGTCGCTATGGCCGATGATGTGGCGCGGGTCGATATTGTTGCGCTTGACGATATCCTTGAGCAGGGCGATCAGCGATTGCACCTGGGCTTCGCTGTAAGGGTGCCAGACACGCCCGGTCGGCGTGTCCGTGTAGCCCTCGTTGACGATCTCGATGCCGATGGAGCTGGAATTGAGCCAGGTGCGCCCCTGCCACTGGCTATCCCCTGCGTGCCAGGCGCGGCGGTTCTCGTCTACCAGTTGGTAGACAGTGGCCGGGCCGTCGCCGATAAGGTAATGGCTGCTGACCTCGCCGTGGGTCAGCAGGGCGAGGGAGCGCTCCAGCGACGCGTTGGTGTAGTGCACGACGACGAACTGGATGCGGCTGTCCTGATTGGCCGAGGGGTGGCTGCGGTCGATACGCAGGCCACTGGAACAGCCTGCCAGGACCAGCAGGAGCAAGGCAGTGATGAGTGTTTTCATTGCAGGGAGCACGCCATGATGAGCCGACAACAGCGCTACAGTATAACGTGCTCCAAGCCTTACGCCTCAGCGAACGCACATCAACTGAAACGCCATCGAGTTATCGCCGGAAGGTCCCTTGAGGTCCACCAACTGCGTAGCGACCCTCACCATCTCCACTGAAGGCTTGCCGATCACTTTGCCCTGCCCGTGTAAAAGCCGCTCATAAGTCCCGACATCTATGGGCGACATGCTGCAGAACGCCGGATCGCTTTGGGTGATTTTTGAGTCAAGAAGCAGGGTGTATTCAGTCATGTAGTCCTTCTGCACGACCCGTTTGACCTCAGTGATCCATGTGGGCGACTGATTCAAAATCGTGCCTTTGTGACTGATGTGTGCGGTAAACAGTACCTGCTCGGCAAACGCCAGGTTGTGAAACGCCAGCGTCATCAAGGACGCCATCAACAAACGAGAGATTTTCATGATCAGTACTTCGCAAGACGGAAATGAATAGGAGGTTTCTGGCTGAAGTTCCAGCCTTCCGTCACGCAGTTTCATTCAGGGCAACGCCCCACAAGCGGTAGTTACTTATGCCTGCTCGACGCGATTACGCCCCTTGTCCTTCGCCCGGTACAAGGCTTCGTCCGCGCGCTTGAGCACTTGGTCGCCGCGCTCGCCGGCGCGGAAGGCACTCAGGCCGATGGACGTAGTGATCACCACTCGTTCGCCCTTGAAGTGGAATGGGCAGGCTTCGATCGCCGCACGCAGTGCCTCGACCACCTGCGCTGCGGCGGGCGGCGATGTTTGCGGCAACAGCAGGACGAATTCCTCACCACCGAAGCGGGCGATGAAGTCACCGCCACGCAGGCGTTTGCGCAGCTGGTCGGCGACGATCTTGAGCACTTTGTCGCCCGCCAGGTGGCCGTAGCCGTCGTTGATGCGCTTGAAATGATCGAGGTCAAGGATGGCCATCGCCAGATGGCCGCCGTTTGCTTGCCAGTCGAGTACTTCCTGTTCGACTCGCTCCGACCAGGCCGCACGATTGGGCAGGCCGGTCAGCGGATCGATCATCGCTTTCTGCCGCTGCTCTTCAAGGTGCTCGCGGTAACCCAGTGCCTCCTGCTCCATGCTCGCCACACGTTCGGCCAATCCGTGCAGGCGACCAGCCAGCTCATGCTCACGACGGTCACGCTCGTGCTGGTGAGCATCCATGGTCACCAACAGGCCTTCGAGGCGGTTCTCCAGGATATGCTTGAGGCTGTCGACATCGGCAGCCCCCTGCACACTACTCTGCAAGCCATCGACCTGCTCGCGCAGCTGGCTGTCGAGCTCTCGGGCGGCGGAGCTGTTGTCGGCATGGCCGGCGCTGGCTTCGTGCAGGTGGCTCTGGAAGGTTTCCAGGCGCTCGTTGAGCTGCTGCAGGTAAGCCTCGAACTCATGCTGGCCGCTGTCGGTGATCGCCAGCATGAGCACGGCCAGGTCATCCAGTACCGGGATCAGCTCGTACCAGTTCAGCCCCCGCGAAACCCGTTCGCGCATCTCCAGGGCCTGGGCCTTGTGGCGCTCGGGCAGGCTCAGGTCGTCGAGCAAGCCGATCAGCGTCTGCTCGATATGGGCGGCAACCTGGCTGTAGGGCGGCTCGACCGCATCGGGCAGGGCATAGGGGCCATCATCGACGGTGACCAGCTCCGCCACTGTGTCCGGTTCATCCGTTGCGGCTTGCTCCGACTCGATGACAGTCAAAGGCTCGGGTACAGGTTCGGCAACCGCGGCCACCGATGGCTCGGCTTCGGGATGCGGATCGGCAACGACCAACGGCGTGGTTTCAACCAGCGCCGGGCCGGGTAATTCGATTTCCGCTTCAGGCAGCTCGACGGGCACCGTTTCATCCACTGCCTGTGCCGCTTCGGGCAAGGCTTGAGGGGCAGGTGCCAGGGCGTGCAGTTCGTCGGCATCCCTGGGTTGTGGCTCAGGTGCGATGACCGGGGCTGCAGCGGCTGGCTGGAGTACGGGCGACGTCGCCTCGATGGCAACAGGTGCGGTCGCCAATTCCCCTTGGGGCTCGTCACGGCCACCAAACAGGCGCTGCAGGAACCCGGGGCGAGCTTCATCATCGGGCTTTTGCACAGCATCCAGGGCGCGCCCCTGCAAACCACTGAGCTCGCCCAGCAAGGGCGGTAGCTCGCGGGACTGGCTGACGCCACCGTCGAGCTTCTTCGCCAGCTTTTTCAACGGACGTGCCACATCGCCCGGCAGGGGCAAGGTCTGCAACTGGGTAACCAGCGCGGTCAGCGCCTCGCTAACCTGGTTCATGCGAGTTTCGCGGCGCTGCTCGGAGTCGAGCACGGCTTTTTCCAGGCGCGGAATCAGCCCGGCGAGGCCGGCGTCCATATTGTCGCTGCGGATGACCTCGCGCATTTCCTTCATGCACTGGTCCACGATCTTGTCGCTACCTTCCGCCGCCAGGGTGCTGCGCACCAGGCCACGACGCAGCAGGTCGAGGCGGGCTTCCCAGCGCCGCTCGAGCTTTTCCTGCTGCTCGATGCTCTTGAGGTATTTTTCTTTCCAGCGCTCGGCTTCTTCGGTCATGCCTGGATCCGCAACGGGTAATGGCATCTAGTCCTGCAATCACTGGATTTCGGCGGAAAAGCCCAACACTTGAGTGCAGGATTCGCCCAGGCAGGACTAACTCAGGACCGGCAGCGTATCCACAGTCAGGGCATCAGGCAATCGGATCTCGACGGCGACGGGAAGGTGATCGGAAATTGGCTGTGCCAATACCTCGACACGCTCCAGTGTCAGGCTCGGGCTGAGCAGGATGTGGTCAAGGCAGCGCTGGGGACGCCAGCTGGGAAAAGTGGCCTCGACCTGAGGAGCGACAAGCCCGAGATCCCGCAAGGGCGAATGGTCAAGCAGGTCGTTGGCGTGGGTGTTCATGTCACCCATGAGGATCTGGTGGCGATAGCCACCGATCAGCTCGCGGATATAGGCCAGCTGCCGGGCGCGCGTCTTGGAGCCGAGCGCCAGGTGCATCATCACCACGATCAGGGCGTCGGCACCTTCGCCGAAACGCACGAGGATCGCCCCTCGCCCAGAGGGGCCGGGCAGGGGATGGTCTTCCAGGTGCTGGGGTTTGAGGCGGCTGAGCACACCGTTGCTGTGCTGGGCAAAACGCCCCAGGTTGCGATTGAGCTGCTGGTACCAGTAGGGGAATGCCCCCAGCTGGGCCAGGTGCTCCACCTGGTTGACGAAGCCGGAGCGCAGGCTGCCGCCGTCGGCTTCCTGCAAGGCCACCAGGTCGAAGTCGTTGAGCAGGTCACCGATCTTCTGCAGGTTGCCGGCTCGCCCGTTGTGCGGCAGCAAGTGCTGCCAACTGCGGGTCACGTAGTGGCGATAGCGCTCGGTACTGATACCGACCTGGATATTGAAACTGAGCAGCCGCAGGCGACCATCGGCCGGCAGGCCGCTGGCCTGCAGGTGATGTTCGTTGACCTGCGGCTGGTGCAGGCCGACGCTTCGGGTTGAGCGAAAGCGGCCCATGGCATTCGCCGCTTACTTAGCGGCGCGCTCCTTGGCGATCAGCTGGTCGGCGACGTTCAGCACGCCTTCCGGACCACCGGCGGTACCCAGGTCGAAGCGGTACTTGCCGTTGACCACCAGGCTCGGTACGCCGGTGATTTCATACTTCTTGGCCAGCTCTTTGGCCTGATTGACCTGGCCCTTGATGGCGAAGGAGTTGAAGGTGGCGAGGAACTTGTCCTTGTCCACGCCCTGGGTGGCCAGGAAGTCGGCCATCTCCTCAGGTTTGGTCAGGCGCATGCGCTTGTTCTGGATGGCGTCGAACACCGCGTTGTGGACATTGTGCTCAACACCCATGGCTTCGAGGGTGAGGAACATCTGGCCGTGGGCATCCCAGGGACCACCGAACATGGCCGGCACACGCTTGAAATTGACGTCCTTGGGCAGCTTGTCGACCCAAGGGTTGATGGTCGGTTCGAAGTGGTAGCAGTGCGGACAGCCATACCAGAACAGCTCGACGACCTCGATCTTGCCTGGCACCGATACCGGCACGGGGTTGCTCAGCTCGATATATTCCTTGCCGGCCACAGGCTCCGCAGCCTGGACGGCGGCCATACCGAATACGCTGGCGGCGACCAGCGCAGCGCTGAGAATCAGTTTACGCATGCTTTACTCCTGAGCAGTCTTTGGTCGCCTCGACGCGACCTGTGTAGGACAGGTCGGGAAGGGCTCGAGTTCTGTAGTGTAACGGCTACGGACAGAAAAAAGGGCAGCGCGGGCTGCCCTTTTCATCTTTAGCGCTGAAGCATTAACCGAGTGTTAACGCGTATTTCAGTGCAGGCCCTGAATGTAGCTGGACAGCGCTTCGATGTCCTTGTTGCTGAGCTTGCCGGCGATGGTGCGCATGGTCATGGCGTCGCCGTCATTGGTGCGGTTGCCTTCGCGGAAGTCGGTCAGCTGCTTGCTGACGTACTGCGCGTGCTGGCCACTGAGATGCGGGAACTTCGCCAGGGCGATGCCTGCGCCGTTGGGGGAATGGCAACCGGTGCAGGCCGGCATGCCTTTCTCCAGGTTGCCGCCGTTGAACAAGGCACGACCACGCTCGACGAGCTTCGGATCGGCGGCACCCACGCTGCCTTTCTGGCTAGCGAAATAAGCGGCGATGTCGGCCAGGTCCTGTTCGTTGAAATTGGCCAGCATGCCGGTCATCTCAAGCACGGTACGCTTGCCGTCCTTGATGTCGTGCAACTGCTTGTTCAGGTAGGGCTCACCTTGGCCGGCGAGCTTCGGGAAATTCGGTGCCAGGCTGTTGCCGTCCGGGTTGTGACAGGCCCCACAGACAGCTGTCTTGGCCTGGCCGGCGGCGGCATCGCCTTTGATGGGTCCCGCAGCAGTTGCCGCACCTGCGACCCCCATGGTCAACAGCAGACTCACGACTAGTTTGTTCATCAGCTAATCCAACACGGCTAAGGGTGAAATGTTATGTATCGGGACTGCCGCTCATCCAAAGGATGACCAAACGGTAGTCCTCGGCACTGCAGTCCATGCACAATCCACGCGGCGGCATAGCCTTGAAACCCTGTGTAACATGCACCACCAGTTGCGCCATGCCTTGCGCCAGCCTTGGCTCCCAGGCCGCCCGGTCACCGCTTCTGGGTGCCTGGGGCAGTTGTCCGGCGTGACAGGCCGCGCACGTGCGGTTGTACAACGCCTCGGGATCCTGTGTAGCCTGTGCGCTGAAAAACGGCAGGAACATACCGACAGCAAGCAGCCATTTCGCCATGCGAAACGACCTGACAGGGTTGGGGGCCGCGCTGCGTTCTGTTGCGCGAGCTATTGTTCGACACCCCATGCTCAATTGCCTTCGCTGGGCGAATGAGCACACAAAAACTGGGGCATTATATACTTCCGCCAGCCAAACGGAAACGACACCGCTTGCCAGGCCTGGTCCTACGCCTCCAGCGCTGGGCAACACCCACATCGGAAATCCCATGCAAGTCAAGAACCCCATCCTCGGCCTCTGCCAGAAAGCCAAATTCGCCCTCAGCGCCGCCAAGGTCGAACAATGCCCCGAAGACCAGGGTTACGAGGTGGCTTTCGCCGGCCGTTCCAACGCCGGTAAATCCAGCGCCCTCAACACCCTGACCCACGCCAGCCTGGCGCGTACCTCGAAGACCCCCGGCCGCACCCAGCTGCTGAATTTCTTCAGTCTGGACGATGAACGGCGTTTGGTCGACCTGCCGGGCTACGGTTATGCAAAAGTGCCGATTCCGCTCAAGCAGCACTGGCAGAAACACCTGGAGGCCTATCTGGGTAGCCGCGAATGCCTGCGCGGGATCATCCTGATGATGGACACCCGCCATCCGATGACCGACTTCGACAAGATGATGCTCGACTGGGCCAAGGCCAGCGGCATGCCGATGCACATCCTGCTGACCAAGGCCGACAAGCTGACCCACGGCGCGGGCAAGAACACTTTGCTCAAGGTGCAGTCGGAGATTCGCAAGGGCTGGGGCGACACCGCGACCATCCAGCTGTTTTCGGCGCCCAAGCGCCTGGGCCTGGAAGAGGCCTATCGCGTGCTGGCGGATTGGATGGAGCTGGAAGACAAGCCGGTGGCATGAATGGCCACGAAACCTGTAGGAGCGGCTTCAGCCGCGAAACAAGCGCCTCGTTACGTGGCACCCGCTTTGCGGGTGATCGCGGCTGAAGCCGCTCCTACAAGGACCGATGCAACTCCTGAATTCCGGGCAAAAAAAACCCCGGACTTCGTATGGGGAGGGGGAAGTTCGGGGTCCAAGTCCGGACCGCTAGGGCGGGGTCCAGATATCTGCCAACACTTAACACAACATAGGAGCATCGAAAGGCTTCACCAGCCATTCAGTACCTCTGAGTGGCGGTTCACCGGTTTAGTTCCGAGCCCCTGGAAACTATTTGCGATAGTTTCATGAAACTCTCGATCTAAGGCCCCAGGCCTGCGCCGGATCCGCGACACTACGCCGCAGATCCTACACAGCTTTCACGCTGCGTTTAGTGAGCTTCGTCCCAATTCGAGCCAACACCCGCTTCCACCAGCAACGGCACGTCCAACTGCGCCGCACCGCTCATGTGGACCCTAATCTCGGCTTTCACCTGGTCGACCAGATCTTCGCGCACCTCAAGCACCAGTTCGTCGTGCACCTGCAGGATCACCCGCGCATCCAGCCCGCTCTCGGTCAGCCAGTTGTCCACCGCCACCATCGCGCGCTTGATGATGTCTGCCGCGGTGCCCTGCATCGGCGCGTTGATCGCGGTGCGCTCGGCACCTTTGCGCAAGGACGGGTTCTTGGCGTTGATGTCCGGCAGGTACAGGCGACGCCCGAACAGGGTTTCGACGAAGCCCTTTTCAGCGGCCTGGGCGCGGGTGCGCTCCATATAGGCCAGCACGCCTGGGTAACGGGCGAAATAGCGGTCGATGTAGTCCTGGGACTGCTTGCGATCAACGCCGATCTGCTTGGCCAGGCCGAATGCGCTCATGCCATAGATCAGGCCAAAGTTAATCGCCTTGGCGCTACGGCGCTGGTCGGTGGTGACGTTCTCTAGGGCGACACCGAACACTTCCGCGGCGGTGGCGCGGTGCACGTCAAGGTCGTTGCGGAAGGCGTGCAGCAGCCCTTCGTCCTTGGCCAGATGGGCCATGATACGCAGCTCGATCTGCGAATAGTCCGCCGCCAGCAGTTTGTAGCCGGGGCTGGCCACGAAAGCCTGGCGAATGCGCCGGCCCTCGGCGGTGCGGATCGGGATGTTCTGCAGGTTGGGGTCGCTGGACGACAAGCGACCGGTGGCAGCCACAGCCTGCTGATACGAGGTATGGATGCGTCCGGTACGCGGGTTGATCTGCAACGGCAACTTGTCGGTGTAGGTGCTCTTGAGCTTGCTCAGGCTGCGGTACTGCATCAGCACCTTGGGCAGCGGGTAGCCCTGCTCGGCCAGGTCATCCAGAACCGCCTCGGCGGTGGACGGCTGGCCCTTGGCGGTCTTGCTCAGCACCGGCATGCCCAGCTTGTCGTAGAGAATCGCACCGAGCTGCTTGGGCGAGCCCAGGTTGAATTCCTCGCCGGCCAGCGCATACGCCTCACGCTCCAGCTCGACCAGCTTCGCTCCCAGCTCACCGCTCTGCACGCCGAGCAGCCCGGCATCGACCAGCGCGCCCTGGCGCTCGATCTTCGCCAGCACCGGCACCAGCGGCATCTCGATATCCATCAGCACCGGCAGTACGCTGGGCGTCTGGGCCAGCCGTGCCTGCAGCGCATGGTGCAGGCGCAGGGTGATATCGGCGTCCTCGGCGGCGTAGGGGCCGGCCTTGTCCAGCGGGATCTGGTTGAAGGTCAGCTGCTTGGCGCCCTTGCCGGCGATATCCTCGAAGGCGATGGTGGTGTGGTCCAGATACTTCTGCGCCAAGCTGTCCATGTCGTGACGGGTGGCGGTGGAGTCGAGCACGTAGGACTCGAGCATGGTGTCGTAGGCCACGCCGCGCATGTGGATGGCCGGGCTGCCGTTGGCCAGGATATTGATGTCGTACTTGGCGTTCTGGCCGATCTTGCCCTTGGCCGGGTCCTCCAGCAGTGGCTTGAGCGCCAGCAGCACACGCTCGCGGTCCAGCTGGGCCGGAGCGCCTTCGTAGTCGTGGGCCAGGGGCACATAGGCGGCTTCATGGGGCTCGACGGCGAACGACAGGCCGACGATCTGCGCCTGCTGGGCGTCCAGGCCGGTGGTTTCCGTATCGAAGGCGAACAGCGGCGCCTGGCGCAGCTTTTCCAGCCAGACGTCGAAGCGAGCCTGGTCGAGAATGGTTTCGTACTTCGGCTCGACCTTCTCGGCAACAGCCTCGGCGACAGCGGCGCCATTACCGGCTTGGGGCGCGCTGCGCTGGACTTCGGCAACCCAGCTCTTGAACTCCATCTCGGTATAGAGCGCCATCAGTGCTTCACGGTCGGGTTCGCCACAGACCAGGGCGTCCACCTCGACATCCAGCTCGACATCGCACTTGATGGTGGCCAACTCGTAGGAGAGGAAGGCCGCGTCGCGGTGCTCCTCGAGCTTGGCGGCGAGGGTCTTGGCGCCTCGAATGGCCAGGCCCGGCACCTTGTCCAGGTTCTGGTACACATCGCTCAGGCCGCCACCGATACCGGTCAGCAGGCCCACCGCTGTCTTTTCGCCAACGCCGGGCACGCCGGGAATGTTGTCGACCTTGTCGCCCATCAGGGCGAGAAAATCGATGATGTGTTCGGGACCTACGCCGAACTTCTCGTGCACGCCAGCGACGTCGAGCACGCTACCGGTCATGGTATTGACGAGGGTAACGTGGCCGTCCACCAGCTGGGCCATGTCCTTGTCGCCGGTCGAGATGATCACCGGGCGGCCGGCGGCGGCGCTGCTGCGCGCCAGGGTGCCGATCACGTCGTCGGCCTCCACGCCTTCGACACACAGCAGCGGGTAGCCCAGGGCGCGGACGCTGGCGTGCAGCGGTTCGACCTGCACCCGCAGGTCGTCGGGCATGCTCGGGCGGTTGGCCTTGTACTCGGCGAACATGGCGTCGCGGAAGGTCCCGCCCTTGGCGTCGAAGACCACTGCGAACAGGCTGTCCGGGTACTGCTTGCGCAGGCTCTTGAGCATGTTCAGCACGCCCTTGACCGCGCCGGTGGGCATGCCTTTGGAGGTGGTCAGCGGCGGCAGCGCGTGGAAGGCGCGGTAGAGGTAGGACGAACCGTCCACCAGGACGAGGGGCGCTTGGCTCATGAGGAGAATCAACCTTTTCGACGGGTCCGGCGCTAGAATAGCCGGATCAATGACGACAAAAGGACTAGGTTATCATGCGCACACTCAATCGCCTGTTACTGCTCGGTCTGCTGGCCACCATGCCAGTCGTCACCCAGGCGGCGGACGAAGCCCCATCGGCCGATCCCGATGTAACCATTCGCACGGAAGGCGATAAAACCATCCAGGAGTACCGGCAAAACGGTTTCCTGTATGCGATCAAGGTCACGCCGAAGAACGGCAAGCCTTATTTCCTGGTACGCGCCGATGGCTCCGAAGGCAATTTCATTCGTTCCGACCAGCCGGACATGCTGATTCCGTCCTGGAAGATCTTCGAGTGGTAAGCTAGTAACGCGTATCGTTCTTATCAACCAGGCACTTCCGGGCGGAAGTGCCCGCATGGGCAGTTCTTCAACATGTCAGTCTTCACCCCTGTGTCCCGGCCTGAGCTGGAAACCTTTCTGGCGCCATACGAGCTGGGCCGCCTGCTCGACTTCCAGGGCATCGCCGCCGGTACCGAGAACAGCAATTTCTTCGTCAGCCTGGAAAAAGGGGAGTTCGTCCTCACACTGATCGAGCGTGGACCGGCTGAAGACATGCCGTTCTTCATCGAACTACTCGACGTGCTGCACGATGCCGACATGCCCGTGCCCTACGCCCTGCGCGACCGCGAAGGGCATGGCCTGCGTGAACTGTGCGGCAAGCCTGCGCTGCTGCAGCCGCGACTGTCGGGCAAGCACGTCAAGCTGCCGAACAACCAGCATTGCGCCCAGGTCGGCGAGCTGCTGGCGCACATTCACCTGGCCACCCGCGAGCGCATCATCGAGCGCCGCACCGACCGTGGCCTGGACTGGATGCTGGAATCGGGCGCCGAGCTGCTGCCGAGCCTGAACCGGGAGCAAGCCGGGCTGTTGCAACCGGCGCTGGCGGAAATCACCGCGCACAAGGCGCAGATCCTCGCCCTGCCCAAGGCCAACCTGCACGCCGACCTGTTCCGTGACAACGTGATGTTCGAAGGCACTCACCTGACCGGGCTGATCGACTTCTACAATGCTTGCTCCGGGCCGATGCTGTACGACATCGCCATCACCGTGAACGACTGGTGCCTGGACGAGCAGAGTGGTATCGACCTGCCACGCGCCCAGGCATTGCTGGGTGCCTACGCGGCACTGCGGCCGTTCACCGCCGCTGAAGCGGAGCTGTGGCCGGTGATGCTGCGGGTGGCGTGCGTGCGCTTCTGGCTGTCGCGCCTGATCGCGGCGCAGGCATTCGCCGGGATGGACGTGATGATCCATGACCCTAGCGAGTTCGAGGTGCGTCTGGCGCAACGCCAGCAGGTGGCGCTGAAGCTGCCGTTCGCGCTCTGATAGGCAATAGCGGCATATGTGGGAGCGGGCTTGCCCCGCGATAGCGCCGGGCCTGCCAACGCTATCGCGGGGCAAGCCCACTCCCACTTGGTCCGCCTACAGCCTCAGAGCTGCTCCAGGCAGCCGACCAGGTCGCCGCCAAGCTTCTCCAGCAAGCGCTCATAGCCCTTGCCATCCACCTTGTCGGTGCCACCCAGCGCATCCAGTTCGGCCAACCGCACCGGCAACCCGGCCGTCAGCGTCTCGGCCAGGCGCGGCCTCAGCGGCGGCTCGCTGAACACGCAGGTCTTGCCCACCGCCTGCAAGCGCTTGCGCATGGCGGCGACGTGCTGCGCGCCCGGCTGCACCTCAGACGCCACGCTGAACACGCCAGTGTGCTTCAGGCCATAGGCGGCCTCGAAGTAGTCGAACGCCTCGTGAAACACGAAGTAAGGCTTGCCGGCGATCCCCGCCACACGCTGCTTGATGCGCGCATCCAGGGCATCCAGGCGCTCGACGAACTGCTTGAGGTTGGCCTGGTAGCGCAGGGCATTGGCCGGGTCGGCCGCTGCCAGGTCGCCGGCCATCTTCGTCGCGATCACCCGGGCATTCAGCGACGACAGCCACAGGTGTGCATCGAGGCTGCCCGGGCGGTGGTCGTGGTCATGATCGTCGTGGTCTTCCTCGTCATGGGAGTGGCTGTCCTCGCCGAAATGACGCAACTGCATGCCCGACAGCGACTGCACGGCCACGGTCGGCTTGGCGCGGCTCTTCAGCACGCGGGGCAGGAAACCTTCCATGTCCGGGCCGATCCAGTACAGCAGGTCGGCATCGGCGACCTTGCGCACGTCGGAGGGACGCAACGCATAGTTGTGCGGGGAGGCGCCCGGCGGCAGCAGCACATCGGCGCTGCCGACACCGTCCTGAACGGCGGCGGCGATCTGTTGCAGGGGCTTGATGCTGGTCAGCACACGCACGTCGGCGTGCGCCGAAAAAGCGATGAAAGCGACAAAGAGGGCAAGGATTCGGGACACGGTGGATACTCGGGTCGTCAGAAACAGGTAACATAATAACGTCTCCATCCTGAACCGTCGCTGCCCATGTCCATCACGCCGTTGGCCCACCGTCCCCACGATCACTCCCATTGCGTCCACAGTGCGCTGGCCGAGGCCGACGCGCTGTGCAACCGTCAGGGCCTGCGCCTGACCGCCCTGCGCCGCCGCGTGCTGGAGCTGGTGTGGCAGAGCCACAAGCCGCTGGGCGCCTACGATATCCTCGCCGTGCTCAGCGAGCAGGACGGCCGCCGCGCCGCGCCACCGACCGTCTATCGTGCCCTGGACTTCCTTCTGGAAAATGGCCTGGTGCACCGCATCGCCTCGCTCAATGCCTTTATTGGCTGCAGCCACCCCGAGCACGCGCACCAGGGGCAGTTCCTGATCTGCCGCGAATGTCATGTCGCCATCGAGCTGGAGCAGAACAGCATCAGCGACGCCATCGTCAGCAGCGCCAATGCCGTGGGCTTTGCGGTCGAGACGCAAACCGTCGAAGTGGTCGGCCTGTGCGGCAACTGCCGGGGCAAGGCATGAGCGATGCCCTGATCCGCCTCGAGCAGGTCGGTGTCAACTTCGCTGGCGAAGCGGTGCTCGACAGCATCGACCTGGCGGTGGCACCGGGCCAGATCGTTACCCTGATCGGTCCCAACGGCGCCGGCAAGACCACCCTGGTGCGCGCCGTGCTGGGGCTGCTCAAGCCGCATCGCGGCAAAGTGTGGCGCAAGCCCAGGCTGCGCATCGGCTACATGCCGCAAAAGATCCAGGTGGACGCCACATTGCCCTTGTCGGTGCTGCGCTTCCTGCGCCTGGTGCCCGGTGTAGACCGTGCGGCAGCCTTGGCGGCGTTGCAGGAAGTCGGCGCCGAGCAGGTGATCGACAACCCGATCCAGACCATCTCCGGTGGCGAGATGCAGCGTGTGCTGTTGGCCCGCGCGCTGCTGCGCGAGCCCGAGCTGCTGGTACTCGACGAACCGGTGCAGGGTGTCGACGTGGTTGGCCAGACCGAGCTGTACAACCTGATCACTCGCCTGCGCGACCGCCACGGCTGCGGCGTGCTGATGGTTTCCCATGACCTGCACCTGGTGATGAGCGCCACCGACCAAGTGGTCTGCCTCAACCGCCACGTGTGCTGCTCGGGCCACCCGGAACAGGTCAGCAACGACCCGGCCTTCGTCGAGCTGTTCGGCCAGAACGCCCCGAGCCTGGCCGTCTATCACCACCATCACGATCACAGCCACGACCTGCACGGGTCGGTGATCGCCCCCGGCGCCCATGTTCACGGAGAGCACTGCAAGCATGGCTGATTTTCTTCTCTACGCCCTGCTTGCCGGTGTATCGCTGGCGCTGGTCGCCGGCCCCCTGGGCTCGTTCGTGGTGTGGCGGCGCATGGCCTATTTCGGCGACACCCTGTCCCATGCCGCGCTGCTCGGCGTGGCCCTGGGCTTCGCCCTGGATGTCAGCCCGGCGCTGGCGGTGACTGTCGGCTGCCTGCTGCTGGCGATTCTGCTGGTGACCCTGCAGCAGCGCCAGCCGCTGGCCTCGGACACCCTGCTCGGCATCCTCGCCCCCAGCACGCTGTCGCTGGGGCTGGTGGTGCTGAGCTTCATGCACGATGTGCGCATCGACCTGATGGCCTACCTGTTCGGCGACCTGTTGGCGATTAGCCCAACCGACCTTGCCTGGATCCTCGGCGGCAGCGCCTTGGTGCTGGTGCTGCTGGCGATGTTCTGGCGACCATTGCTGGCGGTGACCGTGCACGAGGAACTGGCGATGGTCGAAGGCTTGCCGGTGACCGGCCTGCGCCTGGCACTGATGCTGCTGATCGCCGTGGTGATCGCGGTGGCGATGAAGATCGTCGGTGTGCTGCTGATCACCTCGCTGCTGATCATCCCGGCCGCCGCGGCACAGCGTCACGCCCGCTCACCGGAGCAGATGGCCGTGGGCGCCAGCCTGCTGGGGGGTGCCGCGGTCTGCGGGGGCCTGGCGCTGTCCTGGTTCAAGGACACCCCGGCCGGGCCTTCGATCGTGGTCTGTGCGGCAGTGCTATTCTTGCTGAGCCTGGCGTTGCCGAAACGCTGAATTTTCAGGGTGCGCGCAGGCGCATCCTGCAACCTTTTCGCAGGTTTCGAGTCTGAGAAGACCTGTTTTCGAGCGTGCGCACCTGGGTGTAGACTTGCTCGCTTTTTGCGCAAATAGAGAGTCGCAGGAATGAAGCCGTTCGCCTCACGTTATCTGCTTGTTGCCGCGTTTTCCCTGTTCCTGGCTGCCTGCTCCAGCAAGCCGGCCGAACAGCCGGTGGCGCCTGCCCAGCCCGATGCCTGGCAGCAGCTCGAGCAAAGCATCGCCAGCAACGAGCTGGCCACCGCCGAGGATCAACTGGCCGCCTTGCAGGCCCAGGCGCCGGATGACGCACGCCTGGAGCCGCGCCAGCGCCAGCTGGCCGAGGCCTACCTGCGCCGTAGCCAGATCGTCCTGCAGAAGGGCGATGTGAATGCCGCTGCCACGGCATTGGCCCGCGCCCGGGCGCTGATGCCGCAAGCACCGGCCCTGACCGGTGGCGATGCCGTGGCCCAGGCACGCAAGGCCGAACTGGAAAAGGCCGAAGCGGCGCTCAAGGCTGCCGCGTCCAAGCCCAAGGCCCGGGTGATCGACCCGACCGCGCCGACCACCGTCGTGGCGCTGAAAACCACCGACAGCCGGGCGATGCGTCGCCAGTTGGACGATATCGCGGCGGACGTAGTGAGTTATCAGTGCGAGGTGGTGTTCCAGGTGCCGCGTACCGAGGATGCGCCTTGGCTCAAGACCCTGCTGGAGAAGCGAGTGCGCAAGCTCGACAGTGGCTTCGAGCTGAAGCAGAAGCATGAGATCCAGCGTTCATTGCCGGCGCAGGTGGTATTGATCCCTCATCAGCAATAAACCTGTCAGGGCCTCATCGCCGGCAAGCCGGCTCCCACAGGGACCGCCTACAATCTGTGGGAGCCGGCTTGTCATGGCGACGAACCGCGGCGATGGGCTGCAAAGCAGCCCCCGATTATGCAGGAACAGCTTCGGCAGCCGCCTCCCGCGCCCACACCCGGTGCCCCTCGACGGCCTTGAAGAAGGCCTCGAGCGCCTTCTGGTCATCGCCCAGCAACAGCCCCGCATCTTCCTTGAGTCCCAGCTTGTTCAGCAGCAGCTTGCCCTCACTGGCTACCCCCATGGGCTTGAGATGCTTGTAGGCCTCGAGCAGGAAGTGCTTGGCCACGCCGCTATTTTCCAGCGCCTCCAGCGAAGCCTTGCCCGCCGGCACCCACACCCCGTCGAACATCACCGAGGGCATGCCCTCCATCGATGCATCCACCGGCAGCTGCTTGCCAGCGGCAGTCTTCACGGGTGCCGAAGTCGGCCCCAGCAGCATGGGACGCGCACTTTGCGCCTCTAGCGCCTTGACCACCTTGTCGACACTCGCGTCATCCACGCCATCAGCCACCAGGATGGCGATCTTGCGCCCACTGATGCCAATGTCCCCGGGGTGGTTCATCTGGCTCAAGGCCTTTGACTGCGCCGGCTTGCTGCCCTTGACCTTGACCGTGCCGGCCTTCGGCGCCGGCAGCCCGAGGTTGGCCGCCACCGCTGCCGCCAACTTGAGATCGATATTGGCCAGGATCTCGTTCACTTCCCGCGCGCGGATCGCCTCGCGCTCGACCTTGCCCAGCTCGAAGCTGTAGGCCTTGATGATGTGCTGCTGCTCGGTGGGGCTCATGCTCTGGAAGAACAGCCGCGCCTGGGAGAAATGATCGCCAAACGACTCGCTGCGCTGGCGGATCTTGTTCGCGTCGATACGTTCCTGGTAACTCTCGAAACCGCCATCCTGCGCGGCGGGCGGCGTTTCCTTCGGCCAGCCGCCATCGATCGAGTTGGGCTCGTAGGACGCCCGGCCCTTGTCGATGGTCATGCGGTGCATGGCATCGCGCTGGCTGCTGTGATTGGGCGCGACAGGGCGGTTTATCGGAATCTCGTGGAAGTTCGGCCCGCCCAGGCGGCTTATCTGGGTGTCGGTGTAGGAGAACAGCCGGCCCTGCAGCAACGGGTCGTTGCTGAAATCGATGCCCGGCACTATATGCCCGGGGCAGAAGGCGATCTGCTCCACTTCGGCGAAGAAGTTGTCCGGGTTGCGGTCGAGCACCATCTTGCCCAGCGGCGTCACCGGCACCAGCTCCTCGGGGATGATCTTGGTCGGGTCGAGCAAGTCGAAGTCGAACTTGTGCTCGTCGGCCTCCGGCACGATCTGCACGCCCAGCTCCCATTCCGGATAATGCCCGGTCTCGATCGCTTCCCACAGGTCGCGGCGGTGATAGTCGGTGTCCTTGCCGGCAAGCTTCTGGGCTTCGTCCCACAGCACCGAGTGCACGCCCTGGCGCGGCTTCCAGTGGAACTTGACGAAGCTGGCCACGCCTTGGGCATTGATCAACCGGAAGGTGTGCACGCCAAAGCCTTCCATCATGCGCAGGCTGCGCGGAATGGCCCGGTCGGACATCGCCCACATGACCATGTGCGCGGATTCCGGCACCAGCGACACGAAGTCCCAGAAGGTGTCGTGGGCAGAGCCGCCGGTGGGCATCTCGTTGTGCGGTTCGGGTTTGACCGCGTGGACGAAGTCGGGAAACTTGATCGCGTCCTGGATGAAGAACACCGGCATGTTGTTGCCGACCAGATCGAAGTTGCCTTCATCGGTGTAGAACTTCACCGCAAAGCCGCGCACGTCGCGCACCGTGTCGCCCGAGCCACGTGGACCCTGCACGGTGGAAAAGCGCACGAACACCGGGGTGATTTTCTCGGGGTCTTGCAGGAAGCCGGCCTTGGTCAGCTCGGCATGGCAGCCGTAGCTCTGGAAGTAGCCATGGGCGCCGGTCCCGCGGGCATGGACGATACGCTCGGGGATGCGCTCATGGTCGAAGTGGGTGATCTTCTCGCGCATGATGAAGTCTTCGAGCAGCGAAGGCCCACGGGCGCCGGCCTTGAGGCTGTTCTGGTTGTCGGCGACCTTCACACCCTGGTTGGTGCGCAGCGCCTGGCCGCTGGCGTCGCTGCGAAACGCCTCCAGGCTCTGCAGTTTGGCGTTGGTGTTGGCCTTGTCCGGGGTGTCGGTGCCGGCGACAGGGCTGGGCTGTGGCGCCTGCGGCGTCTTGCTGGGCATCTTCGGCTCTCCTCATCAGTCTTCAGGCTGCCCGTTCGGGCTTGTTCAATTAGTGACTGGGCTGCCATCGGATGCGTTCAATCGGATTGCCGACCGTCGCGTTATGCCGATTGGATTGGAGCGTGACGAAATAAATGCTAAGAACACGCAGGGGAAAAGGCTAAAATGCGCGCCCCGGCTAACCGCTGACCCAAATTCCATGCGCCCCACAAGGTTCGCTCAGTGATCGAGTTTCAAAATGTCCACAAGACCTACCGCGTCGCCGGTAGGGATATCCCGGCCCTGAACCCGACCAGCCTGACCATCGAAGATGGCCAGGTGTTCGGCCTGATCGGCCACTCCGGTGCCGGCAAGAGCACCATGCTGCGCCTGATCAACCGCCTCGAGGAGCCGTCCGGCGGCAAGATCGTGGTCGACGGTGAAGACGTCACCGCCTTCGACTCGAACCAGCTGCGGCGCTTCCGCCAGCAGGTCGGCATGATCTTCCAGCACTTCAACCTGCTGGCCTCCAAGACCGTCGCCGACAATGTCGCCCTGCCGCTGGTGCTGGCGGGCGAGCTGTCGCGTGGCGAGATCGACAAGCGCGTCACCGAGCTGCTGGCCCGTGTCGGCCTTTCCGAGCATGCCAAGAAGTACCCGGCGCAACTGTCGGGTGGGCAGAAGCAGCGCGTCGGCATCGCCCGCGCCCTGTCCACCAACCCCAAGATCCTGCTGTGCGACGAAGCCACCAGCGCCCTCGACCCGCAGACCACCGCCTCGGTGCTGCAACTACTGGCCGAGATCAACCGCGAGCTGAAGCTGACCATCGTGCTGATCACCCACGAGATGGACGTGATCCGCCGGGTCTGCGACCGCGTGGCGGTGATGGATGCCGGGCAGATCGTCGAGCAGGGCCCGGTGGCCGACGTGTTCCTGCACCCGCAGCACGCCACCACCAAGCGTTTCGTCCAGGAAGACGAGCAGGTCGACGAGAACGAGCAACGCGACGATTTCGCCCATGTGCCGGGGCGCATCGTGCGCCTGACCTTCCAGGGCTGCGCCACCTACGCGCCGCTGCTGGGCACCGTGGCCCGCGAAACCGGCGTGGACTACAGCATCCTTGCCGGGCGCATCGACCGCATCAAGGACATCCCCTATGGCCAGCTGACCCTTGCCCTGATCGGTGGAGACATGGAGGCGGCGTTCGCCCGCTTCACTGCAGCTGACGTACATATGGAGGTACTGCGTTGATGGACATCCTCAGCTATTTCGCCAACGTCGACTGGGTCGAGATCTGGCAGGCGACCAACGACACGATGGTCATGCTGTTCATCTCGCTGGCCTTCATCATCCTGCTGGGCTTGCCACTGGGCGTCGTGCTGTTCCTGTTCAGCCCACGGCAGATGTTCGAGCACAAGAAGGTCTACGCCGTGCTGGCGACCATCGTCAACATCGTGCGCTCGGTGCCGTTCATCATCCTGCTGATCGTGATGATCCCGATCACGGTGCTGATCACCGGCACCTCGCTGGGCGTTGCCGGTGCCATCCCGCCGCTGGTGGTGGGAACCACGCCATTCTTCGCGCGGCTGGTGGAAACCGCCCTGCGTGAAGTGGACCGCGGCATCATCGAGGCTACCCAGTCGATGGGCGCCACCACCCGCCAGATCATCTTCAAGGCCGTGCTGCCTGAAGCGATGCCGGGCATCATCGCCGCCATCACCGTGACCGCCATCACCTTGGTGTCCTACACCGCCATGGCCGGCGTGGTCGGGGCCGGTGGCCTGGGTGACCTGTCGATCCGCTTCGGCTACCAACGCTTCCAGACCGACGTGATGATCGTCACCGTGGTGCTGCTGGTCATCCTGGTCCAGGTACTGCAAATGATCGGCGACAAGCTGGTCGTGCATTTTTCCCGTAAGTAACCCCAATGGGGTCGGCCCGGCCGACCCGTTCGGGGGCCGTCGCGGCCCTCACAAGGAGTGATCAATGAAGAAGCTGCTTGCTGTTGTCGCCGCGGTCGCGGCCTTCTCGGCCCACGCCGAGACCCTGACGGTCGCCGCCACCCCGGTACCGCACGCCGAGATCCTCAACTTCGTCAAGCCACAGCTGGCGAAGGAAGGCGTGGAACTGAAGGTCAAGGAGTTCACCGACTACATCCAGCCGAACGTGCAGGTTTCGGAAAAGCGCCTGGACGCCAACTTCTTCCAGCACCAGCCGTACCTGGATGAGTTCAACAAGGCCAAGGGTACTCACCTGGTAAGCGTCGCCGGCGTGCACATCGAGCCGCTGGGCGTGTACTCGACCAAGGTCAAGAAGCTCGACGAACTGCCTTCCGGCGCCGCCGTGGTCATTCCCAACGACGCCACCAACGGCGGCCGCGCCCTGCTGCTGCTGGACAAGGCCGGGGTGATCAAGCTCAAGGACAACACGAACATCCTGTCGACCATCAAGGACATCGCCGAGAACCCGAAAAACCTGAAGTTCCGGGAACTGGAAGCCGCGACCATCCCGCGTGTGCTGACCCAGGTCGATGCCGCCCTGATCAACACCAACTACGCGCTGGAAGCCAAGCTCAACCCGGAAAAAGACGCCCTGGCCATCGAAGGCAAGGACTCTCCGTACGTGAACATCCTGGTGACCCGCGAGGACAACAAGGACGCGGACGCGGTGAAGAAGCTGGTACAGGCCCTGCACTCGCCTGAGGTGAAGCAGTTCATCACCGAGAAGTACAAGGGCGCTGTGGTTCCTGCGTTCTAAGCTGAAATCCCCAGGGCCGCTTTGCGGCCCATCGCGATACACCGCCGCTCCCACAGATTCGGTACCAGCTCAACCCTGGCGCTGCAACTGTGGGAGTGGGCTTGCCCCACGATGCATCTACAGCGTTTTGTCACCTGATAACTCAGCCTAGTTGTCTGTTCCACGACTCAACGCCACCAAAGCGTTCAGGTAATTGTTGTACGTCAAACCCTGGGCCGGATCTGCGAAAGAACCAGTGACACCGCCCAAAGCCTCTGAAGTTCTCCTGAGCTCAACCATAACTGTCTGCGCAAGGTCTGGATTCACTTCAGTGGGTATCGCCGTTGCCGCCGTGCGCCTCTGCTCCACTGCCGCCTTCATAGACGCTTTGATTGATTCACGATTGGGACCTGATGCCGAACTACTTGGTCCGCTTACGGTGTTTGGAGAGCTTGCCCCATGTAATGCGTTTTGTGGCTGTAGAGCGGTATTGGTGTCAGAGAGTGGTAACCGATCAAAGTGGGCCATCATTCCCTCCAGTACCTGGGGAGGTGACATCTCGCTTTCAGAAAACCGTCTTGCGGTGTTACTTGCTCCTGAGTGACGGCCGGGCGAAGAGGATCTGAGCATATGGCCAGTCGGGTCGCTGAAATTCACAGGATCGCCATTGCAGTACACATAACAATTGATGCCACCCTCCAAGAAAGGGCTCAGCGAGTCTGGTGAATGGAAGCGCATGAATGTCGTGCTGTACAAGCGGTACCCATTTCCGAGCAAGTAGCCTTGCAGCTCGGTGGCCCTCAACTGGCCCGTAAAGCCCAGGCATGATTGCAATACAGTTTCCCGCCCGTAGGGCGTGTAGGTGCCGACACGCCTACCATTCGTATCAATTTCGCAAAGCGGCGAAGCTTGCTGATTGGTGCTCAGCAGCATTGTCAGCGCCTGGGAGCGATGTGTACTGCCCTGCGCCAAAGAGCTGGTGTTGCAAACTCGGCTTTTGTCCGTAGATGGCATTTCGGGCACTCCGAACGAATGGTTCGGGCGCTAGCCTGTAAGGTATGAGGCATCCGTTCAACTGGTAGAATTACCAGGTCTGATTATCGCCTGCGTGCTACTTCGGAACTGCTGGGAACGCTCTGCGGCTCTTTCGCAGCAGGCCCAAGGATTGAATGCCAATCGCGGGGCAAGCCCGCTCCCACGCAGGTTATGCCCCTCGATTCATTTCAACCGTCAGTCGCGCTTCACAAGCCCCGGCAACTGTGCCACCAGCTTCTGGTTGTTGAACGGCGCACGGATGAACCCGCGCTGACGCCCGTCCGGCCCGACCACCGCCAGGTTGCCGCTGTGATCCACGGTATACCCGGGCTTGCTGGTATCGGCCGGGATGAACGGGATGCTCAAGGCGTTGGCCAATTTCTGGGTATCCTCGATCGAGCCCGCCACCCCGACGAAATCCTTGTCGAAATAGCCCAGGTACTGCTTGAGCTGGTTCGGCGTGTCGCGGTTCGGGTCGACGCTCACCAGCACCACCTGCAGACGCTCCAGCGCCTCCTTGGGCAGTTCGCTCTTCACCTGGCGCAACTGGGCCAGGGTGGTCGGGCAGATGTCCGGGCAGTAGGTGTAGCCGAAGAACAGCAATGACCACTTGCCCTTGAGCTGGTCCAGCACCAGCGGCTGGCCGTTCTGGTCGGTCATGGTCACGTCCGGCACGGTACGGCTCTGCGGCAGCAGGATGATGCCGGCATCGATCAGCTCGGTGGGGTTCAACTGACCACGGTCGTTGAGCACCTTGTTGACGGTCAGGCCCATGATCAGCGCGACCAGGGCAACGAGGATGAAGACGGTTTTCTGGGTTCGGGTCATAGGTTCAGCAACAGGTAGTGGTCTACGAGCAACGCGATGAACAGGGCGAACAGGTAGCCGATAGAGTACTTGAACGTCTTGATCGCCGCGTGCGGCCGGGTGCCACGGTACAACACCCAGGCCCAGTGCAGGAAGCGCAGGCCCAGCAGCAAGGCACAGGCCAGGTACAGCGGGCCGCTCATGTGGATGGCATAGGGCAACAGGCTCACGGCCAGCAATATCAAGGTGTAGAGCAGGATATGCAGGGCCGTGTAATGCTCGCCATGGGTAACGGGTAGCATGGGAATATCAGCTTTTGCGTACTCCTCCTTGCGATGAATCGCAAGGGCCCAGAAGTGCGGCGGTGTCCAGGCGAAGATGATCAGCACCAGCAGCAGGGGCTCGGCGCCCAGGTGCCCGCTGACCGCTACCCAGCCCAACAATGGCGGCGCGGCCCCAGCCAGGCCGCCGATCACGATGTTCTGCGGCGTGGCCCGCTTGAGAAAGCCGGTGTAGAGCACCGCGTAACCCAGCAGCGAGGCCAGTGTGAGCCAGGCGGTGAGGGGGTTGGTGAAAGCCAGCAGCAAGGCCATACCTGCCACGGCCAACAACAAGGCGAACAACAGTGCCGCCAGAGGCGCCACCCGGCCTTGGGCCAACGGACGCTTGTGGGTACGGGCCATCAACGCATCGACTCGTCGGTCGACCACGTGATTGACCGCCGCCGCGGCACCCGCGCACAAGCCAATCCCCAGGTTGCCGAACAGCAGGACGCTCCAGGCCACCCCTGCGCGGGTGGCGAGAAACATCCCCACCAGCGAGGTGATCAGCATCAGCACCACCACCTTCGGCTTGGTCAGTTCCAGATAGTCGCGCCATCCGGCGCGCTGGCGTTCCGTGCTCAGAACCGTCGCCACGAATCGTTCCTCATGTGATGAGTGAGTTGCGCCCCGGTCACCGGTGTCAGGCGCCAGCCATGGCCCACGCGAACCTTGTCGACCACGCGAATGCGGTAGTTCACCAGCACCATGGTCAGCAGCAGCAGCACACCGCCGGCGTTGTGGGCAACGGCCACGCCCAGCGGCAGGTGGAACAATACGTTGCTGATGCCCAGGCCCAGCTGCAGCGTCAGCGCCAGCAATACCAGGCGCGCCAGGCCGCCCAGGCCATTGCGCTGCAACTTCCAGCTGAGCATCAGCAGTACCGCCAGCACCATCATCGCGCCGAGCCGGTGGCTGACATGAATCGCCGTGCGCGCATCGCTGTCCAGTTGCCCGCCCAGGTAATTGGGGCCGACGTGCTGGGTCAGGTGGAAGCCGTTGCTGAAGTCCGCCGCCGGCCACCACTGGCCATGGCAGGTGGGCAGGTCGATGCAGGCCACCGCCGCGTAGTTGGCGCTGACCCAACCCCCCAGGGCGATCTGGCCGATCACCACCAGCAGCGCCAGCGCCGCGATCCGCCGCAAGCTCAGCGGCAGTTTCGGCAAAGGCGCAAAAGCCCGGGATAGACGCAGGGATAGCAGGAAAAGCAGGCTCACCGTGGTGAACCCGCCAAGCAGGTGCGCGGTCACCACCTGGGGCCACAGTTTCAGTGTCACCGTCCACATGCCGAACGCCGCCTGGGCCAGCACCACACCCAGCAGCAACACTGGCAGGCGGTAGGGCTGGCCGTCATGGGCATGCCGGCGTACAGCCTGGAAGGCAAGCAGTGCGATCACCAGTGCCAGGCTGCCGGCGAAATAGCGATGGACCATCTCTGCCCAGCCCTTGGCTTCCTCCACCGGGTGCTCAGGGAAGTGCAGCTCGGCATGGGCCAGTTGGGCATCGGTCTTGGGCACGCTGATGAAGCCGTAGCACCCCGGCCAGTCGGGGCAACCAAGACCGGCATGAGTCAGGCGAGTGTAGGCGCCGAGCAACACGACCAGCAGCGCCAGCAGCGTGGCGCACACAGCAAGGCGGAATCCGGGTCTGGCCATGGCAGCCTCCTAGCCGATGTTGGACAGCTTGAGCAGGTGACGCAGGTCGTCCAGCACATGCTTGCCCTTGACCTTGGCGTCGTAGCGCAGCACCAGGTTGCCGTGAGGATCGACGATCCACAGTTGCGGGGCAGTGTCGCCGACCTTCTGGATATAGCGCTGGGCGTCCAGCGGATAGCGTTGCAACTGCGGGTATTCACGGCCCAGCAACGCCTGGTAGTCAGCGGCCAGCGGCTGGGCCGCCGCCAGGGCATGGCTGGCGCGGCTGGCATCGCGGCCCAGGCCGACCTGGATCTGCCGGGCCAGGTACACCAGTTGCCGGCAGTCCTCGACACAGGCGCCCGGGGCGCTGACCAACAGCTGCCAACGCTCGTCCTGGGCATCGATGCCGATATCCGCCCGGCCCTCGCCATTACCAATCATCACACCGTGATAGCTGCGCCCCTCCGGTACCCAGAACTTGAGCTTGTACATGCTGGTGGCAAGGATCATCGGCCCGAGCACGACGAACAGGATCAACAGCAGTTGCAGGCGCCCGCGGGGCTTGCGGCGGTCAGGCACGTCCAGTGGACTCGTGGCGGCGGCCATGGCGGTTCTCCTTGTCGTTGTGATGCCAGCCGAAATACAGGTAAAGCAGTACCAACGCGCTCGCCAGGGCGAACCACTGCACGGCATAGCCCTGGTGCTTTTCCGGGCCCATGGCGACCACCGGCCAGTCCAGGCGGTAGGCGGCCGGGCCGGGCCGCAGGCGTAGCTCCTGAGCAAAGCCTTCCCGGCCCAGTTGCTGCCAGAGCCCGGACGGATCGATCGCCGTCAGCAGTTGCGGCCACTGGCCATCGGGGTTGTCCGGGTGCAGCTGGAACGTCTTGCCCGGCGGCACGTAGACCGTGGCGTCCAGCGCCAGCGCCTGGCTGGGCGTGTCGAAGCGCACCGGCACACGACGGTCGGGCCACGCCAGCCAGCCGCGATTGACCAGCAACCACAGGCCGCTGGCCTGGTCGTGGAAGGGCTGCAACAGCTCGACGCCGGCCTTGCCGTCACGCATCTGATTGTCCAGCAGCAGGCTGTGACCGGCATCGAACCGGCCATACAGGTGCACGGGGTAGAACGCCGGGTCCGGCAGCTGGCGCAACCGGTCAGCAGTGACCGGCGCCTCGATCTGGCGTTCGGTGTAGGTGGCCAGCAGGTCACGCTTTTCGTCGGCGCGCCGCAGTTGCCAGCAGCCGAGCGCGATCAACCCCGGCAGCAGCGCAAGCACCACCAGGGTCGGTACCAAGCCTGGGCGAAACGGCTTCACCAGAGCCTCTTGAGGTCGAGCGCTATACTTGTATCCATCACCTCATCCCCCGGAGTGTCGCCATGCTCAAGGCCGCGATTGTCCTGATGCTGCTGGCCACCATCGCCAGCCTGTTCAGTGGCCTGGTGTTCCTGGTCAAGGACGATGACCAGTCGACCCGCCTGCTCAAGGCCCTTACCGTGCGCGTCGCCCTCGCCACCCTGACCATCGCCCTGGTGGCCTGGGGCCTGATCAGTGGGCAACTGGTGTCGCACGCACCTTTCTGAATTCACACCATCCCTGTAGGAGCAGCTTCAGCCGCGATCACCCGCGAAGCCGCACTACAGGACATACACGAAGATGAACAACCCCACCCACACCACATCGACGAAGTGCCAGTACCAGCTCGCCGCCTCGAAACCGAAGTGCTTGTCCGGGTCGAAGTGCCCGCGCAGCACCCGGCAGAACATCACGAACAGGATCAACGTGCCCAAGGTCACGTGCGCGCCGTGGAACCCGGTAAGCATGAAGAACGTCGCGCCGTAGATGCCCGAGCCCAGGGTCAGCCCGAGTTTGTTGTAGGCCTCGTGGTACTCGTAGGCCTGCAGGGCGAGAAACGCCAGCCCCAGCAGGATCGTCAGCCCCAGCCACAGCTTCAGCGCGCCGCGGTGCCCCTTGCGCAGGGCGTGGTGGGCGATGGTCACGGTCACACTGGAGCTCACCAGCAGGATGGTATTGATCAGCGGCAGGTGCCACGGATCGATGACTTCCTTCGGTGGCGGGAACAGTTTCGGGTCCGGCGTATGCAGTAGCGGCCAGACGAACTCGAAGTTGGGCCAGAGCATATGCGTCACGCCCTTGGCCCCATCGCCCCCCAGCCACGGCCCGGCCAGCACCCGCACATAGAACAGCGCGCCGAAGAAGGCCAGGAAGAACATCACCTCGGAAAAGATGAACCAGCTCATGCCCCAGCGGAACGAGCGGTCCATCTGCGCACTGTAGAGCCCGGCGTGGCTTTCCTTGACCACTGCGCCGAACCAGCCGAACAGCATGTAGGCCAGGAACAGCGCGCCAACGAAGAAAATCAGCGGCCCGTGGGACTCCGGGTGGCCGGCCTTGAGGTCGTTGAACCAGGTGCCGAGCCCGAATACGGTGATGAACATGCCGATCGTGGCAATGATCGGCCACTTGCTCTGCGCCGGTACGTAGTAATGCTCGTGGCTTGCCATGACGTATCTCCTTCCCTCAACGGGCGCCCTCGGTCGCGGCTTGGGCGACCGGGGGGTGGCGAGCGGTGATGTCGAACAGGGTGTAGGCCAGGGTCAGGTGTTTCACCGATTCCGGCAGGTCGCGGTCGACGATGAAGCGCACCGGCATCTCGATGCGCTCGCCCGGCTGCAGAACCTGCTGGGTGAAACAGAAGCACTCGGTCTTGTGGAAGTACGCCGCAGCCTCGGCGGGGGTGATGCTGGGGATGGCCTGGGCGCTCATGGGCTGGTTGGTCGGGTTGCGGGCCACGAAGATCATCTGGTTCACCGCCCCCGGGTTGACCTCGATCTGGTCGGCGGTGGAGTGGAATTCCCAGCTCATGTCACCGGCATTGGTCGACATGAACTGCACCCGCACCGAACGGGTCGGGTCGCTCACCTGGGTGCCCGCGTACTGCCCGCCGGTCTTGCCGTTGATGCCGAAGGCCTTGCACATCACGTCGTAAATCGGCACCAGGGCAAAGCCGAAGGCGAACATCACCACGGTCAGCATCAGCAGGCGGCTGACCAGGCGTTTGAGCGACAAGCCGTCCATGGGCAAGCTCCTACTTCACTTCCGGCGGCGTCTGGAAGGTGTGGTAAGGCGCAGGTGAAGGGATCGACCACTCCAGCCCCTCGGCGCCGTCCCAGGGTTTGTCCGGTGCCGGCGCGCCACCGCGAATGCACTTGATGACGATGAACAGGAAGAAGATCTGCGTGGCGCCGAACATGAAGGCGCCGATCGACGAGACCATGTTGAAGTCGGCGAACTGCAGGTTGTAGTCGGGGATGCGCCGGGGCATGCCGGCCAAGCCGACGAAGTGCATGGGGAAGAAGGCCAGGTTCATGCCGACGAACGACAGCCAGAAGTGCAGCTTGCCCAAGGTTTCGTCATACATGTGCCCGGTCCATTTCGGCAGCCAGTAGTAGGCCGAGGCAAAGATGCCGAAGATCGCCCCGGGCACCAGCACGTAGTGGAAGTGCGCCACCACGAAGTAGGTGTCGTGGTACTGGAAGTCCGCAGGCGCGATGGCCAGCATCAGCCCGGAGAAGCCGCCGATGGTGAACAGAATAACGAAGGCGATGGCGAACAGCATCGGCGTCTCGAAGGTCAGCGAGCCTTCCCACATGGTGCTGACCCAGTTGAACACCTTCACCCCGGTGGGCACGGCGATCAGCATGGTGGCGTACATGAAGAACAGTTCGCCCACCACCGGGATGCCGACCACGAACATGTGGTGGGCCCAGACGATGAACGACAGGAAGGCGATCGCCCCGGTGGCGTAGACCATCGAGGTATAGCCGAACAGCGGCTTGCGCGAGAACGCCGGGATGATCGAGCTGACCGCGCCGAAGGCCGGCAGGATCATGATGTACACCTCGGGGTGCCCGAAGAACCAGAACACATGCTGGAACAACACCGGGTCACCGCCGCCGGCCGCGCTGAAGAAGCTGGTGCCGAAATGGATATCCATCAGCATCATGGTCACCACGCCGGCCAGCACCGGCATCACCGCGATCAGCAGGAACGCGGTGATCAGCCAGGTCCAGACGAACAGCGGCATTTTCATCAGGGTCATGCCGGGGGCGCGCAGGTTGAGGATGGTGGCGATCACGTTGATCGCGCCCATGATCGAGCTGATGCCCATCAGGTGGATGGCGAAGATGAAGAAGGTCACGCTGGCCGGGGCGTAGGTGGTCGACAGCGGGGCATAGAAGGTCCAGCCGAAGTTCGGCCCGCCACCGGGGCTGAACAGGGTCGAGACCAGCAGCAGGAACGCCGCCGGCAGCAGCCAGAAGCTGAAGTTGTTCATCCGCGGCAGGGCCATGTCTGGCGCGCCGATCATCAGCGGGATCATCCAGTTGGCCAGGCCGACGAAGGCCGGCATCACCGCGCCGAACACCATGATCAGCCCGTGCATGGTGGTCATCTGGTTGAAGAACGCCGGCTCCACGATCTGCAAGCCGGGCTGGAACAGCTCGGCGCGGATCACCATGGCGAACGAGCCGCCGAGCAGGAACATGGTGAAGGCGAACCACAGGTACATCGTGCCGATGTCCTTGTGGTTGGTGGTCAGCACCCAGCGCATCAGGCCCTTGGCCGGGCCGTGGGCGTGTTCATGACCGTGGGCGTGGTCGTCGATCACTGCACTCATGTCCTGTCTCCTGCAATCCACTGACTGCCGCGGGTAGCCCGGCTCATTGCGCTTCGGCCTGCTTGAGCGCCAGCACGTCCTTCGGCGTGACCATGTCGCCCTTGTTGTTGCCCCAGGCGTTGCGCTCGTAGGTGACCACCGCGGCAATATCGACTTCCGAAAGCTGCTTGCCGAATGCCGCCATGGCGGTGCCCGGCTTGCCGTGGAAGACGATGCCCAGGTGCGCTTCCTTGGGCCCGGTGGCGATCTTCGAGCCCTTGAGGGCCGGGAACATCGGCGGCAGGCCCTGGCCCTCGGCCTGGTGACAGGCCACGCAGGTGGTGTGGTAGACCTTGTCGCCACGTGCCACCAGCTCTTCGAGGGTCCATTCCTTGCTGGTCAGTTCCTTGAGCTTGGCCGCCTCGGCCTTGCGCTCGCCAAGCCAGGAGTCGTAGTCGGCCTTGGATTTCACCTCGACCACCACCGGCATGAAGCCGTGGTCCTTGCCGCACAGCTCGGTGCACTGGCCGCGGTAGATCCCGGGCTTCTCGACCCGGGTCCAGGCCTCGTTGACGAAGCCGGGGATGGCGTCACGCTTGACCGCGAAGGCCGGCACCCACCAGGAATGGATGACGTCGGCGGCGGTCACCAGGAAGCGCACCTTGGCGCCCACCGGCAGCACCAGCGGCTGGTCGACTTCGAGCAGGTAGTGCTCGTCCTTCGGTGAATTGTTGTGGATCTGCTCGGCGGGGGTGGCCAGGTTGCTGAAGAACTCGACGTCCTGGCCCAGGTACTTGTAGTGCCATTTCCACTGGTAACCGGTGACCTGGATGTCGATGTCCGAGTCGCTGGCGTCGTAGATATCGATCAGGGTCTTGGTGGCCGGGATGGCCATGGCCACGAGGATCAGGAAGGGCACGACGGTCCAGAGGATCTCGACCCAGGTGTGCTCGTGGAAGTGCGCGGCCTTCTGCCCGGTTGAGCGGCGGTGAATGACCATCGACCAGAACATCGCGCCGAACACCACGATGCCGATGATCACGCAGATCCAGAAGATGGTCATGTGCAGGTCAAACACCGCATGGGAGACTTCCGTCGCCCCGGGCGCCATGTTCACCGTCCATGCTGCCTGTGCCTGACCAAACAATGACCACAGCAACAGGCCCATCCAGACATGTGGATGTCGCATCATTGCGGGTTCCCCTTATCGTTCTTGTAGTCCCGGAGGCGTGGACGACCTGCTACGACAAAGGGGGGAACGGTGGCCAAGACTGCCTGGCTTCGACGACCGAGCCCCCTGCTTAAGGCAGTCGGGCCTCATCAACGAATCACGTTTCAAGCGGAGTATAGACACCGACCAATGGGGCGCAACGCAGGGACTGAAATGATCTTCACGCAACCAAACGTTTGCGCTGGAAGGCGCATGAATACTGGGCTGGAGCACAATAATGGCACATTGATATAGCCAATTTCCTACACGCGCCTAAGCGATATAACAAATGCGTCTTAGCGATTCTCGTAAGCAAGCTAACTTAGTGTCTTCCGTTTGTAACGCCTTGTCCCTGGAGTTGTCATGAACATCGCTGCTGTACGCGAGCAGATCGAAAACGCCCATCAACACGAGAGCCGCACAGGCCAACTGAAAAACCGTCTCGAGAAGCAACTGCCACACCTGCACCCTTCGATCCACCTACCCCAGCAGGACGCCCAGGGTACTTTGGCCCGCTTTGTCGGCGCCTATATCAACGAGGTTCCAGAACTGCTCGAAGCCGCGCACACCGTGGCCCTCGAGGCTGGCATCGAATCGCAGATCAAGCCGGTGCTGAAGATTGCCGAGGCCTATTTCCTGCAGCCGCCGAGTGTGATGGACGGGCAGGTCGGGCTGGATTGCCTGTTGGACGAGGCCTACCTGGCGCATCGCCTGGTCGAGGAGGTCAACGACCTGTATATCCGCCATTTCCAGCAACCGCTGATTCCGGTGGATACCACGGTCGCCAACCTGATCGCCCACCAGCTGATCGGCGAGACCTTCGCCAACCAGCTCGATGAGGTGGTACATCACTCGGTGGACGAGATGCTCAATGACGAGAGCTTTGCCGTGGAGTCAGTGGAGCGCTATCGCGACAAGCTGTCGAACCCGGAAACCGGAGAGGCCTGGAAACGCTGGCCGTGCCTGTCGCGCCAGCTGGGCGTGGAGTTGAGCCAGTCGGCCTGAGCTTGAATCTAGAGTGTTTCGACTGGCCTCATCGCCGGCAAGCCGGCTCCCACAAGTACAACGCAGGGTTTGATACCGGCGCCGTCATTGTGGGAGCCGGCTTGCCGGCGATGGGCCGCTAGGCGGCCCTCTTAGACGCCAACCCCCGCCGTGGTCCGCAACCGCCCCTCGACCCGCCGCTTCAGACGCCGCTGCTCCAGTACCAGCCGCGAGCCCTTGGCCGCGCCACTGCGCCCCCAATCCTCCAGCAGTTCCAGGCAGGAATGGTCGATATAGCTCAGGTTGCCCAGCGGCACATGCAACGTGGTCCCTTCCGGCACGGTATCCAGTACCTGGGTCAGCGCCGGCACCTTGAGGAAGGTGGCCGCGCCGCTCAGGCGCAGTTCCATGTGCCCCGGCGTACCCAATGCCACCAGATTGATCTTCAACCGCGCCGCCTTCAGCGCCAGCTTCAGCAGGGTCAGGGCAAAGCCCAGCAATACGCCGGTCAACAGGTCGGTGAAGATGATCGCCAGTGCAGTCGCCGCATAGGTGAACATCGGCATCCGCCCATAGCGGCCCAGGTTTCGAAACGCCTTGAAATCCACCAGTTTCACCCCGGTATAGACCAGCACGCCGGCCAGGCTGGCCACCGGAATCTGTTGCAGCACACTGCTCAGTACCACGACGAACGCGAGCAGCCAAAGACCATGCAGGATCGCCGAGGCGCGGGTCTGCGCACCAGCCTGGACGTTGGCCGAGCTGCGCACGATCACCCCGGTCATCGGCAACGCGCCAAGCACGCCGCAGAGCATGTTGCCGATACCCTGCGCCGACAGCTCACGGTCGAAATCCGAGCGCTGGCCACTGTGCATGCGATCGACTGCCGCCGCGGACAACAAGGTCTCGGCGCTGGCGATGAAGGCCAGGGCAAAGGCCGCCACCAGCAGCGTCGGGTCGGCCAGTTTGAGCAGATCGTCCGGACGCAGCCAGTCAATGGCCTCGGACAGGTCCGCAGGTACCTGCACGCGGTTGACCGGCAGTGCCAGCCACAAGCTGACAGCGGTCATTGCCGCCACACCGAGCAAGGCACCGGGAATGAAGCGCAGGCGTTGCGGGCGCCAGCGCTCCCAACCCCACATGATGGCGATGGTGCCCAAGCCCAGCGCACCAGCCTGCCAACCGGCGCCTGCACTTTCCAGCGGCAAGGCCGAGGCCAGCGTCGCCGGGAAACCCAGCAGGTTGTCCACACCTGATGGCTGGGGCGCGGTGTCGAACATCACGTGCACCTGGGACAGCACGATCAGCACGCCGATCCCGGCAAGCATGCCGTATACCACTGCTGGCGCGGTGACCCGGAACCAGCAACCCAGGCGCAAGCGCCCAGCCAGCAGTTGCAGCAGGCCGGCCAGCAACAAGATCGGCCCGAGCATGGCCACGCCATGCTGGCGCACCAGTTCGAACACCAGCACCGCCAGGCCCGCCGCCGGGCCGCTGACCTGCAACGGCGAGCCGGCGAGGAAACCCACGACGATGCCGCCGATGATCCCGGTGATCAGCCCCTTCGCCGGAGGCATGCCCGAGGCGATGGCAATACCCATGCACAAGGGCAGGGCCACCAGGAAGACCACCACCGAGGCCAGCAACTCACGCGGCAGGGCCGCCTTTATCTGTGTCATGTTCACCATGTAGCTCCTTTCTAGATTCACGGCCATTCCGCTGGCCGCTAGCACGGGGAAGCCTGAACGACGCGCAGGCGTGGGCCGCCAGCGGGTCTGCCGGCACGGCATTCAGGAAGATTCAAGGCAGGCGAAGGCCGCGCCGCACCCATCGGGTGCAGCCGGCAATCAAGGCTTGTTCAGCGTGTTGGGGTCGCTTAGTAGCGGCCTCTCGGTGTGGCAGAAGGGATCGACTCGCCTGCGGTCAGCGGCAGGAAGCGGTCGCTGGCGGCATCGTAAGCTTCGATCTGGCTGGTTTCGATGTCGTAGATCCAGCCATGGATATGCAGCTGCCCGGCGGCCAGGCGCGAAGCGACCGAGGGGTGGGTACGCAGGTGATGCAGCTGGGCGATGACGTTTTCCTTGGTCAGCAGCTGCATGCTTTCGTGCTCGCTGCCGCAGGAGCAGTTGTCCTCGATCACGGTCCGCGCTACCTCGGCATGGCGCAGCCAGGCGGAAACGGTCGGCATCTTCGCCAGCGACTGCGGGTTGAGTACCGCTCGCATCGCGCCGCAGTCGGAGTGACCGCAGATGATGATGTGGTGCACGCCCAGCGCCAGCACGGCGTACTCGATAGCACTCGATACACCGCCGTTCATCTGGCCGTAGGGCGGCACCACGTTGCCGACGTTACGGGTCACGAACAGGTCGCCGGGCGAGCTCTGGGTGATCAGTTCGGGGACGATGCGCGAGTCTGCGCAGGTGATGAACATGGCCCGCGGCTTTTGCGCGGTAGCCAGTTTCTTGAACAGCTCTTGCTGCTCGGGAAAGACTTCGGTGTGAAACCGCAGGAAGCCGTCGACGATATGCTTCATGGCGGCATCAGCGCTTTCGGCGGGTGCAGCCGGGACGGCCTTGGAGGGGTCCTTGACGGGCATGATTCATCCTCTTGACGGTTTGAAAGTGAATTCCATGTTACCGGGGAAAGATTGGGGTGACGCGGGGATTTAGATGACGCGCACGGGTAAATAATCACAGTCATTGCTGACTCATGACTCACGCTAGCGTAGGAAACTTAACTGAAACTTAATTGCGCAGGCTCTAGAACGGGCGTTCTGGATAGGCGAGGGGAGCACTGGATAATAGCAAAAAAGCATCAGTTGCCAACCTTCATGAGTGAAATTGTTGGGTTGCTTTAGTTGTACTTATAGGGCTCGCCTTCCCGATTGAACGAGCCGCTGGCTAGAACAGTGCCATCTGTGCACCGGGAGGGCAGAAGGCACTGCAATCAAGCGCCAGGTCCTCCCGCCCTTCGAACCCCAGCCGCCTGGCCGCCTTGCGAAAGCGCTGCGCCAGCAAGTCAGCGAACACCCCTTCACCGCGCATCCGCGCACCGAATCGGCTGTCGTAGAGTTCACCACCCCGGCTCTGACGAATCAGGCTCAGCACATGCGTGGCCCGCTGCGGGTAGTGATCGTGCAGCCACTGCTCGAACAACGGTGCCACCTCCAGCGGCAAGCGCAGCATCATGTACGCCGCGCTCTGCGCGCCGGCCTCCTTCGCCGCCTCCAGCAGGTGCTCCAGTTCGCTGTCATTGATCATCGGGATCATCGGTGAACACAGCACGCCCACCGGCACACCGGCCTCACGCAGCACGCGAATAGCGCGCAGGCGCGCCTTTGGAGCGGCCGCACGTGGTTCGAGGGTGCGCTTGAGCTCATCGTCCAGGGTGGTGAGGCTGATCATCACCCGTGCCAGGCGCTGGCTGGCCAGCTCGCTCAGCAGGTCAAGGTCGCGCAGCACCAGCGAGCCCTTGGTGACGATGGTCACTGGGTGGCGGTAACGCAGCAGAACTTCGAGCAGGCGCCGGGTCAGTTGTTGTTCGCGCTCGATGGGCTGATAAGGGTCGGTGTTGGACCCCAGGTTGATCGGCGCGCAAACGTAGCCGGGCTTGCTCAGTTGCTGCTCGAGCACCTCGGCGGCGTTGGTCTTGGCGATCAGCTTGGTCTCGAAATCCAGGCCGGGAGAGAGATCCCAGTAGGCGTGGCTGGGGCGCGCATAGCAGTAGATGCAACCGTGCTCGCAGCCGCGATACGGATTTATGGAGCGGTCGAAGGGCAGGTCAGGGGAGGTATTGCGGGCGATGATGGTCTTGGCCGTCTCGATCCGTAACTCGGTGCCTTGGGTAAGTGGGACTTCCTGGTACCAGCCATCGTCCTCGGCCACTGAAACACTTGGAGCGAAGCGGTTGTGCGGGTTGCCGGCAGTGCCGCGGCCGCGAATGGGGGCTGGTTTCATGATGACAACTCGGATTACTGTTCATTCATACAGTAATCCGAGACCAACGGGATGGCTACAGCCGATTATCGCGGAGCAAGCCCGCTCCCACGCTGTGCGTGCGTGGAAGCGCGCTTGCCCAGCGCTTTACCTTCAATCCTGCGGCTTCTTCAGCTTCGGATTGGGGAAGAACTGCACGGTCTGCACCTTGGCCGGCGGCGCTTTCGGCGCCAGGTGATTGACCCGGGTGCCGAGCTCGCTGGGTACCGACAGGCCTTGTTCGTTCAGGGTGTCAGTGAACCCACAGGCCACGCACTCACGGTGCGGCACACCGTCCTCGTTCCACATCATCAGCTTGTCCATCTCGCTGCACGCCGGGCAAACCGCCCCGGCGATGAAGCGTCGCTTGCTCTTGCTCACGGCTACCTCACTCATGCCGCCGCGTCCTCGGTGAGGCCGCTGTGGCGCAACAATGCATCGATGGAAGGCTCGCGGCCACGGAAGTCGACGAACAGCACCATCGGCTCGCGGGAACCGCCACGGGCCAGGATGGCTTCGCGGAAGGCGCGGCCGGTCTCGGCGTTGAGCACACCTTCTTCCTCAAAGCGCGAGAAGGCGTCGGCCGACAGCACTTCAGCCCACTTGTAGCTGTAGTAACCCGCCGCATAACCGCCGGCGAAGATGTGCGCGAAGCTGTTGGGGAAGCGGTTGTAGGCCGGCGGACGCATCACCGAGACCTCGTCACGCACGCCCTCGAGCACCTGCAGCACGCTGCGGCCGTCGCCATGGGTGGCGTGCAGCTCGAAGTCGAACAGCGAGAACTCCAGCTGGCGCACCATCATCATGCCGGACTGGAAGTTCTTCGCCGCGAGCATCTTGTCCAGCAGGTCCTGGGGCAATGCCTCACCGGTCTCGTAGTGGCCGGAGATCAGCGCCAGGCCCTCGGGCTCCCAGCACCAGTTCTCCATGAACTGGCTCGGCAGCTCCACCGCGTCCCAGGCCACGCCGTTGATGCCGGACACACCGGCATGCTCGATGCGGGTCAGCAGGTGGTGCAGGCCGTGCCCGAACTCGTGGAACAGGGTGGTGACTTCGTCGTGGGTAAGCAGCGCGGGCTTGCCGGGCGTGGCGGGGGTGAAGTTGCACACCAGGTTGGCCACCGGGCTCTGCAGGCTGCCATTGGCGGTGCGGCGATGGTCGCGGGCGCCATCCATCCAGGCACCGCCACGCTTGTTGGCGCGGGCATAGAGGTCGAAGAAGAAGCGGCCGACGTGCTGGCCGTTTTCCTTGATCTCGAACAGGCGCACGTCCGGGTGCCAGCTATCGAAGCCCTTGAGCTCATTGATCTCGATACCGTACAGGCGCTGCACGATGACGAACAGGCCGGACAGCACCTTGTCGATCGGGAAGTAGGCGCGCAGCGCTTCCTGGGACACGCTGTAGCGCTGCTCGCGCAGCTTCTCGCCGAAGTACCCGGCGTCCCAGCTGGCCAGCTCGGGGGTGCCTTGCTCGGCGGCATAGGCCTTGAGCTGCTCCAGGTCCTGGGCGGCGAATGGCTTGGAACGCTTGGCCAGGTCGCGCAGGAAACTCAGCACCTGGTCGCTGGACTCAGCCATCTTGGTGGCCAGGCTCAGCTCGGCGAAGTTCTTGTAACCCAGCAGCCCGGCCAGTTCCTGGCGCAGGTCGAGGATCTCTTCCATCACCGGGCCGTTGTCGAACTGGCCGGCATTCGGGCCCTGGTCGGAGGCACGGGTGCAGTAAGCGGCATACAGCTCTTCGCGCAGGGCGCGGTCGCTGGCGTAGGTCATCACTGCGTAGTAGCTGGGGAACTCCAGGGTGATCAGCCAGCCGTCCAGGCCCTTGGCCTGCGCTGCGGCGGCCATCTGCGCCTTGGCCGAGTCGGTCAGGCCGGCCAGCGCGGCTTCGTCGGTGACGTGCTTGGTCCAGGCCTGGGTGGCGTCGAGCAGCTGGTTGGAGAAGCGGCTGCCCAGTTCGCTGAGCTTGCTCTGCACCTCGGCGTAGCGCTGCTGCTTGTCGGCCGGCAAGTCGATGCCCGACAGGCGGAAATCGCGCAAGGCGTGATCGATGATGGTCTTCTGCGCCACGTCGAAGCTGGCGGCTTCAGGGCTGGCGGCCAGGGCTTCATACGCTTCGAACAGGGCACGGTTCTGGCCCAGCTCGGTGGAATAGGCGCTCAGGGCAGGCAGGCACGACTCGTAGGCCTCGCGCAGTTCCTGGCTGTTGCACACCGCGTTGAGGTGGCTGACCGGGCTCCAGGCAGCGCCCAGGCGGTCGTTGAGTTCGTCCATCGCCAGCACCAGGCCGGCCCAGGTCGGGTTCTTGCCCTGCTTTTCGAGGATCTCGGCGATGGCCTTGCGGTTGTCGGCGAGGATCTGCTCGATCGCCGGCAGCACATGCTCGGCGCGAATCGCCGAGAAGGGCGGCAGATCATGGGACTGCAGCAGCGGGTTGTTCGCACTCACGGTTCGGGTACCTTGGCAGGAGAAACACGGGACCATCTTAATTACAATCGACGCCGACCGCAGCAGGCAGCCTGCCTATCGGCATTGCAGAGGAACACTATCATGGCCATCCGCACGTTTCGGGAACACACGCCGAAAGTGGGACCACGGGCTTTCGTCGACCGTTCGGCGGTGGTCATCGGCGACGTCGAGATCGGCGAGGACAGCTCGATCTGGCCGTTGACCGTGGTGCGCGGCGACATGCACCGCATCCGTATCGGCGCGCGCACCAGCGTGCAGGACGGCAGCGTGCTGCACATCACCCACGCCGGGCCCTTCAACCCCGATGGCTACCCACTGATCATAGGCGACGAGGTGACCATCGGTCACAAAGTCATGCTGCATGGCTGTACCCTGGGCAATCGCATCCTGGTCGGCATGGGCAGCACCATCATGGACGGCGCCATCGTCGAGGACGAAGTGATCATCGGCGCCGGCAGCCTGGTGCCACCCGGCAAACGCCTGGTCAGCGGCTACCTGTACATGGGCAGCCCGGTGAAGCAGGTGCGCCTGCTGAGCGAGCAGGAACACGCGTTCTTCCCCTACAGCGCCGGCAACTACGTCAAGCTCAAGGACCAGCACCTGGCCGAAGGCTACGACCGCCCGGAATGAATTCGACTGCAGAGAACACCATGCACCAGCAAAACATCCTCTTCGACCTCGACGGCACCCTGACCGACCCGCGCCTGGGCATCACCCGCTCGATCCAGTACGCCCTGGCCAAGCTGGGCATCGACGAGCCGGACCTTGCCCGCCTCGAGCACTTCATCGGCCCACCCTTGCTGCAGGCGTTCATGCAGTTCTATGCCTTCGACGAGGCCAAGGCCTGGGACGCGGTGAACTACTACCGGGAGCGCTTCAAGGTAACCGGGCTTTACGAGAATCTAGTGTTCGACGGCGTGCCCGAGTTGCTGCAAGCGCTCAATGGCCAGGGCCGCACCCTGTACATCGCCACCTCCAAACCCTGGGAGTTCGCCCGCGAAATCGCCCGGCATTTCGCCTTCGACCATCACTTCAAGGTGATCTACGGCAGTGAGCTCGATGGCACGCGGACCAACAAGGTGGAGCTGATTCGCCACCTGCTGGACGAGGAGGGCCTGGATCCGACGCAGACCTTGATGATCGGGGATCGCAAGCATGACCTGATCGGTGCGCGCAGCAACGGTTTGCAGGCGGTGGCGGTGGGATACGGGTTCGGCAGCCGTGAGGAACTGGAGGCCGAGGCGCCGGCGTTCCACTTCGAGACGCTGGCCGAGCTGCACCAGGCGTTCGTGCGCTAATCAAGCTTTATCGCAGATCAGGCCCGCCCCCACGAGCTGTCGTGGGAGCGGGCTTGCCCCGCGATGAGGCCAGCGCTGCCAACGCCAATTTGCGCTGTTCGATCGGCAACCGCCCAAGCGCCTCCACCCGCTCATAAAACAGCTGCCAATCCCCACCGACCTCTTTGAACAACTGCGAAAAAGCCGGCACCCACTGGTCATACAGGCCAAACGGCAACAACTTCGCATTGTTCATCGGCCCGTACATCCAGGCATCGAAACGCCGATCCCCCGCCCAATCCCGATCCCGCACCTCTCGGTATTCGCGCCGCAAGCGTTCAAACTCCGCCTGCTTGGCCGCCCGCTTGACCGCCGCATCCAGCGGCCCGGCATAGATCGCCTGCAGGCGCTCGCGGCTGGCGAGCACCAGGCGTATGAAGGCGTCGCGTTGCCCGGCGCCATGCTCCTCTACCGCCGCCAGCCCGCGCGCGGCGCGCCATTGTCGCGTGCCCTCCTGCTCGACGAACGACGCGAACGATTCGTTGAACTCGGTATCGTCCTGTACGTAGAAGCGCTGATGCGCCAGCTCATGGAAAATCACCGTGGCCAGGCGCTCCTCGCCCCAGCCGGTCATGGTCGAAAGAATCGGGTCGTCGAACCAGCCCAGGGTGGAGTAGGCCTCCACGCCCCCGACATAGACATCCAGCCCCTCCTGGCGCATCAGCGCCGCCGCTCCGCGGGCGGCACCCTGGCGGTAGTAGCCACGATAGGCCACGCAACCGGCGATGGGGAAACAATGGGTCACCGGCTGCAATGACAGCTCCGGGGTGGCGAACACGTTCCACACCACGTATGGCCGGCCGAGATCGGCATACACCCGATAACTGCCGTTGTCCGGCAACTTCAGTTGCGTGCTGGCGAACGCCCGGGCTTTTTCGGCGAACAACAGGCGCTGACGCAAGGCCGGGCTGGTGGCAGGGTCTGCAATCACCCGATCCAGCGGCTGGCGTGCCCGCAACAGCTGCCATTGCCCTTCGGCCAGCTGACCGTAATAGCTCACGCTGGAGCAACCGCTCAGCAGGACAGCCAGCGTCACGGGAACAAACCGGGTGAAAACGCGGTCGAGAGCCCGACGGCTGCAGCGCATGAAAAGAAAAAGTCCAAACATCGAGGCTGTCTATCTCGCTCGTCGGCCGAATGCGACCAAGACTATCTCGCCAAGGGGAAGCTTTGCCATGCGTACACTGTTTGCCGTCGGCACGCTCGTGCTGTTGTCCGGGTGTTCCACCTTGCCCGACCCGGACCCGAATCAGGCCTGGGTAGACCTGGCACCGGGTGACAACGATTCGCTGCACGCCCTGCAAGTGGATGAGCGCGACTGGGCCGACAGCCGCTATTTCGAGGTACAACCCGGCAACCACGAACTGACCGTGCGCTACCAGTTCGCCGTGACGCCCAGCAACATCGGCCCGGTGGAGGAACCGCTGTGGCGCGACTGCCAGCTCAATCTCACCTTCAAGGACTTCACTGCCGGCCAGCGCTACCAGATGCAAGCCGGCAGCATCGGCTTCCGGCCGTGGATCAAACTCTACGACCAGCGCCAGAAGCTGATCGGCCAGGGCGAACCGGCAGGCTGCCAGCGCACCTGAACACCGCGAACGGCGCTATGCTTGTAGCCTGTGAACCGCGAGCGGGAGTTTCACCATGCGCCAGCCCATGATGCTGATGGCCCTCAGTGCTTTGGGGGCTTGCGCCAGCCCCTTGCCCCCCGCCGACCCCGGCAAGGCCTGGATCGACATGTACACCATCACCCCCGGCCGCACCCTCATGGCCGACCGCCTGGACGGCAAGCGCTTGGACGATGGCCGCTATTTTCAGGTGACGCCGGGCCGGCACGAACTGGTGGTGCGTTTCGACTACGAGATCTACGCCGGTGGCTTCAGTACCGACCCGACCGAGCGGACCTGCTACCTGACCGTGCGCTACAACGATTTCAAGGCGGGCGAGCGTTACCGCCTGGAGGCCCGGGCTCCGGCGATGCAGCCGCAGGTGCTGTTGTACGACGCCAGCCGCAAGGTGGTGGTGAACGAACCGAGCAACGTCACATGCATTCCTTGATCAATGGCGGGGCTGCTGTGCAGCCCCGACTGTCGAGCCTTACCGATCATTCTTCTGGTAGATGATCTTCTTCGTGCCGCCATCGCAGCTGCCAACGATCATGTTGGGGTCACTGACCTCGGCGTTGGGCACGATCTCCAGCGTGTAGGAGGAAACCTTGTTCGCCTGGATCTTTGCTTCGATCTCGGCCTTGAGTTCCTCGCACGGCTTGGGCGCGGCCAGTACGGCGGTGGCCAGCAGGGAAGCCAGCACACCAAATGCTACGCGGATCATGGAACGGCTCCTGAGGCAGGGCAGACGAGCTGCCAACGCTGATTAGACTACAGGAAACCGCCGCCGTTGCGCCTCCTAGGAAAGCAGGGTGGCATCCAGGCTGATAGTTGCGTTCAGCACCTTGGACACCGGACAGCCAGCCTTGGCCTTGTTGGCGATCTCCTGGAACTGCGCCTCGCTGGCCCCAGGCACGGTGGCCTTGAGGGTCAGGTGAACGGCGGTGATGGCAAAGCCATCGGCCTGTTTGTCCAGGCTCACCTCGGCGTGAGTGTCGATCCGTTCAGGCGTGAATCCCGCCTCGCCCAACATCATCGACAACGCCATGGAGAAGCAGCCGGCATGGGCAGCGCCGATCAGCTCTTCCGGGTTGGTCCCGGGCGTGCCTTCGAAACGGGTGTTGAAGCCGTAGGGCGCTTGCTTGAGCGCGCCGCTTTCAGTGGAGATCTGGCCCTTGCCATCCTTCAGGCCACCTTGCCAGACCGCCGATGCTGTCTTCTTCATGCTGCCTCCTGTCACAGGGTTGGGGTGTCTAAGGTTCTGAGGACCAGGCCCACGCCAAGTTCAGATCAATCTGTAAGAAGGCATTGAATCCAGCGAATATGCCCATACAGAGACGAGAAGGCCCATGGCCAACCACCTGTAGCGGAGGCTCCAATGACGCACCTGCGAGACCTGAAGATTTCCACCCTCGACCTGGTGCCCGTGCGCGCCGACGGCAGTCCGGCGCAATCGCTGCGCAATTCGCTCGACCTGGCGCAACACGTCGAGCGTTTCGGCTACAACCGCTTCTGGGTCGCCGAGCATCACAACATGGACGGTATCGCCAGCTCGGCCACCGCCGTGCTGATCGGTTACCTCGCCGGGGGTACCTCGACCATCCGCATCGGCTCTGGTGGGGTGATGCTGCCTAACCACGCACCGCTGGTGATCGCCGAACAGTTCGGCACCCTCGCCAGCCTGTACCCAGGCCGCATCGATCTGGGCCTGGGCCGCGCCCCAGGTTCCGACCAGATGACCGCCCGCGCCTTGCGCCGCGAGCGCTCCGGCAGCGCCGACGACTTTCCGGACGATGTCGAGGAACTGTCGCGCTACCTGGGCCCGCGCACCGACGACCAGAAAGTCATCGCCGTGCCCGGCCACGACACCGAGGTACCCATGTGGCTGCTCGGCTCCAGCCTGTTCAGTGCCCAGCTCGCCGGCATGCGCGGCATGCCCTACGCCTTTGCTTCGCATTTCGCGCCGCGCTACATGCACGAGGCGATCCGCATCTATCGCGACCATTTCAAACCGTCGACGACGCTGGACAAGCCTTACGTGATGCTGGGCATTCCGATGGTGGTGGCTGAAACCGACGAAAAGGCCGAATACCTGGCCACCTCGGTGTACCAGCGCATCCTCGCGCTGATCCGTGGCCAGAGCCTGATGCAGCGCCCGCCCGTCGAGAGCATGAATGGTCTTTGGCTGCCCCATGAACGTGATGCGGTGAGCAGCTTCCTGGGCCTGGCGATGATCGGCAGCCCGCAGAAGGTGCGGGCGAAGGTCGAGGTATTGCTGGAGCAGACAGGGGCGGACGAGCTGATCTTTACCAGTGACCTGTATGAGCACACCGACCGTATCAAGTCCTATGAGCTGATGGCGCAGGCGCTCAAGGACGAGTGAAATCAATCGCGGGGCAAGCCCACTCCCACAGGACTAGCAGAGCCTTTGTGGGTAGCGGCCTTGTCCCGCGGTACAGCTACTAATCACGGCTGTAGGCGATGACCTTGGTACCGCCCTCGCAGGTACCCACCACCTTGTCGGCAGGATCACCTTTGGGTGCGATCGTAAGCTTGTAGCCCTTCACACCCTTGGCATCCAGCTTCGCCGCAATCTCAGCCTTGAGTTCCTCGCACGGCTTGCCCGCCGCCATCGCGCCGCCAGCCAACACCATCAGCCCCACGGCCAGAATCAATTTCTTCATCGATCGCTTTCCTTGTACAGATCAAAGACAAAAAGGGCGCGAAGCACGCGCCCTGCAACCTTAACCTTGATACCCCAACACGCCGGGCAAGCCTAGCCCAGCTTGGTTTCAGCTGTTGGCGATGCGGAACCCAACCTTCAGCGTCACCTGGAAATGCGCGGCCTGGTTGTCACGGATATGCCCGCGGGTATCGATCACTTCGAACCATTCCAGGTGCTTGATGCTCTTGCCGGCCTCGGCCAGGGCATTGTTGATCGCTTCTTCGATGCTGGTGGGCGAGGACCCGACCAGCTCGATCTTCTTGTAGGTGTGATGATCCGACATGAGCGCTCTCCTTGAGTGGGTAGTGGCTTGAGCCTAGCAGCACAGGCCCGGTTTACCTGCGAGCGATCGCCGCAGGGGAAAGTTCGATCGCACTTTCACCCCGCTGCGCAGTCGCAACCTGTACATCCCCACTCAGCAAGGAGAGTCGACATGGCACGCAATGCGTTGCGCAAAACCTCACTGGAAAGCATGGAAGCCGAGATCGAAAGCCTCCTCAAGACTCTGGAAGGCCTCAAACACGATGCCTCGGAAGAAACGCAGAAGACCATGAAGACGCTGCGCGGCAACGCCGAAAGCGCCCTCAAGCACTCACGCAGCCTGCTCAGCGATGCCTATGAGGAAGTGAAGACCCGCACCCGCGAAACCGGTGTAGCCACCCGCGACTACGCCCAGGAACACCCCTGGACCACCGCAGGTGTCGCGGTGGGCGCCCTGGGCCTGCTGGCCGCCTACCTGATGTGCCGCCGCAACTAACCCGTCTGTCGCTGCAACTCCTGGCGCAGCCATTGCGCCAGTTGCTCGGCGCGCCCGTCCGCGGCGCGCCGGGGTACCCACAAGGCCAGTGCCGCATTGGTGGGGGAAAAGCCCCATGGCGCGGCCAACCGCCCAGCCTTCAAGTCGTCGGCCACCAGCGGTTGCGGGGCGATGGCCACACCCAGCCCGGCTACCGCTGCTTCCAGCAAGTAGTAGAGATGCTCGAAGGCTTGCCCGTAGCTCAGCGCCTCGGGCGCCAGCCCATGCTGTCGCGCCCAGGTAGGCCAAGCCTGCGGCCGCGAGGTCGTATGGAGTACGGCAACATGCTGCAAAGCCACGGCTGGCAAGGCTTTCAAACGATCGAAAGCGTCAAAGCGCGGGCTCATCACCGGGCCGATGCGCTCTTCGGCGAGCACATGCACCTGCATGTCCGCCGGCCACGGTGGCTCTGCGTAAACCAGCAGTGCGTCCAACCCCGGGCGTCGCGGATCAAGGTCACCTTCGCCCGCTGACAGGTGCAGGCGCAGCTCCGGCAGGTCGGCTTTCAGGCGCCCCAGGCGCGGGATGAACCAACGCGCCAGCAAGCTGCCGGAACAACCGAGCACGAACGGCGCTTCGTCGGCAGCGCGGGAAAGCTCGGCGCAGACACCGCGCAGCCGGTCGAAGGCCTCGAAGCTGGCATCGCGCAGACGCACACCGGCATCTGTGAGTTTGACGCCACGCCCGTCCTTGACGAACAAGGCTACCCCCAGATGCTCCTCAAGCACCTTGATCTGCCGGCTGACCGCGCCATGGGTTACATGAAGCGCTTCTGCTGCCTGGCTGACACTGTTCAGCCGGGCTGTCGCCTCGAAGGCCCGCAACGCATTGAGGGGAGGAAGGTCGTGAGCCATCTTACTTGTGAGTTTTCCTGACAGGTTTGCGCAATCTTATCGGTTTTCAGCCGGCCACGTCGTGGTTAGAGTAAAGCCCATCGAATCTCTACTTCGCCTACGGAGCGCCCCATGACCCAGACCCAATACCGCCCCGGCCCCGACGCCAACGGCCTGTTCGGCTCGTTCGGCGGCCGCTACGTGGCCGAAACCCTGATGCCGCTGGTGCTCGACCTTGCCCGCGAATACGAAGCCGCCAAGGCCGATCCCAAGTTCCTTGAAGAGCTGGCCTACTTCCAACGCGACTACATCGGCCGGCCCAACCCGCTGTACTTCGCCGAGCGCCTGACCGAGCACTGCGGCGGCGCCAAGATCTTCTTCAAGCGTGAAGAACTCAACCACACCGGCGCGCACAAGGTGAACAACTGCATCGGCCAGGTGCTGCTGGCCAAGCGCATGGGCAAGAAACGCCTGATCGCCGAAACCGGCGCCGGCATGCACGGCGTGGCCACCGCCACCGTCGCCGCGCGCTTCGGCCTGCCCTGCGTGATCTACATGGGCGCCACCGACATCGAGCGCCAGCAGGCCAACGTGTTCCGCATGAAGCTGCTGGGCGCCGAGATCGTCCCGGTCACCGCCGGCACCGGCACGCTCAAGGACGCGATGAACGAGGCCCTGCGCGACTGGGTCACCAACGTCGAAGACACCTTCTACCTGATCGGCACCGTGGCGGGTCCCCACCCGTACCCGGCGATGGTCCGCGACTTCCAGTCGATCATCGGCAAAGAGACCCGCGCGCAGTTGCAAGAGAAGGAAGGACGCCTGCCCGACAGCCTGATCGCCTGCGTCGGCGGCGGCTCCAACGCCATGGGCCTGTTCCACGAGTTCCTCGAAGAGCCGAGCGTCAAGATCATCGGCGTCGAAGCCGGCGGCCACGGCGTGCACACCGACAAGCACGCGGCCAGCCTCAACGGCGGCGTTCCGGGTGTGCTGCATGGCAACCGCACTTACCTGCTGCAGGACGACGACGGTCAGATCACCGACGCCCACTCGATCTCTGCAGGCTTGGACTACCCCGGCATCGGACCGGAGCATGCTTACCTGCACGAAGTGAAGCGCGTGGAGTACGTCAGCATCACCGACGAGGAAGCCCTGGACGCCTTCCACGCCACCTGCCGCCTGGAAGGCATCATCCCGGCGCTGGAAAGCTCCCACGCCCTGGCCGAGGCGATCAAGCGCGCGCCGACGCTGCCCAAGGACCACCTGATGGTGATCTGCCTGTCCGGTCGCGGCGACAAGGACATGCAAACCGTGATGAACCACATGGCCGCCCAGGAGAAACAGGCATGAGCCGTCTCGAACAACGCTTCGCCGATCTCAAGGCCGAAGGCCGCTCGGCACTGGTCACCTTCGTTACCGCTGGCGACCCCGGCTACGATGCCTCGCTGCAAATCCTCAAGGGCCTGCCGGCCGCCGGTGCCGACGTGATCGAGCTGGGCATGCCGTTCACCGACCCGATGGCCGACGGCGTGGCCATCCAGCTCGCCACCCTGCGCGCCCTGGAAGCTGGCCAGACCCTGGCCAAGACCCTGAAAATGGTGCGTGAATTCCGTGTGGAGAACCAAACCACCCCGATCGTGCTGATGGGTTACTACAACCCGATCCATCGCTTCGGCGTGGAGCAGTTCGTCGCCGAAGCCAAGGAAGCTGGTGTCGATGGCCTGATCATCGTCGACCTGCCGCCGGAGCACGACGCCGAGCTGGCTACCCCGGCCCAGGCCGCCGGCATCGACTTCATCCGCCTGACCACCCCGACCACCGACGACGCGCGCCTGCCGCGCGTGCTGGAGCGCAGTTCCGGGTTCGTCTACTACGTGTCGGTGGCCGGCGTGACCGGTGCGGGCTCGGCGACCACCGAGCATGTGACCGAGGCCATTGCGCGCCTGCGTCGGCATACCGACCTGCCGATCAGCGTTGGTTTCGGCATTCGTACACCGGAGCAGGCTGCGGCTATCGCCCGCCTGGCCGATGGCGTGGTGGTAGGCTCGGCGCTGGTCGACAAGATCGCCCAGGCCAAGGGTGCCGACCAGGCTGTGAATGATGTGCTGAGCCTGTGCTCGGCGCTGGCTGAAGGTGTGCGCGCGGCACGCAACTAAGCGCGAGGGCTTCGCCCTCGATCGCCGGCAAGCTGGCTCCCACACGACTCGTGGGAGCTTGCCGGCCCAAGCAACTAGCCTTCGAAAATCGACAGGTCCAGCGGCCTGATCGCCCCCATCCAGATCGCATGATCGCGGTGATCCGCCAGTTCATCCCCGGTTTCCGGGTGCAGGAACACCACCAGCCCCTTGCGATACAGCGCCAGCCACGGCAGTACCACCCCCACCACCTCCGGCCCGAACGCCAGCTGGCAGCTCCAGTCCGGGTGCGGCCCGACCGGTTTCTGGTGCATGCGGCCCATGGTCACGGGGAACAGCCGCGTCGCCTCCTCGCATAGTTCACGGGCCTGCTCCATGGTCGATGCGTCGTAGTACACGTGGGCGTGATAGCCCTTGATCCTTTGCACGGTGGCTCCTGATTGCAGTAATGCGAATATCTTGGAGTCTACGCCATCTCATTACAGGCGCTCCTGCTCCAGCCAATCCACAAACCGCTCGATCAACGCCCCACGCCGCTTGCGTGGCGGCAGTACCACGTAATACCCCCGCTTCGAGCGCAAGCTGCCTTCCAGCGGCCGACACAGCAGCCCCTGCTCGACCAGCCCGTCCACCAGGTGCGCCCAGCCGATCGCCACGCCCTGGCCGGCAATTGCGGCCTGAATCAGCAGGGTGTAGTTGTCGAACCGCAGCTGACCGGACGGAGGAGGGCTGTCCACACCAAGACCGCGGAAAACCCCGGCCCAATCGAACCAGCGACTGGCCTGCTCACCCTTCAGATGCAGCAATGGCAATCGCTGCAAAGCAACGGCTGACAAGGGTTTGCCATGAATCAGCCGAGGGCTGCACACCGGGAAAACTTCCTCATCGAACAGCCAGCGGCTCTCGCCCTGATGGAAGCGTCCATTACCAAACAGCACCGCCACATCGATGTCCGGGCGCAGCATCGCCTGGCTGCGCTCGCCGGTCACCAGGCTCACGTCCACCTGTGGATAAGCCTCGTGGAAACGCTGCAAGCGTGGCATCAGCCAGAACGCCGCAAAGGCGAAGTCGGTCGCCACCTGCAGCACCTCGCGCTGACCGCGCCCACTGGCTTGGGCAACGCCATCGTCCATCACCTGCAAGCCCTGGTGCACCTGCTCGAACAACAGCAACCCCGCCTCGGTCAGCTCGATGCCCCGGTAGATCCGGTCGAACAACCGCGTGCCCAGCTGCGCCTCCAGGCGCTTCATCTGCTGGCTCACCGCCGGCTGGGTGGTGCCCAGCTCCACGGCGGCAGCGGTAAAGCTGCGCAGGCGGGCGGCGGCCTCGAACACTCGCAAGGTGTCGAGGGGCAGGTCGGCAAGGTGCTCGAACATAAGCTTGGCTAATCCCAGTCATTGCCCGGCATGGGCTTTACCCCTGTTATCCACAGCCGCATGCTGGATTGCAAGTGGTACCCATAACCCTCGACGATGGAAGGCACCCATGAAGCGACCCAACATCCTGTTCATCATGGCCGATCAGATGGCCGCGCCTTTGCTGCCCATCTACAACCCATCGCCGATCAAGATGCCCCACCTGGCCCGCCTCGCCGAGCAGGCCGTGGTGTTCGACAGTGCCTACTGCAACAGCCCGCTTTGCGCGCCGTCGCGCTTCACCTTGGTCAGCGGCCAGTTGCCCAGCCGCATCGGCGCGTACGACAACGCCGCCGACTTTCCTGCCGACATCCCGACCTACGCTCACTACCTGCGCCGCCTTGGCTACCGCACCGCGCTGTCAGGCAAGATGCACTTCTGCGGGCCGGACCAGTTGCATGGTTATGAAGAACGCCTGACCAGCGATATCTACCCGGCCGACTATGGTTGGGCGGTGAACTGGGACGCCCCTGACGGCCGCCCGAGCTGGTACCACAACATGTCCTCGGTGTTGCAAGCCGGGCCGTGCGTGCGTACCAACCAGCTGGATTTCGACGAGGAGGTGGTGTTCAAGGCGCGTCAGTACCTTTACGACCATGTACGCGAGGATGATGGCCGGCCGTTCTGCCTGACCGTTTCCATGACCCATCCGCACGACCCCTACACTATCCCCAGACACTACTGGGATATGTACGAGGCTGTGGATATCCCGCTGCCGCGCGACGAAATCGCACAGGATCAGCAGGACCCACACTCGCAACGCCTGCTCAAGGTCTACGACCTGTGGAACAAGCCGCTGCCCGTGGACAAGATCCGCGACGCCCGCCGCGCCTACTTCGGCGCCTGCAGCTACATCGACGACAACATCGGCAAGCTGCTGCGGACCCTCGAGGAGTGCGGCCTGGCCGACGACACCCTGATCGTGTTCTCGGGCGATCACGGCGACATGCTTGGCGAGCGCGGGCTCTGGTACAAGATGCACTGGTTCGAGATGGCGGCGCGGGTGCCGCTGTTGATCCATGCGCCCAAGCACTTCGCACCGGCGCGAATCGGCGCCAGTGTGTCCACCTGCGATCTGCTGCCAACCCTGGTCGAACTGGCGGGCGGCGCTGTGGATAACCACCTGCACCTGGATGGCCGCTCGCTGCTCGGCCACCTGCAAGGGCAGGGCGGGCATGACGAAGTGATCGGCGAGTACATGGCCGAAGGCACGGTCGGCCCGCTGATGATGATCCGCCGCGGCCCCTACAAGTTCGTGTACAGCGAAGACGACCCATGGCTACTCTACGACCTGAGCCGCGACCCGCACGAGCGGGAGAACCTCACCGGCAGCCCGGACCACCAGGCGCTGCTGCAGGCATTTGCCGATGAAGCCAGGCAGCGCTGGGATATCCCGGCCCTGCGCCAGCAGGTGCTGGCCAGCCAACGGCGCCGCCGCCTGGTGGCCGAGGCACTGGCCATCGGCAAGCTGGAAAGCTGGGACCACCAACCGTTGGTGGACGCCAGCCAACAGTACATGCGCAACCATATCGATCTCGACGACCTCGAGCGCAAGGCACGTTATCCACAGCCCGCACCCCTGGATTGAGAAGAGAGGCCGCCATGCAGAAGTTCTCCACCGCCGTGCTCACCCTGGCCCTGAGCCTGGGCACGGCACATGCCGCCGACAGCGACGCGCAATGCAGCACCGTGAAGATGGCCGACCCCGGCTGGAGCGATATCGCCAGCACCAACGCCATCGCCCGCCTACTCCTGGAAAGCCTGGGCTACCAGGTGAAGATCGACAGCCTGGCCGTGCCGATCATCTACGGCGGCCTGAAGGATGGCCGGGTGGATGCCTTCCTCGGCAACTGGATGCCGGCGCAACAGGGCTTCCATGACAAGTTCATCGCCAATGGCGATGTGCAGCAGCTGGCGAAGAACCTGGAAGGCACCGAGTTCACCCTGGCGGTGCCCGATTACGTATGGAACGCGGGCGTGAAGGACTTCGCCGACCTGCAAAAGCACGCTGCGCAGTTCGACAAGAAGCTCTACGGCATCGGCTCCGGCGCGCCGGCCAACTTGTCGCTGAAAGAGATCATCGACAAGAATGAGTTCGACCTGGATCAGTGGAAACTGGTCGAGTCCAGCGAGCAGGCGATGCTCGCTCAAGTGGACCGGGCAGTGAAGAAGCAGCAGTTCATCACCTTCCTTGGCTGGACTCCGCATCCGATGAACGTGAAGCTTAAGATGCATTACCTCACGGGCGGGGAGAAATGGTTCGGCAGCAAGGGCGATGTCTACACCCTGACCCGCAAAGGTTATCCACAAGCCTGCCCGAATGCGGCGAAGCTGCTGGGGAACTTGAAGTTCTCGCTGGAGATGGAGAACAGCATCATGGCCGAGGTTGTGGACAAGAAGGTGAGCTTCGATGAGGCGGCCAGGGGCTGGGTGAAGGCCCATCCGCAGGTGCTGGAAGGGTGGTTGGCTGGAGTGACCACCAAAGCCGGTGGCAGCGCCCAAGAGGCCGTAACAGGCAGACTCTAGAGCCTTGCAGCCAGTTCCGGCCTCATCGCTGGCAAGCCAGCTCCCAGCGACAGTCTTGAGGCTTGTGGTATCACTGTGGGAGCCGGCTTGCCGGCGATGAGGCCAGCAAGGCCAACACAAGATCGGATCCTAAGCGAGTTTGCCCCATGCCCCGCCTGACTCACCTGCTGCCCTTCCTCACCTGGCTGCCCCGTCAATCGGGCCGCAGCCTGCGCCAGGACCTGCTGGTGGGCCTGAGCGGCGCCATCCTCGCCCTGCCGCAGTCCATCGCCTACGCCCTGATCGCCGGCCTGCCCGCCGAGTACGGACTGTACGCCGCCATCGTCCCAGTACTGATCGCCTGCCTGTGGGGCTCGTCCTGGCACCTGATCTGCGGGCCCACGGCCGCCATCTCCATCGTCCTCTACGCCAGCATCAGCCCCCTGGCCGTGGCCGGCAGCGCCGACTATGTGACCCTGGTACTGCTGCTGACCTTCCTCGGCGGCATCTTCCAGTTGCTGCTGGGGCTGTTGCGCTTCGGTGCGCTGGTCAATTTCGTTTCCCACTCGGTGGTGCTGGGCTTCACCCTCGGCGCCGCCATCGTCATCGCCCTTGGGCAGTTACCGAACCTGCTGGGGATGGATCTGCCGAGCCAGGCCACGGCGTTGAAGACCGTGCAGGATCTGGCCGGCCATGTCGGCGAAGTGGACCTGCCGTCTCTGGCCCTGGGCCTGGCCACACTGGTGTTCGGTATCGCGTTGAAACTTTGGCGCCCGCGCTGGCCAAGCCTGTTGATAAGCCTGCTGCTGGTCAGCCTGGTGGCCTGGCTATTACCCGGCGTTTTCGGCCATGTGCCCAGGGTGGCTGCGTTCACCGGGCAGCTCCCGCCCTTTAGCCCGCTGCCTCTGCTGGATGTGGAGCTGATGCTGCGCCTGCTGCCTAGCGCCGTGGCGGTGGGCATGCTGGGGCTGGTCACCAGCCTGTCGATTGCTCGCTCGTTGTCGGCACGTTCGGAGCAACTGATCGACCCTGACCAGGAAATCCGCGCACAGGGCCTGTCGAATATCGGCGGCGCATTTTTCTCCGGTTATCTGTCTGCAGGTTCCTTCACTCGCTCGGGCCTCAGTTACGACGCAGGTGCGCGGTCGCCACTGGCCGGGGTGTTCTCGGCGCTGTGGGTGGCGCTGTTCGCCGTGACCGGTGCCGGACTGATCGCCCACCTGCCGATCCCGGCGATGGCGGGGAGCATCCTGCTGATCTGCTGGGGGCTGGTGGACCATCGCGGCATTCGCGCGCTGTTCCGGGTCAGCCGCTCGGAGTTCCTGGTGATGGCGCTGACCGCTGCTGCGACATTGCTGCTGGAGCTGCAGACGGCGATTTATGCCGGGGTGCTGGCCTCATTGTTCTTCTACCTCAAGCGCACGTCGCGGCCACGGGTGCAGCAGAGCCGGGAAGGAGAGGCGGATGTGTTGCGGGTGGGCGGGTCGATCTTCTTCGGCGCGGCGCATTACCTGCAGGTGCGCCTTCAGCGCTGCCAAGGGCCACACGTGGTGATCGATGCGCGACAGGTGAACTTCATCGATTATTCGGGTGTGGATATGTTGCACCGCGAGGCGCGGCGGTTGATGCGCAGTGGCGGGAGCCTGACGTTGCAGCGGGCAAGGCCGCAGGTGATGGAGGAGTTGCAGAAGCTGGAGGGGGTTGAACTGTGTCCCATTCGATTTGAGGAATGAGCTTTAAAATCCTGGGGCCGCTTTGCGGCCCCAAAATCTCGAATTCAGCCGCGGGCCAACTGCCGGCGCAGCTCATCCAGCACTGGCCCGGTCTCAGGCCGAACCCCACGCCAGATGAAGAACGCCTCGGCGGCCTGCTCCGCCAGCATCCCCAGCCCATCCAGTACCTTGGCCGCACCCAGCTTGCTGGCCCACTGGCAGAACGGCGTCGGCTCCTTACCATACATCATGTCGTAGCAAACGGTACGCCCCGCCTCGACCAGGCTGTCGGCAATCGGCGGCAGCTCGCCGGACAAGCTCGCCGAAGTGGCGTTGATGATCACGTCCACCGGCTCCTGCAACCAGGCAAAACCGCTGGCCACCACCGGCCCCAGCTCATCGAACTCACGGGCCAGTTGCTCGGCTTTCTCCACCGTGCGGTTGGCAATCACCAGCGATTGCGGCTTGTGCGCCAGGATCGGCTCCAGCACGCCGCGCACCGCGCCACCGGCACCGAGGATGAGGATGCGCTTGCCGGCCAGCTCGACCCCGGCGTTGACGGTGAGGTCACGCACCAGCCCAGCACCGTCGGTGTTGTCGCCTTGCAAGGTGCCGTCGGCCAGCTTGCTCAAGGTGTTCACCGCGCCGGCACGCTTGGCGCGTGGGGTGAGACTGTCGCACAGGCGGTAGGCCTCCTCCTTGAACGGTACGGTAACGTTGGCGCCGCTGCCTTGCTTGAAGAAGCCACGGGCGCAGTCGCTGAATTCGTCCAGCGGCGCCAGCAGGGTGGCGTACTCCAGGTCCTCGCCTGTCTGGTCGGCGAACAGGCGGTGGATCAACGGCGATTTGCTGTGGCCGATGGGGTTACCGAAAACAACGTACTGGTCCATGGGGGAATCCTCGGTTATCCACAGGCTTAGCGGGCGAGCCAGTCACGGTCCTGCAAGAAATACTCGGTCAGCCGCGCTTCCTCGCTGCCGGGCTCGGCCTTCCAATCGTAACCCCAGCGCACCTGCGGTGGCAGCGACATCAGGATCGATTCGGTGCGGCCACCGGACTGCAGGCCGAACAAGGTGCCACGATCGTAGACCAGGTTGAACTCGACGTAGCGGCCACGGCGGTACTCCTGGAATTCGCGCTGGGCGAGGGTATACGGGGTGCCCTTGCGGCGCTGCACGATCGGCAGGTAGGCCTCGACATAGGCGTCACCAATGGCGCGGATGAAGGCGAAGCAGGTGTCGAAGTCCCACTCGTTCAGGTCATCGAAGAACAGGCCGCCGATACCCCGTGGCTCGCCACGGTGCTTGAGGTGGAAGTAGCGGTCGCACCAGGCCTTGTAACGCGGGTACACGTCGGCGCCGAACGGCGCGCAGGCCTGCTCGGCCACGCGGTGCCAGTGCACGCAGTCTTCTTCATTGCCGTAGTAGGGGGTCAGGTCGAAGCCGCCGCCGAACCACCACACCGCCTCTTCGCCCTCTTTTTCGGCGATGAAGAACCGCACGTTGGCGTGGGAAGTCGGCACATGCGGGTTGTGCGGATGGATCACCAGCGACACGCCCAGCGCCTCGAAGCCACGGCCCGCCAGCTCCGGGCGGTGGGCACTGGCCGACGGCGGCAAGCCGCTGCCGAACACGTGGGAGAAGTTCACGCCGCCTTTCTCGATCACCTTGCCGTCGCCGATCACCCGCGTGCGACCGCCGCCGCCGGCATCACGCACCCAGGCATCCTCGACGAAGCGGGCGCCGCCGTCTTCATTCTCGAGGGCAGTGCAGATGCGGTCTTGCAGGTCGAGCAGGTAGGCTTTCACGGCCTCGGTGCGGCTGGTCATCGGGTCACCTGGAGGGAGCGGGGAAAATTCGCCGCGTAGCATACCACCGGCAAACCCCGCGCCGCAGTTGACGGCGATCAAGCAAAGGCGTCCGATAGAAGGCCTTTGCAGCCCCAATGACAGGAGTGTGTGATGGCCAAGCGTATCCAGTTCAGCCAGCATGGCGGCCCGGAAGTTTTGCAGTTGGTAGAGTTCGACCCGGCCCCGCCCGGCCCGAAGCAAGTGCGCGTGCGCAACCATGCGATCGGCCTGAACTTCATCGACACCTATTTCCGAGGCGGGCTGTATGCGCCGCCGTCGCTGCCTTCCGGACTGGGTACCGAAGGCGCCGGGGTAGTCGAGGCGGTGGGCGAGGGCGTCAGCCGGATCAAGGTCGGCGACCGCGTGGCCTATGCCGGTGGGCCGCTAGGGGCCTACAGCGAGGTGCATACACTGCCGGAGGCCAACCTGGTCAAGCTGCCGGATGCGATCAGCTGCGAGCAGGCGGCGGCGGTGATGCTCAAGGGGCTGACCACGCAGTACCTGCTCAAGCAGACCTATGCCGTGCAGCAGGGGGATTTCGTGCTGTTCCATGCTGCTGCCGGTGGCGTCGGATCGCTGGCTTGTCAGTGGGCCAAGGCACTGGGGGCGAAGCTGATTGGTACTGTCAGCTCTCCCGAGAAAGCCGAGCGGGCCAAGGCACTCGGGGCCTGGGCGACCATCGACTACAGCCACGAAGATGTGGCTAAACGCGTGCTAGAGCTGACCGACGGTCAAAAGTGCGCGGTGGTGTATGACGGCGTGGGGGCGGATACCTGGCTGACTTCACTGGACTGCCTGAAGCCGCGTGGGTTGATGGTCAGCTTCGGCAATGCGTCCGGCGCGGTGACCGGGGTGAACCTGGGGATTTTGTCGCAGAAGGGGTCGCTGTATGTCACTCGGCCGACGCTGGCGAGCTATGCCAACAACGCCGAGAACACCCAGGCCATGGCGGATGACCTGTTCGCGATGATCGCCAGTGGCAAGTTGGTGGTGGATATCCAGCAGCGGTATCCGTTGAGTGAGGCGGCCAAGGCGCAGAGTGAGTTGTCGGCGCGGCGGACGGTGGGCTCGACTGTTCTGCTGCCTTGAAATCCTGGGGCCGCTCTGCGGCCCATTCGCTGGCAAGCCAGCTCCCACAGGGACCGCGCAAACCTCCTGGATGACGCTGTACCTGTGGGAGCCGGCTTGCCGGCGATGGCGTCAGTTCAGCCAGCGGGCCTTTCGGCTACAGACGCTGACTCAATGCCCTCAAGCATCGCCTCCACCAACCCCTCCGCCATTTCCAGCGAATGCAGGCTCGACCAGTACATGCCACGCCCCTCGTCGCGCAGGTGGTCGAGTGCCTTGATGCCAGTGTCGTAGGCGCAGCGTAGGTAGAGTGCGACATGCACCAAAGCGTCATGGGCTTCAATGTTAGGGTTTACGGTGAAGAGTGGAAGATGGCCGGCGTCGCAGCGGCCGAAGGGGTGAGCTGTGGTGTTGGGGAGTGGTGGATCGGGGACAATCTTCTTGGTCATGGCAACCTCTACCAGGGTAGGGCTGACACCTCGTCCGTTACCACACGAATGGGTGGCAGCTGTACACGGGGTGGTAAACCGGGGAGGTACCAGACCCGGCAGGCTTGAAAGCCTCCCGTGCACAGCCGCCATAGACGACTCTGATACCTTCCTGCAGCCGGGTTACCACACCCGATCACCAAACTATTCGGCGACGCTATGAAGCCTAGAGGCAGGTATTCCCACTGAGAAGGTGATGGCAAAGGACGCGGATCGTAGGATATTTCTCTATTTGCAAACTGGACAGTCTGTTCGACAAAATCAGAAAAACCTGAATTCCGCCAAAACCTTAAATGAGGCGCTGCGACACGCAATAGAAAGGGCCTCGCTTGACCGTACTGGCTCTGAGGCGTAGTTTTCCCCTGAGGTTGTGCTGGTGCGCCGGTTGAGTTTCAAGCTATCCGGGCGAGTGCATCCTTACCGTTTGGCCGCTTACGCGGCCATTATTTTTTGGGCTTGTTTCTACCCCGTTAGACACGAAACCCTCACTGGCGATATCAGCCCGGACGCACAACCTCACCGGTCGCCAAATCCCGAATCACACTCGGATTCTTCCGCCCCCCCAACGCCCCACCCAGCACCATGTCCAGCTGCTTGTGGAAATACTGCTCCACCCGCAACCGGCTCTTGGCCGCCGGACGCCCGGCCGGGTTGCAGGACGTGGAAATCAACGGCCCGACCAACGCGCACAGCTCACGCACCTGTGGGTGATCGCTGACCCGCAATGCCACGCTGTCATGCTGCCCGGTCACCCACTCGGGCAGCAGGTCCTGGTGCGGCACCAGCCAAGTGTTCGGCCCCGGCCAGGTGGCGGCCATGCGGTCGATCCAGTCTTGGGGGAAGTCTTCGAACAGGAAGTCGAACTGGTGGATGCTGTCGGCGACCAGGATCAGGCCTTTATCCACAGGCCGCGACTTGAGCGCCAGCAGGCGATACACCGCGTCCTCGTTCCACGGGTCGCAGCCCAGGCCCCAGACCGCTTCCGTCGGATAGGCGATCACCGCACCCGCCTTCACCTCACGCGCGGCTTGTTGCACACGCCAACTGCTCACCATTTCCGTCTCTCCGCATAAACGCCTTGTGCGCAGTGTACTTAGCCAGCCCAAGCAAACCAATCCGCCACCAAGCTAGAAAAGGAAATGGCATTACGCCACAATCCAATAATTGGATCCGATCAGATGTACATCCAGCACTTACTCCGAGAGGAAAAACATGAGCTTCAAAGACGAAGGTCAGTGCCCCTTCTGTAAGAAGGACATGACGCCCACTGTTCTGGAAAAAAATACTGTCCGTCGTGACAAATGTGCATGCCCACATTGCGAAAAGCACATGTATGTATGCCGAGCCCCTGGTTGCAGAAACTATGCAAGGGGTGGGGATTTGTATGACGATGAATTCTGCCTGAGCTGCTCAGACGACATTGCGAAATTCGGAAAAAACGCAGTCGAAAAATTTAGCTCCGCAGCAGTAGTTGGTGGCGCTGCACTTGTAACAGCCTGGCTCGCCAGCTTGAACAAAAAGGCCTGAGCCTTATGGAGGGTTCCAACACAGCCCTCTCTAACTGGATATTTGTGCACAGCGGGCTACTCATCAGTCGTGCTTTTCCGGGCGAACCAACGCCCGGCTTCATTGCTGACCCGGCCCTCGAGCTCCAACTCGGTCAGGCTGGCCAGCACCTGGGCCAATGGCTGGCCGCTGCTGTGCGCCAGGCCCTCGCTGGTGTGGGGTGCCGCGTGGAGCAAGGCGAGCAGGGGATGGTCGGCTTTGCCCACAGGCGCGCCCGGCAAGTTCTGCCAACCGCGCAGGCTGTCGAGGATCTGCTCCACGCTTTCCACCAACAGCGCGCCGTCGCGAATCAGCTGGTGGCAGCCCTTGGCGCCGGGGTGGTGGATCGAACCCGGAATGGCATACACCTCGCGCCCTTGCTCTGCGGCAAGGCGCGCGGTGATCAATGAGCCGCTGGCGATACTCGCCTCGACCACCAGCACGCCGAGCGACAGTCCGCTGATGATGCGGTTGCGCCTGGGGAAGTTACCGGCCAGCGGCCCGGCATCCAGCGGGTACTCGGAAACCAGCGCGCTGCCGCTGTCGAGCATCGCCCGGGCAAGGTCACGGTGGCGCTGTGGATAAAGTTTTTGCAACCCCGTGCCGAGCACTCCAATGGTCTGCCCTCCGGCTTTCAGCGCGGCCCGATGAGCGGCACCGTCAACGCCCAGCGCCAGCCCGCTGGTGATGGTGAATCCGGCTTGCGCCAGGCAACGCGAGAACGCAGCCGCGGTATCCAGCGCCGGTGGTGAAGCACGCCTGCTACCCACAATCGCCAGCTGCGGGTGCTCCAGCAAAGCGGGGTCACCGGCGACGAACAGCAGGGGTGGCGGGTCGTCGATTTCACTCAGCAATGCGGGGTAGCCAGGCCCGTCCCACATCAGCAAATGCTGGCCCGGACGCTCTAACCAGGCCATCGCAGCCAACGCGCCGTCGCGCACCTCAGGGCTGCGACGGGCGTCGATACTGGCGGCTGGCAACCCCAGCGCACGCCAGGCACTGGCCGGCGCACTGAGTGCCGATGAGGCATTGCCAAAGGCTTCGATCAGGGTAAGAAAGCGGCGCAGGCCGATGTCGGGGAGGCGATGCAGACGCAGCCGCGCCTCCAGTTCGGCAGGCGAGCAAGGCGACGAACGGAGAGTGTTCATGGGTGATCCTCCTTGATCGACAGGGGGCCATCGGCGTGGCACAACCTGTGGATAACTTTGTGGGTAATACTTTGAAAAGCTGTCCATTAAATGGCAGCTATCATGCCCATAAAGACCCTAGCCGAGCTTTCACAGGTGCCTTGTCCACCTTTTCCCTTTATTATGTGTGCTCAGTTTTCAACCGACCGCACAGTGACTGCCTGACCGCCATGGCCATTTTGAACATTCTCGAATTCCCCGATCCGCGCCTGCGTACCATTGCCAAACCGGTAACGGTGTTTGACGACGCCTTGCGCCAGCTGATCGACGACATGTTCGAAACCATGTACGAAGCCCCGGGCATCGGCCTGGCGGCGACCCAGGTCAACGTGCACCAGCAAGTGGTGGTGATGGACCTGAGCGAAGACCGCAGCGAACCGCGGGTCTTCATCAACCCCAGCGTCGAAGAGCTGACCCACGACATGGGCCAGTACCAGGAAGGCTGCCTGTCGGTGCCGGGCTTCTACGAGAACGTCGACCGCCCGCTGCGCGTCCGGGTCAAGGCCCAGGACCGCGACGGCAAGCCGTACGAGCTGGAATGCGAGGGCCTGTTGGCGGTGTGCGTGCAGCACGAGTTCGATCACCTCAACGGCAAGCTGTTCGTCGACTACCTGTCGCAGCTCAAACGTGACCGGATCAAGAAGAAGCTGGAAAAGCAGCACCGCCAGCAAGCCTGATCCCCACCTTCCAGAAGGCTTGCTCCGGCAAGCCTTTTTCTTTTTCAAGAAGCGAGAACTCCATGCGCATCGTCTTCGCAGGCACTCCAGAGTTTGCCGCCGAACACCTCAAGGCTTTGCTCGACAGCCCGTACGAGATCGTGGCCGTCTACACCCAGCCCGACCGCCCGGCCGGGCGTGGCCAGAAGCTGATGCCGAGCGCGGTCAAGGCGCTGGCCGTGGCCCACGATATCCCGGTGTACCAACCGCAGACCCTGCGCAACGCCGACGCCCAGGCCGAACTCGCCGCACTCAAGCCGGACCTGATGGTGGTGGTCGCCTACGGCCTGATCCTGCCGCAAGCTGTGCTGGATATCCCACGCCTGGGCTGCATCAACAGCCACGCCTCGCTGCTGCCGCGCTGGCGCGGCGCCGCGCCGATCCAGCGCGCCGTGGAGGCCGGTGATACCGAGAGCGGCGTGACCGTGATGCGCATGGAGGCAGGCCTGGATACCGGCCCGATGCTGCTCAAGGTGGTCACCCCGATCAGTGCCGAGGACACCGGCGGTACCCTGCACGACCGCCTCGCCACCATGGGCCCGGGCGCCGTGGTGCAGGCCATCGCCGGCCTGGCCGATGGCAGCCTGCAAGGTGAAGTACAGGACGACGCCCTGGCCACTTACGCCCACAAGCTGAACAAGGACGAGGCGCGCATCGACTGGAACCGTCCGGCCGTTGAGCTTGAGCGCCTGATCCGTGCCTTCAACCCCTGGCCGGTGTGCCACAGCACCCTGGATGGCGAAAGCGTGAAGGTACTGGCCGCCAACTTGTCCACAGCCCAGGGCGCCCCCGGCGAAATCCTGTCAGCTAGCAAAGATGGCCTGGTGGTCGCCTGCGGTGACCAGGCCCTGAGCCTGACCCGCCTGCAACTGCCGGGTGGCAAGGCACTCAACTTCGCCGACCTGTTCAACAGCCGCCGCGAGAAGTTCGCCAGTGGCAAGGTGCTCGGCCAATGAACCCACGCCTGGCTGCCGCCCGTGCCTTGGCCGCTGTGCTCAGCGGCAAGGCTTCGCTGAACAGCTCGCTGCCGGCGCAACTGGACAAGGTCGAAGAACGCGACCGTGGCCTGACCCAGGACCTGGCCTTCGGCACCGCCCGCTGGCAGCCGCGCCTGGACCTGCTGGCCGCGCAACTGTTGCAGAAACCCTTCAAGGCCGCCGACGCCGATGTGCAGGCGCTGCTGCTGGTCGGCCTGTACCAGCTGTTCTACAGCCGCATTCCGGCCCACGCCGCCATCGGCGAAACCGTCGGGTGTGCCGACAAGCTGAAGAAGCCTTGGGCCAAGGGCCTGCTCAACGCCGTGCTGCGCCGCGCCCAGCGTGAAGGGGAGGCATTGTTGGCCGACATGGAGCGCGACCCGGTGGTGCGCACTGCCCACCCGCGCTGGCTGCAGAAGTCACTCAAGGCCTTCTGGCCTGAGCAGTGGGAAGCCATCTGCGCCGCCAACAACGCCCACCCGCCGATGATCCTGCGCATCAACCGCCGCCATCACAGCCGCGACGCTTACCTCGCGCTGCTGGACGAGGCCGGCATCAGCGCCAGCGCCTGCCAGTACAGCCGTGACGGCATCGTGCTGGCCGAAGCCTGCGACGTGCGCGGCCTGCCGGGCTTCGCCGAGGGTTGGGTCAGCGTGCAGGACGAAGCCGCACAGTTGTCCGCCGACCTGCTGGAACTGGCCCCCGGCCAGCGTGTGCTCGATGCGTGTTGCGCCCCTGGCGGCAAGACCTGCCACCTGCTTGAAGCCGAACCGGGCTTGGCGCACATGGTCGCCATCGACCTCGAGGCCAAGCGCCTGACCCGCGTGCGCGAGAACCTCGACCGCCTCAAGCTCGACGCCGAGTTGATCGCCTGCGACGCCCGCGACACCGCCAGCTGGTGGGACGGCAAACCCTTCCAGCGCATCCTGCTCGACGCCCCCTGCTCGGCCACTGGCGTGATCCGCCGCCACCCGGATATCAAGCTGACCCGCCAGGCCGACGACATCCCGGCCCTGGCCACGCTGCAAGGCGAGCTGCTCGACGCCCTGTGGCCGACCCTGGAAGTGGGCGGCATGCTGCTGTACGCCACCTGCTCGAGCCTGCCGACCGAGAACACCGAAGTGATCGACGCCTTCCTCGCCCGCACCCCCGGTGCCCGCGAGCTGGACCTGGCCACCGAAGCCGGCCTGCGCCAGCCCCACGGGCGCCAGCTGCTGGCCCAGGAGGGCGGCCACGACGGCTTCTACTATGCCAAGCTGATCAAGATCGCCGCCTCGCGGTAAGCACAAGAATGTAGGGAGTAGTGGATGAAGATCATCATCCTCGGCGCAGGGCAAGTAGGCGGCACGCTGGCGGAACACCTGGCCAGCGAAGCCAATGACATCACCGTGGTCGATACCGATGGCGAGCGCCTGCGCGACCTCGGCGACCGCCTCGACATCCGCACCGTGCAAGGCCGCGCCTCGCTGCCGACGGTGCTGCGCCAGGCCGGCGCCGACGATGCCGACATGCTGGTGGCGGTGACCAACAGCGACGAGACCAACATGGTCGCCTGCCAGGTGGCGTACTCGTTGTTCCACACCCCGACCAAGATCGCCCGGGTGCGGGAGTCGGCCTACCTGACCCGCGAAGAACTGTTCGACAACGACCATATTCCGGTGGATGTGCTGATCAGCCCCGAGCAGGTGGTGACCAACTACATCAAGCGCCTGATCGAACACCCCGGCTCCCTGCAGGTGATCGACTTCGCCGAGGGCAAGGCCCAGCTAGTGGCAGTCCGGGCTTACTACGGCGGGCCGCTGGTGGGTCAGCAACTGCGCCAGATCCGCGCCCACATGCCCAACGTCGACACCCGCGTGGCGGCGATCTTCCGCCGCGACCGGCCGATCACCCCACAGGGCGACACGGTGATCGAAGCCGACGACGAAGTGTTCTTCATCGCCGCGAAAAAGGACATTCGCGCGGTGATGGGTGAGTTGCGGCGCATCGATGAGAGCAACAAGCGCGTGGTCATCGCCGGTGGCGGGCAGATCGGCGAACGCCTGGCCGAGGCCATCGAGAGCCGCTACCAGGTGAAGATCATCGAGATGAACCCGGCCCGCTGTCGCCAGCTCTCCGACACCCTGGAGAGCACCGTGGTGCTGCAAGGCAGCGCCTCGGACAAGGACCTGATGCTCGAAGAGAACATCGCCGACGCCGACATCTTCCTGGCCCTGACCAACGACGACGAGGCCAACATCATGGCGTCGCTGCTGGCCAAGCGCCTGGGTGCACGCAAGGTAATGACCATCATCAACAACCCAGCCTATGTCGACCTGGTGCAGGGCGGCGACATCGACATCGCCATCAGCCCGCAGCTGGCCACCATCGGTACACTGCTGGCCCACGTGCGCCGTGGCGATATCGTCAGCGTGCACTCGCTGCGCCGCGGCGCGGCCGAGGCCATCGAAGCCGTGGCCCATGGCGATTCGAAGTCGAGCAAGGTAGTGGGCAAGGCCATCGAGGACATCAACCTGCCGCCGGGTACCACCATCGGCGCAATCATCCGCGAGGACGAAGTGATGATCGCCCACGACGACACGGTGATCGAGTCGGGCGACCATGTGATCCTGTTCGTTGTGGATAAAAAGCATATTCGGGACGTGGAGAAGCTGTTCCACGTGGGCTTGAGTTTCTTCTAGGAGGGAAGGGCATGCGTGAATCGCTGGAGAAGATGCTGGCCAAGGGTGTGGATAACCCGCTGCTGCGCTTTGGCTTGGGCAAGGCCTGGCTGGACGAGGGCAATGGCGCTGAGGCGGCGGTGCACCTGGCCAGCTGCGTGAAGCAGGACCCCAAGTATTCGGCGGCGTGGAAGCTGCTGGGCAAGGCGTATCAGCTCAGCGGAGATCTGGCTGGCGCTCGCAAGGCCTGGGAGGAGGGGATCGAGGCAGCGCAGGCCCATGGGGACAAGCAGGCCGAAAAAGAGATGACGGTGTTCTTGAAGAAGCTGAACAAGGTCTGAGATTGCCGGGGCTGCTTTGCAGCCCATCGCCGGCAAGCCAGCTCCCACGGGGCCGAGCAAGCCCATGGGCCTTGTACAAGCCAGAGCTTGTCTAAGCCGAAAGCATGAGCTCGGCCCGGCACGGTCAAGGTGGGAGCTGGCTTGCCGGCGAAAGGGGCGCAAAGCGCCCCCCTGAAATCTCAGTACCAGCGCGGCTCGCCAGCCGGGCGCTTCTTGAAGCGCTTCATGCTCCACATGTACTGGCTCGGGTACTCCCGCACATAGCGCTCGACCACCTTGCTCATCGCCGCCGCCGACTCGGTCACATCGGTGCTGTACATCGCTTCGGGCGCTGCTTCCAGAATCACCCGAAAGCCCGAACCATCCGGCAGCCGCAGCGCATGCAGGAATACCCCCACCGCCTTGCCACCCGCCAGCATGTTCGGCACGAACTTGCTGGTCAGCGCCTGGGTCCCCAGGAACGGCACGAACACCCCGGCAGACTCGGCCGGCTCCGGGTCGGCGGGAATGCCCACCTGGCCACCTCGGCGCACTTCCTTGATCACGCTGAGGATGCCTTCCTTGGTCGAAGGCGCCACGCGGTTGCCCATCTGCACGCGCTGTTCACGCAGCAGGTCATCCACCGCTTTGAGCTTGGGCGGCCGGTAGAAGATGATCGGTTTGCACTGGTTGCAATAGAAGTGGTTGAGCACTTCCCAGTTGCCCAGGTGGCTGGTGATGCCGACCACGCCCTTGCCCGAGGCCAGGGCCTGCTCCAACACTTCCAGGCCGTGCACTTCCTTGACCAGGTCGAGCGAGCGCTGCGGCGGCCAGATCCAGGCGCAGGCGCTCTCGACGAACGACTTGCCGATGTCCTTGAGCGCGCGGCCGACCAGATGCTCACGCTCGACCGGGTCCATTTCCGGGAAGCACTTGGCCAGGTTGATGCGCACGACATTGCGCGAGCCGTTGGGGATTTTCCACATCAGCCAGCCGATACCGGCGCCGACGCGCTGCACAGCGCTCCAGGGCAGCTTGGCAAACAGACGCAGCACCCCGACCATCAGGGCGCCCTTGAACTTTTCCACAGGCGAATTCCTTATTTCAGCAAGGCGCGCATTGTAACCCCTCAGCGCAACAAGGCGGCGTAGCGATCGCAATCGGTGGTGTGGTCCATGACCATGCCGGTGGCCTGCATGAAGGCGTAGCAGATGGTCGGCCCGACAAAAGTGAAGCCGGCCTTCTGCAGGGCCTTGCTCATGGCCTTGGCCTCGTCGGTGACCGCCGGCACGTCGCCACGACCCTGGAAATGGTTGATCTTCGGCGCACCGCCGACGAACGACCATAGCCACTCGGCGGGGTTATCCACAGCCAGCCAGGCCTGGGCGTTGCGGCGCACAGCCTTGAGCTTGAGGCGGTTGCGGATGATGCCAACATCCTGCATCAACTCTTCGATGCGTTCGTCGCTCATACGCGCCAGTTTCACCGGGTCGAAACCTTCCAGCACCTGGCGATAGCGCTCGCGCTTCTTCAATACCGTGATCCACGACAACCCCGCCTGGAACCCTTCGAGCAAAAGCATCTCGAAGAGCAACGCCGGGTCGCGCTGCGGCGTTCCCCACTCGTGGTCGTGATAGGCCTGGTACAACGGATCGTCGGAACACCAAAAGCAGCGTGGCATAAGGCTCCAATAACGTAGAGGGCGAGGCGAATCGGGTATACTCCCGCTCTTTACATCCGCATCCCCAGATACAGGTGAATTTCGTGAGCCAGCCTACGCCAGCCGTGCGTACCTTCCAAGACCTGATCCTCGCCCTGCAGAACTACTGGGCAGCTCAAGGTTGTGTGGTGCTTCAGCCCTACGATATGGAAGTAGGCGCCGGCACTTTCCACACCGCTACCTTCCTGCGCGCCGTGGGACCGGAGACCTGGAACGCCGCCTACGTGCAGCCCAGCCGTCGCCCCGCCGACGGGCGGTATGGCGAAAACCCCAACCGCCTGCAGCACTACTACCAGTTCCAGGTGGTGCTCAAGCCAAACCCGGCGAACTTCCAGGAGCTGTACCTCGGCTCGCTGAAGGCCATCGGCATCGACCCGCTGGTTCACGATATTCGCTTCGTCGAAGACAACTGGGAATCGCCAACCCTCGGCGCCTGGGGCCTGGGCTGGGAAATCTGGCTGAACGGCATGGAGGTGACTCAGTTCACCTACTTCCAGCAAGTCGGCGGTATCGAGTGCTACCCGGTCACGGGTGAAATCACCTACGGCCTGGAGCGCCTGGCCATGTACATCCAGGGCGTGGACTCGGTCTACGACCTGGTGTGGGCCGATGGCCCGTTCGGCAAGGTCACCTATGGCGACGTGTTCCACCAGAACGAAGTGGAGCAGTCGACCTACAACTTCGAGCACGCCAACGTCGAGAAGCTGTTCGAACTGTTCGATTTCTACGAAAGCGAAGCGAACCGCCTGATCAAGCTGGACCTGCCGCTGCCGACCTACGAAATGGTCCTGAAGGCCTCGCACACCTTCAACCTGCTGGACGCCCGCCGCGCCATCTCGGTGACCGAGCGTCAGCGCTACATCCTGCGCGTACGTACCCTGGCCCGGGACGTGGCGCAAAGCTATCTGCAAGCTCGCGCACGCCTGGGCTTCCCGATGGCCACCCCTGAACTGCGTGACGAAGTGTTGGCTAAGCTGGAGGCTGCTCAATGAGTGCTCAAGATTTCCTGGTTGAACTGGGCACCGAAGAGCTGCCACCCAAGGCCCTGGCGTCGCTGGGCGACGCCTTCCTCGCCGGTATCGAGAAAGGCCTGCAGGCCGCCGGCCTGAACTACACCGGCAAGCATGTCTACGCCGCGCCGCGCCGCCTGGCCGTGCTGATCAGCCAGCTGGACGTGCAGCAGCCGGACCGCAGCATCAACATCGACGGCCCGCCCCTGCAGGCCGCGTTCAATGCCGAAGGCCAGCCAACCCAGGCCGCCCTGGGCTTTGCCAAGAAGTGTGGCGTCGAACTGTCGGACATCGACCAGAGCGGCCCGAAGCTGCGCTTCTCCCAGCACATTCCGGGCAAGGCCACTGCCAGCCTGCTGCCAACCATCGTCGAGGATTCGCTCAACGACCTGCCGATCCCCAAGCGCATGCACTGGGGCGCCAGCCGTGAAGAGTTCGTGCGCCCAACCCAGTGGCTGGTGATGCTGCTGGGCGATCAGGTCGTCGACTGCACCATCCTGGCCCAGAAAGCCGGCCGTGAATCCCGTGGCCACCGCTTCCACCACCCGGAAAACGTACTCATCACTACCCCGGCCAACTACGTCGAGGACCTGCGCAAGGCCCACGTGCTGGCTGACTTTGCCGAGCGTCGGGAGCTGATCAGCAAGCGCACCGCAGAGCTGGCCATGCAGCAGGAAGGCACGGCCATCGTGCCGTCGGCGCTGCTGGACGAAGTGACCGCCCTGGTCGAGTGGCCGGTGCCGCTGGTGTGCTCGTTCGAGGAGCGTTTCCTCGAGGTGCCGCAGGAAGCGCTGATCACCACCATGCAGGACAACCAGAAGTACTTCTGCCTGCTGGACAGCGAAGGCAAGCTGCTGCCGCGCTTCATCACCGTGGCCAACGTCGAGAGCCGCGACCCCAAGCAGATCGTGCAGGGCAACGAGAAGGTCGTGCGCCCGCGCCTGACCGACGCCGAGTTCTTCTTCAAGCAAGACAAGAAGCAGCCCCTGGAAAGCTTCAACGAGCGCCTGAAGAACGTGGTGTTCCAGGCTCAGCTGGGTACCGTGTTCGAAAAAGCCGAGCGCGTCTCCAAGCTGGCCGCCTTCATTGCTCCGTACATCGGTGGCAGCGCCGCCAACGCTGGTCGTGCCGGCCTGCTGTCCAAGTGCGACCTGGCCTCGGAAATGGTCGGTGAGTTCCCGGAGATGCAAGGCATCGCCGGCTACTACTACGCCCTCAACGATGGCGAGCCGGAAGACGTCGCCCTGGCGCTGAACGAGCAGTACATGCCGCGCGGCGCTGGCGCCGAGCTGCCGCAGACCCTCACCGGTGCCGCCGTGGCCATCGCCGACAAGCTCGACACCCTGGTCGGCATCTTCGGCATCGGCATGCTGCCCACCGGCAGCAAGGACCCATACGCCCTGCGCCGTGCCGCCCTGGGCGTGCTGCGTATCCTGATCGAGAAGCAGCTCGACCTGGACCTGAATGTCGCGGTCGAGTTCGCGGTCAAGCAGTTCGGTGGCAAGGTCAAGGCCGCCGGCCTGTCCGAACAGGTACTGGAGTTCGTCTTCGACCGCCTGCGCGCCCGCTACGAGGACGAAGGCATCGACGTCTCCACCTACCTGTCGGTGCGTGCCCTGAAGCCGGGCTCGGCGCTGGACTTCGACCAGCGCGTGCAGGCCGTGCAGGCCTTCCGCAAACTGCCGGAAGCCGAAGCCCTGGCGGCAGCGAACAAGCGCGTGTCGAACCTGCTGGGTAAAGCCGAAGGTGCCATCGCCGACCAGGTCGAGCCGAAGTACTTCGACAACGCCAACGAGTTCTCCCTGTACTCGGCCATCCAGCAGGCCGACCAGGCCGTGCAACCGATGGCATCCGCGCGCCAGTACAGCGAAGCCCTGGCCCGCCTGGCCGCCCTGCGCGACCCGGTCGACGCCTTCTTCGAGGCGGTGATGGTCAACGCCGAGGACGCCAAGGTACGCGCCAACCGTTATGCCCTGCTCAGCCGCCTGCGCGGCCTGTTCCTGGGCGTGGCCGATATCTCGCTGCTGGGGTAAGTCGTTGAAACTGCTGATTCTTGATCGAGACGGAGTGATCAACCACGACTCCGACGCCTATATCAAGTCGCTGGAGGAGTGGGTCCCCATTCCCGGCTCGATCGAGGCTATCGCGCAGTTGAGCAAGGCGGGCTGGACGGTGGCCGTGGCCACCAACCAGTCCGGCATTGCCCGCGGCTACTATTCGCCGGAAACCCTCGAGGCCATGCATGCGCGCCTGCGCGCCCTGGTGGCCGAGCAGGGTGGCGAGGTCGGCCTGATCGTGCATTGCCCGCACGGCCCGGACGCAGGCTGCGATTGCCGCAAGCCCAAGCCCGGCATGCTGCTGGCGATTGCCGAGCACTACCAGGTGCCATTGGCTGGCGTATGGTTCGTCGGTGACAGCAAAGGTGACCTGGAGGCGGCCCTGGCCGTCGATGCACAACCCGTGCTGGTTAAAACCGGCAAGGGCGAGAGGACCCTGGAAAAAGGCGTCGCGCAAACTACACTGATTTTCGACGATCTGGCGGCTATCGCCAGAGAACTTATTTAAATGAGTGCGCCTGGAGTGGCGCACTTTTCATTAGGCGGGCACGCCCCGCAACGGTACATGCCACTATGTCGATCCTGCAGGCGATCAGAATCTTTCTTTTTTACCTGCTGTTGGGCACCAGTTCGCTACTGTGGTGCTCGCTGAGCTTCTTCGTCGCGCCCTTCCTGCCGTTCCCCAAGCGCTACAAGTTCATCAACGTGTACTGGTGCCGCTGCGCATTGTTTTTGGTGCGCACGGTCCTGGGCATCGACTACAAGATCACCGGTGCCGAGAACGTGCCGAAAGTACCTTGCGTGATCCTGTCGAACCACCAGAGCACCTGGGAAACCTTCCTGCTCTCCGCATATTTCTCGCCGCTGAGCCAGGTGCTCAAGCGCGAACTGCTGTATGTGCCCTTCTTCGGCTGGGCCATGGCCATGCTGCGGCCGATCGCCATCGATCGCAAGAACCCCAAAGAGGCACTGCGCCAGGTCGCCAGCCAGGGCGACGAGCTGCTCAAGCAGGGCACCTGGGTACTGATCTTCCCCGAAGGCACCCGTGTGCCCCATGGCCAGATCGGCAAGTTTTCCCGCGGCGGTACCGCCCTGGCGGTCAACGCCGGGCTGCCGGTACTGCCGATTGCCCACAACGCCGGCAAGTTCTGGCCGCGTGAAGGCTGGGGCAAGCGCCCGGGCACCATCGAGGTGGTGATCGGTGAACCGATGTATGCAGTGGGCACTGGCCCACGTGCCATCGCCGAGCTGAACGACCGCGCCCAGGCCTGGAACGAAGCGACCCAGCGTGCCATGGGTTCGCTGCCGCCGCTGGCGGAAAACCCGGAGCAGCAGCCAGCCTGACGATCTGTGGATAACTTGTTAGCAAGTTTTGCATGGATGATCGTCAAGATATGCTAAGTGGTTGAATTAGCTGTTTATTTCCATGTATGACGTTTTTGCGAAAATCGTGCATAAGTTTTTTCGCGCTATAAAAAAACCGGCTTTTACGCCGGTTTTTTTGTGCTCGTTTGATGGTGGCTTAGCGAGTACGTGGGAGCGGGCTTGCCCCGCGATGGATGGCACCGGCTGTGCCGGTATCGCGGGACAAGCCCGCTCCCACGCAGTGTCATCTGTACTGCCTAGACCTTGTCGATATCCACATCCCGGGTCTCTTTCAGGCAGAAGATCCCCACCACCAGGCTCACCCCGGTGATCAGCACCGGATACCACAGTCCATAGAAAATATCCCCGGTGTACACCACCAACGCGAACGATACCGTTGGCAGGAAGCCACCGAACCAGCCGTTGCCGATGTGGTAGGGCAGGGACATCGAGGTATAGCGGATTCGCGTCGGGAACAGTTCGACCATTACCGCCGCCAGTGGCCCGTAGGTCATGGTGGCGATCAGGATCATGGCAACGATCAACACCACCACCATCACCTGATTCACATGCGCCGGGTCCGCCTTGGCCGGATAGCCAGCCGCTTCGATGGCGCTGCGCATGGCCGCCTCGTCGAAGCCGTTGATGGTCTTGTCGCCGATACTCACCTGCACTTCGCTGCCGGCAGCCTCGACCGAGCTGTAGGGCAGGCCCTGTTTGACCAGGAAGGTCTTTACCTTGTCGCAGGGGCTGTCGAAACGGGCCTTGCCCACCGGGTCGAACTGGAAGGTGCAACCTTGCGGGTTGGCGCTGACAACGATGGGCGCTTCCCGGCTGGCGGCGTCGATCTGCGGGTTGGCGTAATGGCTCAGCGCCTTGAACATCGGGAAGTAGCACACGGTGGCCAGCAACAGCCCGACCATGAGGATTGGCTTGCGCCCGATGCGGTCCGACAGCCAGCCGAAGAACACGAAGAACGGCGCGCCGATCACCACGCTGATGATCAACAGGGTGTTGGCCTGGGCCGGGTCCATCTTGAGCATCTGCGTCATGAAGAACAGCACATAGAACTGTGCGGTGTAGAAGGTCACCGCTTGCCCGGCGTTGATGCTGAACAGCGCGGTCAGGACCACCTTGAGGTTCGGCCAGGAGGTGAACGATTCGCGGATCGGCGACTTGCTTATCTTGCCCTGGGCTTTCATTTTCACGAATGCTGGCGACTCGTGCATGCTCATGCGGATCCAGGTGGAGATCGCCAGCAACACGATCGACAGCAGGAACGGCAGGCGCCAGCCCCAGGTCTCGAACTGATCACCACTGATGTAGCGGCTGGCCAGGACCACGATCAGCGACAACAGCAGGCCGAGTGTGGCGGTGGACTGGATGAAGCCGGTGTGGAAACCGCGCTTGCCGGGCGGCGCGTGTTCGGCCACGTAAGTGGCCGCGCCGCCGTACTCGCCGCCCAGCGCCAGGCCCTGGAGCATGCGCAGCACCACCAGGATGATCGGTGCGGCAATGCCAATGCTGGCGTACGTGGGCAGCAGGCCCACCGCGAAGGTCGACAGGCCCATCAGCACGATGGTGACCAGGAAAGTGTATTTGCGCCCAATCATGTCGCCGAGCCGCCCGAACACCAGGGCACCGAACGGGCGCACCAGGAAGCCTGCAGCAAAGGCCATCAAGGCGAAGATGAACGCCGTGGTGTCGTTGACCCCTGCAAAGAACTGCTTGCTGATCACCGCCGCCAGGGCGCCATAAAGAAAGAAGTCATACCACTCGAACACTGTCCCGAGGGATGACGCGAAAATGATCTTGCGTTCCTCACGGTGGCTGGGGCTGCTCGCCGCCGCGCCCTGTTCCTGGATGTAATCCGACATCGTTGCTGTCCTCGGCCCTGGGGCCACAGTGATTATTCTTGTTGTTCCACTGCCGGCAGCTGCTGACCGCGCGCTGCCGCTGTTGCACACACCCGGGTCAGGGCGTCGGTATCGCGTTGCTGTCGCTGAGGTTGGCCTGGGTGTTGGCTCCCTTGAGAATCAGTTGTGCCGCCTTTTCGGCAATCATCAACGTGGGTGAACAGGTATTGCCGGAGACTATCTGCGGCATGATCGAGGCATCCGCCACACGCAGGCCCGGAATACCGTGCACGCGCAGCTGGTTATCCACAACATCGAGCGCACCACTGCCCATGCGGCAGGTACCCACCGGGTGGAAGATGGTGGTGCCGATCTGGCCGGCGGCCTGGTGCAGGTCTTCTTCGCTCTGCAGGGCAGGGCCTGGCAGGTACTCGCGGGGTTCGAAGGCAGCCAGGGCAGGGGCCTGGACGATGCGCCGGGTAAGGCGGATGGCATCGGCGGCCACGCGCAGGTCCTCGGGGGCGCTGAGGTAGTTGGGGTCGATCAACGGCGCGGCATTCATGTCCGCCGAGCGTATATCGATCCGCCCCCGGCTGGCCGGGCGCAGGTTGCATACCGACGCGGTAAAGGCCGGGAACCGATGCAGCGGCTCGCCGAAGCGCTCCAGTGACAGCGGCTGGACGTGGTACTGAAGATTGGCGGTCGCCTGCTCGGGGCTCGAGCGGGCAAAGGCTCCCAGCTGGCTTGGCGCCATGGCCAGCGGGCCACTGCGGTCGTAGGCATAGCGCAGGCCCATGCCCAGCTTACCCCACAAGCTGTTGGCCATCTGGTTAAGGGTGCGTGTGTTCTGGATCTGGTAGATCAGGCGCAATTGCAGGTGGTCCTGCAGGTTGCCGCCGACGCCAGGCATGTCGTGGCGCACGGCGATGCCCAACCCTTCGAGCAGTTTGCGTGGGCCGATCCCCGAGCGCTGCAGGATGCCGGGCGAACCGACCGAACCTGCGCAGAGAATAATCTCGCGGCGTGCCGCGAACTCATGCCATGCACCTTGCCACAGTGCCCTTACAGCCCGGGCGCGTGTGTTGCCGAGCACAACCTGGTCGACCTGCACGCCGGTCAGCACAGTCAGGTTTGCTCGCTTGAGGATGGGCCTGAGAAACGCCTTGGCCGAGTTCCAGCGCACACCATTGCGCTGGTTGACCTGAAAGTATCCACAGCCGGCGTTGTCGCCCGTATTGAAGTCGTCGATCCTGGCGATGCCGCTTTGTTCGGCCGCGTCGCGAAAGGCATCGAGGATCGGCCAGCTGTAGCGCTGCTGCTCGACCCGCCATTCACCGTCGGCACCATGGCTGTCGCTGGCACCGGCATAGTGACTCTCGCTGGCCTTGAACAGCGGCAGCACATCCTTCCATGCCCAGCCCTCGTTGCCTTGCTCGGCCCAAAGGTCGTAGTCGGCAGCCTGGCCGCGCATGTAGATCATGCCGTTGATGGACGAACAGCCACCCAGCACCTTGCCCCGCGGATAGCCCAGGGAACGCCCGTTCAGCCCAGGCTGGGCCTCGGTCTTCATGCACCAGTCGGTGCGTGGATTGCCGATGCAGTAAAGGTAACCGACGGGGATATGAATCCAGGGATAGTTGTCACGCCCGCCCGCCTCGAGCAGCAACACCCGGCAGGATGGGTCGGCGGACAAACGATTGGCCAGCAGGCAACCGGCGGGACCGGCCCCCACGATCACATAGTCGTAGACAGAATCGGCTGATGGCATGTGCAACCTCGCGCCTGATTATTATTCTTGTCCCGATCCATCTTATTGATTAATTTCGCGGAGGAAACACGAGATTTCGCGCAGCCGTTGTGCGTTTTAGCACAGCGCCGGAGTAATGATCGGCGCAAATCCTGTAGGAGCGGCTTCAGCCGCGATGCAGCCTCCGCGGTGCTTGGCATCCGCTGCGCGGATGATCGCGGCTAAAGCCGCTCCTACAGTGAATCGACGCCAATGAACAGCCAAGGGATCAGCATGTTCGACTGGAACGATCTGCGGTTTTTCCTCGAGTTGCAGCGTAGCGGCCGCCTGCTCAGCGCCGCCAAGCGCCTCAACACTACCCACAGCACCGTCGCCCGGCATATCGAGAGCATCGAGAAGCACCTGGGCACCGCGCTATTCGTGCAGCACGCCCAGGGCTATGAACTCACACCCTCCGGCCAGGCCCTGCTCAAGCACGCCGAAGCCATGGAGAACGTTGCCCTGCTTGCGCAGGAAGAAATCACCCAGGCCATCACGCCGCTGGGCAAGATCCGCCTTGGCGTGACCGAAGGCATCGGTATCATGTTCTTCACTCCGCGCATGAAGGCACTGTTCCAGCGTTACCCAGGGCTGGAGGTGGAACTGGTCGCGGTGCCGCGGTTCGTCAGTATCCTCAACCGCGAAGCCGAGATCAGCATTCACCTGGAACGGCCCAACGCCGACCTGCTGATCACCCGCAAGCTCACCGACTACCGTCTGGCCCTGTACGCCAGCCAGGACTACCTGAATCAGGCGCCGTCGCTCAACACCCGCGAAGATCTGGCCCGGCACAACTGGATCGGCTACGTCGACGACCTGCTGTTCAGTCAGGAACTGCTGTTCCTCAACAGCTTCTGCCGCGCGCCCAACGTGGTGTTCAGAAGCACCAGCGTGATCGCCCAGCAGCACGCCGCCCAGGCCGGGCTGGGTATCGCCGTGCTGCCCAACTACATGGCCCGACACGATCCGAAGCTGGTACGCGTACTGCCCAGCGAGACCATCCAGCGCAGCTACTGGATCTGTACCCGCCGCGAGCTGCACAAGTCGGTGCGCCTGCGGGTGGTGTGGGATTACCTGCTGGCGCTGTGCGCCGCCCAGCAGGAAGAATTGCTAGCCGAGTAGTGCCTTGCCGGCGAGCAGCACGGCGGCGCCGCAGCCCACCATGGCGAACAGCTGCTGCAGGCGCGGACCGGCCAGCTTGCTCGCCAATGGCCGCGCCAGCAGCAAACCCAGCACCGCCCCTGCGGCGAACGGTGCACCGACCCTCCAATGCATCACGCCCGCCACGCTGGCGCTGACCACACTGCCAGTGGACACCAGGGCGATCACCGCCAGCGAAGTGGCGACGATGCTTTTCATGTTCAGGTTGGTGTAGCGGTTCAAGGCCGGAATGATCACGAAGCCGCCACCGACGCCCAGCAGGCCAGACAGCAACCCCGACAACATTCCGGTAAACGCCAGCGCGCGGGCGCAGGGGAGAGTCCAGCGCAAGCGCCCCTGCAACGGGTTGAGCACGCAAGGCATGATCTCCCGTTCGCCGCAAGGTGACTCGCCGCGCAGCTCCCGTGCTGCCTTGCGCCAGATTCGCAAACAGGCGTACACCAACACCCCGGCGAAAACCAAGGCCAAAGGTAGGTTGGGCACACGGTGAGCGAGCATCAGGCCCAACGGCGCGCAGGCAATCCCGATCAGCGCGATGAACAGGGCCGCCCGGTAGCGCACCAGCCCCTGGCGCAGGCCAAGCACTGCACCGACTGCCGCCGCCAACCCCACGGCCAGCAGGCCGATCGGGGCCGCCTCGACCATGCTCAGCCCCAGGCCAAACACCAGCAGCGGTACCGCGAGGATACCGCCACCGGCGCCGGTCAACGCCAACACCGCGCCAATGATCGCGCCAAGCCCGGCGCCCAGCAGTTGTTGCTCGATCACTGTTGCGCCTCGACCACCAAGGGTTGCGGCCGGGCCAGCCACTCGCGGCCCTTGAGCATGGCTTTCCAGTACAGCGGCGGCAGGATCTGCGCCTTGAGCAGCCAAGCCAGGCGGGTTGGCCTGCGGCCATCGAGCAGCCAACGCGGGAAGCTCGGTGCCAGCTTGCCGCCGTAGGTGAACTCGGCCAGGACGATCTTGCCACGCTCCACTGTCAGCGGGCAGGAGCCGTAGCCATCGTATTGCGCGAGGGTCGCGAGCCGGCCAAGCGCCACCAGCACATTGTTGGCCACCACCGGCGCCTGCTTGCGGGCGGCAGCGGCGGTCTTGGCATTGGTGGTGTTGGCCACGTCGCCCAGAGCATGGATATTGCCAAACTGGCGATGGCGCAAGGTATGCGGATCGACATCCACCCAACCAGCCGCGTCAGCCAGTGGGCTCTGGCGGATGAAATCAGGCGCCACCTGAGGTGGAACCACATGCAGCATGTCGAAGGCTTCGACGCGGGTCTCGGTACTGCCGTCGGGGAGGGTGCGCACGAACGTGGCACGCTTGTTCGCGCCATCCACCGCCGTCAGGCGATGCTGATAGTTCAGGTCGACGCCGTACTTGTCGATATAGCTCATCAGCGCCGGCACATAGTCCGGCACACCGAACAGCACCGCGCCGGCATTGAAGAAGCTGGCCCTCACGTTGCCCAGGTGGCCGCTGCGCAGCCAGTGGTCACACGACAGGTACAGCGCCTTCTGCGGCGCCCCGGCGCACTTGATCGGCATCGGCGGCTGGGTGAAAAGGGCGCGCCCCTGCTTGAGGTCCTGCACCAGTTGCCAGGTATAGGGTGCCAGGTCATAGCGGTAGTTGGAGGTGACACCGTTGCGCCCAAGGGTCTCACTCAAGCCTTCGATGGCATTCCAATCGAGCTTCAAACCCGGGCAGACCACCAGCTGTTCATAGCTGACAGCGCGACCACCCTCGAGCAGCACCAGTTGGCCCTGGGGATCGAAGCCGTCCACCCGCGCCTTGATCCAGCGCACATCGCGGGGCAGGGTGGCGGCCATGGTGTGGGCGGTACTCGACGCCTTGAACACACCGGCACCGACCATGGTCCAGCCTGGCTGGTAGTAGTGCACATCGGCGGGGTCGATCAGGGCAATATCCAGCGACGGATCACGGGCGATCAGGCTGGAGGCGGTGGCGATACCGGCGGCACCTGCGCCAACGATCACCACCTTGTGGTGGTCGGCACGGGAGGAATCGGCAGGGGACAGGGCAGGCATGGCGGTGTTCCTTGGAAATCTCGTTATGGGTACGGCGTGGCTTACAGCTTGTTCAGCGGGATCTTCAGGTAGCTCACACCGTTTTCTTCAGGTTCGGGGAATTGCCCACTGCGCATGTTGATCTGCACCGACGGCAAGATCAGCACGGGCATGTCGAGGGTCTTGTCACGGGCTTCGCGCATCTGCACGAAGCTGTCTTCGCTGACCCCTTGATGAATATGGATGTTGTCGGCGCGTTGCTCGGCCACGGTGGTGACGAAGCGCAGCTCACGGCCACCAGGCAGGTAGTCGTGGCACATGAACAGCCGGGTCTGGTCCGGGAAGGCGAGCAGCCGACGGATCGACTTGTACAGGGTTCTTGCGCTGGCGCCCGGGAAGTCGCAACGGGCGGTGCCATAGTCGGGGGTGAACAAGGTGTCGCCGACGAACACGGCAGTCTCGCCCGCATCCTCGACCATGTAGCTCATGCATGCCGGGGTATGTCCAGGGGTGTGCAGGGCGCGGGCATGCAGGTTACCGATGCGAAATCCTTCTTCATCTTCGAACAGGACGTCGAACTGGCTGCCGTCACGAGCAAAACCCGGCTCGGCGTTGAACAGGGTGCCAAAGACTTTCTGAACCTGGGTGATCTGCGCACCGATCGCGATGCTGCCGCCCAGCCGTGCCTTGAGGTAGGCTGCCGCGGACAGATGGTCGGCGTGCACATGGGTATCCAGAATCCATTGAACCTTGGCATCCAGCGCCTCGACGCGGGCGATCAGCTTGTCCGCCGAGCTTGTGCAGGTACGCCCAGACTTGGGGTCGTAATCCAGCACGCTGTCGATCAGCGCGCATTGCCGCGTCTCGCCATCCATGACCAAGTAGCTGATGGTCCAGGTCGCCTTGTCGAAGAACTCTTCAACGTGAAGGTTGTTGCCGATGATCATTGCACTCTCCAGTTATCCCAAGCCTCCTTGAAGGCATAGGCAGTTGAAGGTGCTTTATCAAGATGCATGCCAGCCTTTCAGATAGACGCCTTCCCCCTGTAGGAGCGGTCTCGTGTGGTGAAGGGCGAGCAGCAGCCCTCATTCCAGCAACCCACAGGTGACAGTTCCTGGCAGTCGACTGTCAGCCGATGGCAGTGATTGGCAGTCCTTGCTACGCTCGCCAGGTCCTCCATTTGGTGCTGTCATGCTAGCCGCTTCCCATCCCGCGATCATCGCGCTGGTGTCCTACCTTGAACACGATGTGCTGCCCAGCATCGTGCTGGACACCGACTACAACATCCTCGCCGCCAACGCCGCCTACCGTCGCCAGTTCGGCAACGCGGAACACGCGCCAATCGGCGATAAGTGTCATCGGGTTTCCCATCACTACGCCGTTCCCTGCGACCAGGCGGGTGAGCACTGCCCGCTGCGAAAATCGCTGGACAGCAAGGTGCCCGAGCGCGTCCTGCACATCCATCACACACCACGCGGGCCGGAACATGTAGATGTGGAACTGCGTCCGATCCTCGACGGCGAGGGCAGGGTGGTAGCGTTCGTCGAGCGGCTGACCAGCGTCACCCTGGCATCGGCACAACCTCAACAACAGGGCTTGGTCGGCCGGGCTCCGTCCTTCAAGAGCGCCGTTTCCAGTCTGCAACGTGCCGCCCCCGCGCAGATCCCGGTCCTGCTCCAGGGTGAATCCGGGACGGGGAAGGAGCTTTTCGCACGGGCATTGCACCTGGGCAGTCCCCGGGCCAATGGCCCCTTGGTGGTGGTGGACTGCACCGGGCTGACCGAATCACTGTTCGAGAGTGAGTTGTTCGGCTATGAGAAGGGGGCTTTCACCGGCGCGACCCAGCGCAAGATCGGCCTGGCCGAAGCGGCTCACGGTGGAACACTGTTCCTCGATGAGATCGGTGAGGTGCCGCTGGCCATGCAAGTGAAGTTGCTACGTCTGATCGAATCCGGAAGCTTCCGTCCGGTCGGCAGCACGCGCACGGTCCATTCAGACTTCCGTCTGGTCTCAGCCACCCACAAGCCATTGAAAGAGATGGCCGTTGAAGGGACCTTCCGCGAAGACCTCTACTACCGCATCAGCGGTTTCCCGATTCGCCTGCCATCGCTACGCGAAAGAGTCGAGGATTTGCCGTTGCTCTGTGAGAGCCTATTGCAACGTATGGCCGGCAAGCACGCGCCCAAGGTTAGCCCCGAGGCACTCGAACGCCTCGTTCTTCATACCTTCCCAGGCAACATTCGCGAGCTCAGAAACATACTAGAGCGGGCGCGATTGTTTGCTGATGATGGACTTATTCGCCCGGAGCATCTCCCGGAGGAGATCCATTCGACTACAACGCAGTCTGTTAACCGGAGACGCGGAAGGAACAAGATGGCGGATCTGGCCCATGCCTTGGAAACCTTTAACGGTTCTCGAAGTGAGTTGGCTGAACATCTTGGGATGAGTGAGCGTACGTTGTACCGTCGACTAAAGGCCTTGGGGATTTCGTAGTTCCACGTGGAACATTCGTGAAGGCAAAAAAAGCCAATCCCTGGGGATTGGCTTTCTGTTACTGCCCGCTTATCAGAAGTCCAGGTTCGACACCGACAGCGCGTTACTTTCGATGAAGTCGCGACGCGGCTCGACTGCATCACCCATCAAGGTGTTGAACAGTTGGTCGGCGGCGATGGCGTCCTCGATAGTTACCTTGAGCATGCGGCGCACAGTCGGGTCCATGGTGGTTTCCCAAAGCTGGTCCGGGTTCATCTCACCCAGCCCTTTGTATCGCTGGATGGTGTGGCGCTTGGTGCTCTCGTTCATCAGCCAGTCGAGGGCTTCCTTGAACTCGGTGACCGCCTTGCGGCGCTCACCGCGCTGAACGTATGCACCTTCACCCAACAACGTACCGAGTTTTTCGCCGAGGGCGACGACGCTGCGGTAGTCATTGCTGCCGAAGAAATCACGGTTGAAAGTGACGTAGCTGGCCAAGCCGTGAGAGGTGGTTTCAACTACCGGCAGCCAGATATTACGTTCCTTGTCCTCGTGCAAGTCAGCCTTGTAGGCCAAACCAGAACGCTGGCTGTTGTCCAGGCGCTGCTGGAACGCCTTGAGCCAATCATCCATCTGCGCCTTGTCAGCCAATTGCTCGACGGTAACTTTTGGCAGGTAGATGAAGTTCTCGGTCAGCTCTTCCGGATACAGGCGCGACAGACGCTTCAGCGTTTTCATCACACCGCGGAACTCGTTGACCAGTGCTTGTAGCTGAACACCAGAGACCGCTGGCGCTGCTTCATCCAGGTGCAGGCTGGCATCTTCCAGGGCCGATTGGGTCATGTATTCTTCCATGGCCTCATCGTCCTTGATGTACTGCTCCTGCTTGCCTTTCTTCACCTTGTACAGCGGTGGCTGAGCGATGTAGATGTAGCCACGCTCGACCAGCTCCGGCAGTTGACGGAAGAAGAAGGTCAGCAGCAGGGTACGGATGTGCGAACCGTCGACGTCAGCATCGGTCATGATGATGATGTTGTGATAGCGCAACTTGTCGATGTTGTACTCTTCGCGGCCGATGCCACAGCCCAGTGCGGTGATCAGCGTGCCAACCTCCTGCGAGGAGATCATCTTGTCGAAGCGTGCCTTCTCGACGTTGAGGATCTTACCCTTCAGCGGCAGGATCGCCTGGGTGCGACGGTTGCGGCCTTGCTTGGCCGAACCACCCGCGGAGTCACCCTCCACCAGGTACAGTTCGGAAAGGGCAGGGTCTTTCTCCTGGCAGTCGGCCAGTTTGCCCGGCAGACCAGCGATATCCAATGCACCTTTACGACGAGTCATCTCGCGTGCTTTACGCGCCGCTTCACGGGCACGTGCGGCATCGATCATCTTGCCGACCACGGCCTTGGCCTCGTTGGGGTTTTCCAACAGGAAGTCGGCGAAGTACTTGTTCATCTCCTGTTCCACGGCGGTCTTCACCTCCGAGGAAACCAGCTTGTCCTTGGTCTGCGAGCTGAACTTCGGATCCGGCACCTTGACCGAAATGATCGCGGTCAAGCCTTCGCGAGCGTCGTCACCGGTGGTGGCAACCTTGTTCTTTTTCGCCAGGCCTTCCTGCTCGATATAGCTGTTCAGGCTACGGGTAAGCGAGGAGCGGAAGCCGACCAGGTGGGTACCACCATCGCGCTGGGGAATGTTGTTGGTGAAGCACAGCAGGTTTTCGTTGAAGCTGTCGTTCCACTGCAGGGCAATTTCAACACCCACGCCATCTTCACGCTGGACGTTGAAGTGGAAGACCTGGGAGTTGACCGGAGTCTTGTTGGTATTCAGGTACTCAACGAAAGCACGCAGGCCACCCTCGTACTTGAAGAACTCCTCCTTGCCGCTGCGCTCATCCTTCAACAGGATACCGACGCCGGAGTTCAGGAACGACAGCTCTCGGATACGCTTGGCGAGGATGTCCCAGCTGAAGTGGATGTTCTTGAAAGTTTCAGCCGAAGGTTTGAAGTGAATGTGGGTACCGGTGGTTTCGCTGTCACCCACCACCGCCATAGGCGCTTGGGGCACGCCATGGACGTAGGTCTGTTCCCAGATCTTACCGCTACGACGAACGGTGAGCACCAGCTGCTCCGACAAAGCATTCACTACCGAGACACCTACACCGTGCAGACCGCCGGACACCTTGTAGGAGTTATCATCGAACTTACCGCCGGCGTGCAGCACGGTCATGATGACCTCTGCTGCCGAAACGCCTTCTTCTTTATGCACATCGACCGGAATACCACGGCCGTTGTCACGAACGCTGATGGATTCGTCCGGATGAATGATGACGGTAATGTCATCGCAATGCCCGGCCAGGGCTTCGTCGATCGAGTTGTCGACCACCTCGAACACCATGTGGTGCAGGCCGCTGCCGTCATCGGTGTCGCCAATGTACATGCCGGGACGTTTGCGTACGGCATCCAGCCCTTTCAGCACTTTAATGCTGGAGGAGTCGTACGTTTGATTTTCGCTCATGCCTTCACTCCCGATGGTCGTGGGTCTGGGTGATACGGCCTTGTTCCACGTGGAACAAGGCAACTGGCGTTTCCGTCTGCCAGCCTTCCCTCAGAAATTCGTGGTCTACACAGGTGATGAACACCTGGCAGTTCAATTCTTCAAGCAAGCGGCACAGGGCGCGGCGGTGCTGCTCGTCCAGCTCGGACGGCAAGTCATCCACCAGATAAATACACTGACCGCGACGAACCTGGCTGACCAGGTGCCCCTGTGCAATGCGCAGGGCGCAGACCACCAACTTCTGCTGCCCACGCGAAAGAATGTCGGCCGCATTGTTCGCGCCCAATCGAAGGCGCAGATCAGCACGCTGTGGCCCGGCCTGGGTGTGGCCCATCTGCTGATCGCGAAGCAGGGAGGCCGCGAGAACTTCATTGAGTTCCCGGTCCTTGTCCCAGCCTCGGTAGTAGCTCAGGGCCAGCCCGTCCAGTTCGACCAGTTCGCTCAGGGTCTGCTCGAAGACAGGCTTCAAGGCCTTGATATAGTTGCGACGGTATTCATCTATCTCCGCACTGGCGAGACATAACTCTCGATCCCAGGCGGCTTGCGAAACGGCGTCCAGTGTACCATGCCGGAGCCATGAGTTCCGCTGCCGCAGGGCCTTCTGCAGGCGCTGCCAGGTAGCCATGAAGCGGGGTTCCACGTGGAACACGCCCCAATCGAGGAACTGCCGGCGCACTTTGGGCGCACCTTCGAGCAGCCGGAAACTGTCCGGGTTGATCAACTGTAATGGCAGCATCTCTGCCAGTTGCGCGGCGCTGCGCGCGTTCTGTCCATCGATGCGAATGGTGAAATCCCCCTGGCGCTCCCGCGACACACCAAGGTTGCTCATACCGCCCTCAGCCAATTCGACCTGGCCGAACACCGTGCAGGTCGGCTGATCGTACTGGATCACCGGGTTTAACCGGGTGCTGCGGAACGAGCGCGCAAGACCGAGCAGGTGCACAGCTTCGAGCACGCTGGTCTTGCCGCTGCCGTTGGCGCCGTAAAGGATGTTGATGCGAGGGGAGGGTGAGAGGGTCACCGGGTGCAGGTTGCGCACCGCGGTGACCGAGAGACGTCGAAGGGACATGTCGCCTGCTACGGGTTACAGACGCATCGGCATGACAACGTAGGACGAGTCGTCATTGCCGGCTTCCTGCAACAAGGCGCTGCTGTTGGAGTCCGACAGAATCAGGCGCACCTGCTCTGTAGTCATCACACCCAGCACGTCCAGCAGGTAGCTGACGTTGAAACCGATCTCCAACGAGCTGCCGTTGTAGTCGACGCTGATCTCTTCTTCCGCTTCTTCCTGTTCCGGGTTGTTGGCCTGGATTTTCAGTTGGCCAGCGGCCAGTTGCAGGCGAATGCCGCGGTACTTCTCGTTGGACAGGATCGCGGTGCGGCTGAACGCTTCGCGCAGTGCCTGACGGTCGCCGATCACCAGCTTGTCGCCACCTTTAGGCAGAACGCGCTCGTAGTCCGGGAACTTGCCGTCCACCAGCTTGGAGGTGAAAGTGAATTCACCGGTGGTGGCACGAATGTGATGCTGGCCCAGAACGATGCTGACCATGCCTTCCGGGTCTGTCAGCAGGCGCGCCAGCTCCAGGATACCTTTGCGCGGCACGATGACCTGATGACGATCAGCTTGGTCGATCGGTGCCTGCATGGCGCACAGCGCCAGGCGATGGCCATCGGTGGCCACGGCACGCAAGGTGCCGGGGGATACTTCCAGCAGCATGCCGTTGAGGTAGTAGCGCACGTCCTGCTGGGCCATGGCGAAGCTGGTGCGTTCGATCAGGCGGCGCAGTTTGCTCTGCTCAAGCTGGCAGGTCAGCGAGCCTGGACCTTCTTCCACGGTCGGGAAGTCATTGGCCGGCAAAGTGGAAAGTGTGAAACGGCTGCGACCGGCCTTGACCAGCAACTTCTGCTCGTCGACCTTGATGTCGATCAGCACATCACTGGGCAGGCTCTTGCAGATGTCCATCAGCTTGCGCGCCGGGACGGTGATCTCGCCCGGTTCAGCCGGTTCTTCCAGCTGTACGCGGCCAACCAGTTCGACTTCCAGGTCGGTACCGGTCAACGACAGCTGCTGGCCTTGCACGACCAGCAGGACGTTGGACAGAACCGGCAAGGTCTGGCGGCGCTCGACGACGCCTGCGACCAGTTGCAGGGGTTTCAACAGGGCTTCGCGTTGAATGGTGAAATGCATGGTCTAGTCCCTTGCCTTCAAATAGCTGCGCAGACGGTCATCAGGTCGTCAGCGTACGCAGCAGGTTCTTGTAGTCCTCGCGGATGTCCGCGTCGGATTCCTTCAATTCATTGATCTTGCGGCAAGCGTGCAACACGGTGGTGTGGTCACGACCGCCGAACATGTCGCCGATCTCCGGCAGACTGTGGTTGGTCAACTCTTTCGACAACGCCATCGCTACCTGCCGTGGCCGCGCCACCGAGCGCGAGCGACGCTTGGACAACAGATCGGAGATCTTGATCTTGTAGTACTCGGCCACCGTGCGCTGGATGTTATCCACACTGACCAGCTTGTCCTGCAGCGCCAACAAGTCCTTGAGCGACTCGCGGATCAGCTCGATGGTGATGTCGCGGCCCATGAAGTGCGAGTGGGCAATCACCCGTTTCAGGGCGCCTTCCAGTTCACGCACATTGGAGCGGATACGCTGGGCGATGAAGAAGGCGGCATCGTGCGGCAACTCGACCTTGGCTTGGTCGGCCTTCTTCATAAGGATGGCCACACGGGTTTCCAGCTCCGGTGGCTCGACGGCGACCGTCAGCCCCCAGCCGAAACGCGACTTCAGGCGCTCTTCCAGGCCTTCGATTTCCTTCGGGTAGCGGTCACTGGTGAGGATCACCTGCTGGCCACCTTCGAGCAGGGCGTTGAAGGTGTGGAAAAACTCTTCCTGCGAGCGCTCCTTGCGGGCGAAGAACTGAATGTCATCGATCAACAGCGCATCGACCGAGCGGTAGAAACGCTTGAACTCATTGATCGCGTTCAGTTGCAGCGCCTTGACCATGTCGGCCACGAAGCGCTCGGAATGCAGGTAGACCACCTTGGCATTCGGATTCTTTTTGAGCAGGTGGTTACCCACAGCGTGCATCAAGTGGGTCTTACCCAGGCCCACGCCCCCATAAAGGAAGAGCGGGTTGTAACCATGCTTGGGGTTGTCGGCGACCTGCCAGGCCGCGGCGCGGGCCAGCTGGTTGGATTTACCCTCGACGAAGGTCTCGAAGGTGAAGGTACGGTTCAGGTAGCTGGTGTGCTTCAAGGCACCTTCGACCTGCACCGTGCGCTGCTCGGTACGCCCGTTGGCCTTCGGGGCCGTGCTGGTGTCGCTCATGCTGTCGAAGCTGTCGCGGCTCAAGGGCTCTTCGACCTCGGCGGCCTGAGTTGGCTCGACCGCTGGAGTGTTCGCATGCTGAACCGCAGCCACCGAAGGCTGCACCTGCGTCTGCTGCGCAAGGGTTGCGGCAACGGCGGCGCTGACAGGTGCGTTGGGGGCAGCACGCGCTGCGGAACTGCGACGGCTGCCTATCAACAAGGAAAGCGCGGGAGCAATGCCGCTGCCCTGTTCACCCAGCAGTTCGAGCAGGCGGCCAAGGTACTTCTCGTTGACCCAATCAAGCACGAAGCGGTTGGGCGCATAGACGCGCAACTCGTCGCCTTCGGCTTCGACCTGTAGCGGACGGATCCAGGTGTTGAATTGCTGGGCAGGCAGTTCATCGCGCAGAAGCTCCACGCACTGCTGCCAAAGTTCCACTGACACGGATATCCCCTGAGTTGAAAGCCGGATGAGGCAAAACAAACCGCCATTGTACCGGGCAGGCGACCAGTTATCCACACGTGGTGGCGATCGCGATCACGGTAAAACCGCCAAAAACTGACGCTTACATCACGCAAGCAGTGTTGATAAGCCCTGTGGATAAGCGCACCTGTGGGCTATGCACAACCCAGGGTTGAGGTCTGTGGATAAAACCTCTGTGGATAAACACCCATTCACTCCACAGGTTGTCCTCATGGCCCGCACAGCCAGAGCACCCTTTACCGACAAGGTTGTGGATCTCTGTACAGCTCGTAAAACGTGACCTTGAGGCACTTATCCACAGAAGATTGCCCAGCTAAGATCTATAAGTTCTTCAAAAAAGCTTTTTATATGCCTCTTTGTTTTTTCTGTTTGCCTGCGTTTTGTCCACGCGGGCAAACGGCCATCGTTCGAGGGAGATTCGATCTACCCTGATTCGACCTTCCATAAGGAATGGCTGGTTGGAAATTGACCTATTGCCTTGCTTTCTCTAGAATCGCCGATCTCTTAAAAAGGGGGCCCTTCCGGCCCGTTGTCGACCAACCCAGGTAACACGCCATGAAACGTACTTTCCAACCAAGCACCATCAAGCGCGCCCGCACCCACGGTTTCCGTGCCCGTATGGCTACCAAGAACGGCCGTGCCGTTCTGTCGCGTCGCCGTGCCAAAGGCCGTAAGCGTCTGGCAATTTGATTTTTCGGCACAGGTGGTGAGTCAGGACTTCAGTCGGGAAAAGCGACTGCTTACACCCCGGCATTTCAAAGCGGTCTTCGACTCCCCAACCGGCAAGGTTCCAGGGAAAAACCTGCTTATCCTTGCCCGCGAGAACGGCCTCGATCATCCGCGCCTAGGCCTGGTGATCGGCAAGAAGAGCGTCAAGCTCGCCGTTCAACGCAATCGCCTGAAACGCCTGATGCGCGATTCGTTTCGCCTGAACCAGCAGCTGTTGGCTGGCCTGGACATCGTGATCGTCGCGCGCAAGGGGTTGGGCGAAGTGGAAAACCCAGAATTGCACCAACACTTTGGCAAGCTCTGGAAGCGACTGGTCCGCAGTCGGCCCTCTCCAGCGGTCGCCAATTCCGCAGGGGTAGACAGTCACGATGCGTAAACTGGCCCTCGTTCCGATCCAGTTTTACCGTTACGCCATCAGTCCACTGATGGCCAGTCACTGTCGTTTCTATCCCAGCTGTTCCTGTTACGCCTATGAAGCCATTGAAAACCATGGCCTCTTGCGTGGTGGGTGGCTGGCCGTTCGTCGCCTGGGGCGTTGTCATCCGTGGAACGACGGCGGTTTCGATCCCGTTCCACCAGCTCCTTCCTCCCGAACTTCTTCGATAGCCGAGTAATCATGGATATTAAACGCACGATCCTGATCGTCGCCCTGGCAATCGTGTCCTATGTCATGGTCCTCAAATGGAACCAGGACTACGGCCAGGCTGCCCTGCCGACTCAGAATGCTGCTGCCAGCAATGCTGCCCCGGCCCTGCCGGACACCGTGCCGGCCGGCAACTCCGGTGCAAGCGCCGATGTGCCGAGCGCCAATGCTGAATCCAGCCCAGCCGAACTGGCGCCAGTGGCGCTCAGCAAGGACCTGATCCGGATCAAGACCGACGTCCTGGACCTGGCTATCGACCCGGTCGGTGGTGACATCGTCCAACTGACCCTGCCTAAGTACCCACGTCGCCAGGATCATCCAGATATTCCGTTCCAGCTGTTCGACAACGGTGGCGAACGTGTGTATCTGGCCCAGAGTGGCCTGACCGGCGCCAACGGTCCGGACGCCCGCGCCACTGGTCGACCGCTGTACGCCGCAGAGCAGAAGAGCTTCCAGCTGGCCGACGGCCAGGACCAACTGTCGGTCGACCTGAAGTTCAGCGAGAACGGCGTCAACTACATCAAGCGCTTCAGCTTCAAGCGCGGTGAGTATGACCTGACCGTCAGCTACCTGATCGACAACCAGAGTGCTCAGGCCTGGACCGGCAACATGTTTGCCCAGCTCAAGCGTGACGCCAGCTCCGATCCGTCGTCGAGCACCGCCACCGGTACCGCCACCTACCTCGGCGCGGCCCTGTGGACAGCTTCCGAGCCGTACAAGAAAGTGTCGATGAAAGACATCGACAAGGGTAGTTTGAAAGAAAATGTGACTGGCGGCTGGGTAGCCTGGCTGCAGCACTACTTCGTGACAGCCTGGATCCCGACCCACTCGGACAACAACGCCGTCCAGACCCGCAAGGACAGCCAAGGCAACTACATCATCGGCTATACCGGCCCGGCGCTTAACGTCCCTGCCGGCGGCAAGGTCGAAACCAGCGCCATGCTGTATGCCGGCCCGAAGATCCAGTCCAAGCTCAAGGAGTTGTCCCCAGGCCTGGAACTGACCGTCGACTACGGCTTCCTGTGGTTCATCGCACAGCCGATCTTCTGGCTGCTGCAACATATCCACAGCCTGCTGGGCAACTGGGGCTGGTCGATCATCGTCCTGACCATGTTGATCAAGGGCCTGTTCTTCCCGCTGTCGGCCGCCAGCTACCGCTCGATGGCGCGCATGCGTGCCGTGGCGCCAAAACTGGCCCAGCTCAAGGAACGCTTCGGTGATGATCGCCAGAAGATGTCCCAGGCGATGATGGAGCTGTACAAGAAAGAGAAGATCAACCCGCTGGGCGGCTGCCTGCCGATCCTGGTGCAGATGCCGGTGTTCCTGGCCCTGTACTGGGTGCTGCTGGAAAGCGTCGAGATGCGCCAAGCCCCGTGGATGCTGTGGATCACCGACCTGTCGATCAAGGATCCGTTCTTCATCCTGCCGATCATCATGGGTGCCACGATGTTCATCCAGCAGCGCCTGAACCCGACCCCGCCCGATCCTATGCAGGCGAAGGTAATGAAAATGATGCCGATCATCTTCACCTTCTTCTTCCTGTGGTTCCCGGCTGGTCTGGTGCTGTACTGGGTTGTGAACAACTGCCTGTCGATCGGACAGCAGTGGTACATCACTCGTCGTATCGAGGCTGCGACCAAGAACGCAGCCGCTTGACGGGCTGCTACGCTAGCCTGTGAACAAAAACGCCCCCCTGGGGCGTTTTTGCTATCTGTCGTATTCGTTGTAGAGGTTCGAGCATGAACACAGTGCGTGAAACCATTGCCGCCATCGCCACCGCCCAGGGCCGTGGCGGGGTAGGCATCGTCAGATTGTCCGGCCCGCTGGCCCACCATGCCGGGCAAGTCATTACCGGACGCAATACGCTGAACCCGCGGCATGCCCATTACGGCCCGTTCCGCGATGACGATGGCCTGGTGCTGGATGAAGGGATCGCGCTGTTCTTCCCCGGGCCGAACTCGTTCACCGGCGAAGATGTGCTGGAGCTGCAAGGCCACGGCGGCCCGGTAGTCATGGACATGCTGCTGCAACGTTGCCTGCAGCTCGGTTGCCGGCTGGCACGTCCAGGGGAATTCAGCGAGCGAGCGTTCCTCAACGACAAGCTCGACCTGGCCCAGGCCGAGGCAATCGCCGACCTGATCGAAGCCAGCTCCACGCAGGCTGCGCGCAATGCCTTGCGTTCCCTGCAGGGGGCATTCTCCAAGCGTGTGCATGGCCTCACCGAAGCTCTGATCGCCCTGCGCATCTATGTCGAAGCCGCCATCGACTTCCCAGAGGAAGAGATCGACTTTCTTGCCGATGGCCATGTGCTGCGCATGCTCGATGAGGTGCGTGACACGTTATCCACAGTTCAGCGCGAAGCGGGGCAAGGCGCATTGCTTCGCGACGGCATGACCGTAGTGATCGCAGGCCGGCCGAACGCCGGCAAGTCGAGCTTGCTCAACCAGTTGGCCGGGCGTGAAGCGGCAATTGTCACCGATATCGCTGGCACCACTCGGGATATTCTTCGCGAACATATCCACATCGACGGCATGCCGCTGCATGTGCTCGACACCGCAGGCTTGCGCGACACCGATGACCATGTGGAAAAGATCGGTGTGGAACGGGCGCTCAAGGCCATCGCCGAGGCCGACCGTGTGCTCCTGGTGGTCGATTCGACGGCACCGGAAGCCAGTGATCCGTTTGCCTTGTGGCCAGAGTTTCTCGATCAGCGCCCCGACGTGGCCAAGGTCACCCTCATTCGCAACAAGGCGGATCTCAGTGGTGAGGTCGTGGGCCTGGAGCAAAGCGACGATGGGCACGTCACCATCACCCTCAGCGCCCGGGACAGCGACATGGGCCTGGATCTGCTGCGTGAGCATCTCAAGGCTTGCATGGGCTATGAACAAACCGCCGAAAGCAGCTTCAGCGCTCGTCGCCGGCATCTGGAGGCGCTACGCCAGGCCAGTGCCCACCTCGAGCATGGCCGTGCGCAGCTGACCCTCGCCGGTGCCGGTGAGCTGCTTGCAGAGGATCTGCGCCAGGCACAGCAAGTGCTGGGTGAAATTACCGGAGCATTCAGCTCGGATGACCTGCTGGGCCGGATTTTCTCCAGCTTCTGCATTGGTAAGTGATCCCATAGGGTTCGATTCGCAACAAAGCCGCTCTCTGGAGCGGCTTTTTTTTGCCCGCGATTCGTGTTGGTACGGGTCATTGCAAGCAGACCAGCAACCAAGGACGACACGCGCCGCGGAAAAAATTTCATCAACAGCGCCCCGCACGCCTGGATAAGCTCTGTGGAAAACTCGACCTCAGCTCCGTTGATAACCAGGCTTTTTTTCTGAGGACAAACCTGCCTGTGGGTAACAGCATGATTCATCCACAGGTTAAACAGCGGTATCCAGAGCCCCCAGGGCCACTTCGACACAGGGTTTTTATTCTCTGTACACATTGATATGTATGGGCTGCAGAGACTTATGCACAGATAGGTTGGTGCCTAAACATAAACATAAAAACAAAGCTTTTTTAAATTTTTCCTCTTTGTTTTCTTTTACCTGCCACTCATCCACAGCCTGGTCAAATTTTGCTCAGAAGGTTTCTTTGAAGGGCGGGAAGTCCCTATACTTGTCGGCTTACCTTCTCTATTCGCAAAAACAGGCACGAGGTGCGTGGTGGATTTCCCTTCCCGTTTTGAAGTGATCGTCATCGGCGGCGGCCATGCCGGTACCGAGGCTGCGCTTGCGTCCGCACGCATGGGTGTGAAAACCCTGCTGCTGACCCATAACGTGGAAACCCTCGGTCACATGAGCTGCAACCCGGCCATCGGTGGCATTGGCAAGAGCCACCTGGTCAAGGAAATCGATGCGCTCGGCGGCGCGATGGCGCTGGCCACCGACAAGAGCGGCATCCAGTTCCGCGTTCTGAACAACCGCAAGGGCCCGGCGGTACGCGCCACCCGCGCACAGGCGGACCGCGCCATCTACAAGGCCGTGGTACGTGAAATCCTGGAAAACCAGCCGAACCTGTGGATATTCCAGCAGTCGTGCGATGACCTGATCGTCGAGCAGGACCAGGTCAAGGGCGTGGTCACGCAAATGGGCCTGCGGTTCTTCGCCGACTCCGTGGTACTGACCAGCGGGACTTTCCTCGGTGGACTTATCCACATTGGTTTGCAGAACTATTCCGGTGGCCGCGCAGGCGATCCGCCCGCCAATGCCCTGGCCAACCGCATGCGTGAATTGCCGCTGCGTGTTGGCCGGCTGAAAACCGGAACCCCGCCGCGCATCGATGGCCGTTCGGTGGACTTCTCGGTGATGACCGAGCAACCGGGCGATACGCCGATCCCGGTAATGTCGTTCATGGGCAACGCCGACATGCATCCGCGTCAGGTGAGCTGCTGGATTACCCACACCAACGCCCGCACCCACGAGATCATTGCCTCGAACCTCGACCGTTCGCCGATGTACTCGGGGGTGATCGAAGGTATCGGCCCGCGTTATTGCCCGTCGATCGAGGACAAGATCCATCGCTTCGCCGACAAGGAAAGCCACCAGGTGTTCATCGAGCCGGAAGGCCTGACCACCCATGAGCTGTACCCCAACGGTATTTCCACGTCGTTGCCGTTCGACGTGCAGCTCGAGATCGTCCGCTCGATCCGCGGCATGGAGAACGCCCACATCGTGCGCCCGGGCTATGCCATCGAGTACGACTACTTCGATCCACGCGACCTGAAGTACAGCCTCGAGACCAAGGTCATCGGCGGCCTGTTCTTCGCAGGGCAGATCAACGGCACCACCGGCTACGAAGAAGCCGGTGCCCAAGGCCTGCTGGCCGGGACCAACGCCGCGCTGCGCGCCCAGGGCCGTGAAAGCTGGTGCCCGCGTCGCGACGAGGCGTACATCGGCGTGCTGGTCGACGACCTGATCACCCTCGGCACCCAAGAGCCGTACCGCATGTTCACTTCGCGAGCCGAATACCGGCTGATCCTGCGCGAAGACAACGCCGACCTGCGCCTGACCGAGAAGGGCCGTGAACTCGGCTTGATCGACGATGAGCGCTGGGCGGCCTTCAGCGCCAAACGCGAAGGCATCGAGCGAGAAGAACAACGCCTGAAAAGTACCTGGGTGCGCCCGAACACGCCGCAAGGCCAGGCCATTGTGGATAAGTTCGGCACGCCATTGGCGCATGAGTACAGCCTGCTCAACCTGCTTGCCCGCCCTGAAATCGACTACGCTGGCCTGATCGAGGCAACCGGCGGCGAGAACATCGATCCACAGGTCGCCGAGCAGGTCCAGATCAGGACCAAGTACGCCGGCTACATCGACCGTCAGCAGGAAGAGATTGCCCGCCTGCGCGCCAGTGAGGACACGCGTCTGCCTGTGGATATCGACTACACGACCATCTCCGGGCTGTCCAAGGAGATCCAGGGCAAGCTCGGCGACACCCGGCCAGAGACCCTGGGCCAGGCTTCGCGTATTCCCGGCGTCACCCCGGCGGCGATTTCCCTGTTGTTGATTCACTTGAAAAAACGCGGCGCAGGCCGCGAATTGGAGCAAAGCGCTTGAGTTCCCCGGTCACCCCGCAACATGCCGAAGAGTTGTCCACAGGTGCGCGTCAGCTTGGTGTCGAGCTGACCGCGCAGCAGCACGAACTGCTGCTGGGCTACCTGGCCCTGTTGATCAAATGGAACAAGGCCTACAACCTGACGGCCGTGCGCGACCCCGACGAGATGGTCTCGCGTCACTTGCTCGACAGCCTCAGCGTCATGCCGTTTATCCACAACGACACCCAGCGTTGGCTGGATGTCGGCAGCGGCGGCGGCATGCCGGGCATACCGCTGGCCATCCTGCATCCGCACAAGCAGGTGACGGTGCTCGACAGCAACGGCAAGAAGACGCGCTTCCTCACCCAGGTGAAGATGGAGCTGAAACTGGACAACCTCACGGTTATCCACAGCCGGGTGGAAGAGGTCCAGCCCGAGCAGCTGTTCTGCGGGATCGTCTCCCGGGCCTTCAGCAGCATGGAGAATTTCACCAACTGGACCCGCCACCTGGGTGACAGCCGCACGCAATGGCTTGCAATGAAGGGGCTGCATCCTGCCGATGAACTGGTAGCATTGCCCGCAGACTTCACAGTGGAAAGCGAGCAGGCCCTGACCGTTCCAGGTTGCCAGGGCCAGCGCCATCTGCTGATACTGCGCCGCAAGGCATGACTGGGAACACGAGCAACAATGGCTAAGGTATTCGCAATCGCGAACCAGAAGGGTGGTGTGGGCAAGACCACCACCTGCATCAATCTCGCCGCATCGCTGGCCGCGACCAAGCGTCGCGTGCTGCTGATCGACCTCGATCCACAGGGCAACGCCACCATGGGCAGCGGTGTGGATAAGCACGAGCTCGAGCATTCGGTGTACGACCTGCTGATCGGGGAATGCGACCTGGCCCAGGCCATGCACTACTCCGAACACGGTGGTTACCAGCTGTTGCCGGCCAACCGCGACCTGACCGCCGCCGAAGTGGTGCTGCTGGAAATGCAGATGAAGGAGAGCCGTCTGCGCAACGCGTTGGCGCCGATCCGCGAGAACTACGACTACATCCTCATCGACTGCCCGCCGTCGCTGTCGATGCTGACGCTCAATGCGCTGGTCGCCTCCGATGGCGTGATCATCCCCATGCAGTGCGAGTATTACGCGCTGGAAGGGTTGAGCGACCTTGTGGATAACATCAAGCGCATCGCCGCCCGGTTGAACCCGGAGCTGAAGATCGAAGGCCTGCTGCGGACCATGTACGACCCGCGTCTGAGCCTGAACAACGATGTTTCGGCGCAGCTCAAGGAGCATTTTGGCGAGCAGCTGTACGATACGGTGATCCCGCGCAACATCCGCCTGGCGGAGGCGCCGAGCTTCGGCATGCCGGCACTGGCCTACGACAAGCAATCCCGTGGCGCGCTCGCCTATCTGGCGCTGGCCGGGGAACTGGTCCGTCGGCAGCGTCGTCCCTCACGCATTGCACAAACAACTTAAGGAATCCGCATGGCCATCAAGAAACGCGGTCTCGGACGTGGGTTGGATGCACTGCTCAGTGGTCCTTCCGTCAGCGCGCTCGAAGCGCAGGCTGTCAAGATCGACCAGAAGGAACTGCAACACCTGCCGGTCGAGCTGATCCAGCGCGGCAAGTACCAGCCGCGTCGCGACATGGATCCCGAGGCGCTGGAAGAACTGGCGCACTCGATCCGCACCCATGGCGTCATGCAACCGATCGTGGTTCGCCCGATCGGTGACAACCGCTACGAGATCATCGCCGGTGAGCGCCGCTGGCGCGCCACCCAGCAGGCTGGCCTGGATACCGTGCCGGCCATGGTCCGCGAGGTACCCGACGAAGCCGCCATCGCCATGGCGCTGATCGAGAACATCCAGCGCGAGGACCTCAACCCGCTGGAAGAGGCGCTCGCCCTGCAGCGCCTGCAGCAGGAATTCGAACTGACGCAGCAGCAGGTGGCCGATGCCGTCGGCAAGTCGCGGGTCACCGTGGCCAACCTGTTGCGTCTGATCTCGTTGCCCGAGGCGATCAAGACCATGCTCGCCCATGGCGACCTGGAGATGGGCCACGCCCGCGCCTTGCTCGGCCTTGAGGAAGATCGGCAGGAAGAAGGGGCGCGTCATGTTGTCGCACGCGGCCTCACCGTGCGCCAGACCGAGGCACTGGTGCGTCAGTGGCTCAGTGGCAAACCTGAGCCGGTCGAGGCGAGCAAACCTGATCCGGATATCACGCGTCTTGAACAGCGTCTGGCAGAGCGCCTGGGCTCGGCGGTACAAATTCGCCATGGCAACAAGGGCAAAGGCCAGTTGGTTATTCGCTACAACTCCCTTGACGAGTTGCAAGGCGTGCTTGCTCACATCCGCTGAAACAATTCCTGTTGTAGCGCGCAGTCGGAAATCACTACCCAAGAGTTGAATAGGGGTTAATCCACCCCTATACTCTGCGCGCATTTTGTCGGCACAAATTATGCCAAGTCATTGTTGACGAGGCGGTCGACATTCGAGGAGCAGTTGTGATGGAAATCCGCACGCCAAACCGCCTGCCTTTCCATCGCTGGGCGGTTTTTCCGGTACTGCTGGCTCAATTTGTCGTACTGCTGCTGGCAACGCTGGTGTTGTGGCAGTGGAAAGGGGTAGTCAGTGGATATTCAGGCCTTTGCGGAGGTTTGATTGCCTGGTTGCCCAATGTGTATTTCGCCTGGAAGGCTTTTCGCTTCAGCGGAGCCCGGGCGGCGCAGGCCATCGTCAAGTCGTTTTACGCGGGCGAGGCAGGCAAGATGATTTTGACGGCAGTGCTGTTTGCACTGACCTTCGCAGGAGTGAAGCCATTGGCGCCGTTGGCAGTATTCGGCGTCTTCGTGCTGACCCTTTTGGTCAGCTGGTTCGCGCCCCTGCTGATGAATAAAAGACTTTCGAGACCTTAGGGCGTTTGAGGCAACCATGGCAGCAGAAACCGCTTCGGGCTATATCCAGCACCACTTGCAGAACCTGACCTACGGTCAACTACCAGACGGCAGCTGGGGCTTGGCCCATTCGGCTGCAGAAGCCAAGGCAATGGGCTTCTGGGCGTTCCACCTGGACACCCTGGGCTGGTCCGTTGCGCTGGGTCTGATCTTCCTGTTCATCTTCCGCATGGCGGCTAAAAAGGCCACTTCCGGCCAGCCTGGCGCCCTGCAGAACTTCGTCGAAGTGCTGGTGGACTTCGTCCACGGCAGCGTGAAGGATTCCTTCCACGGCCGCAGCCCGGTGATCGCCCCGCTGGCGCTGACCATCTTCGTCTGGGTATTCCTGATGAACGCCATCGACCTGGTACCGGTCGACTGGATTCCTCAGCTGGCCATCCTGATCTCCGGTGATCCGCACATTCCGTTCCGCGCGGTGTCGACCACCGACCCGAACGCCACCCTGGGCATGGCCCTGAGCGTGTTCGCGCTGATCATCTTCTACAGCATCAAGGTCAAGGGCATCGGCGGCTTCATCGGCGAGCTCACCCTGCACCCGTTCGGTAGCAAGAACATCTTCGTGCAGATCCTGCTGATCCCGGTGAACTTCCTGCTCGAGTTCGTCACCCTGATCGCCAAGCCGATTTCGTTGGCACTGCGTCTGTTCGGCAACATGTACGCCGGCGAGCTGGTGTTCATCCTGATCGCGGTGATGTTCGGCGCCGGCATCCTCTGGCTCAGCGGCCTGGGTGTGGTGCTGCAGTGGGCGTGGGCTGTGTTCCACATCCTGATCATCACCCTGCAAGCTTTCATCTTCATGATGCTGACCATCGTCTACCTGTCGATGGCTCACGAAGATAACCATTAAGACCGCCTGGCGTGTCTGATAGCCTTCCCCGCCCGTCTGGGGGGAGGGCTTAAAAAGTCCGCAAGGGCATGCTGTATCAAACGATTTGTTTTACCGCTTCAAACTAAAAACCTAACCAATACGACGTAAAAGTCGGGAGGAAAGATGGAAACTGTAGTTGGTCTGACCGCTATCGCTGTTGCTCTGCTGATCGGCCTGGGTGCTCTGGGTACCGCCATTGGTTTCGGCCTGCTGGGCGGCAAGTTCCTGGAAGGCGCTGCTCGCCAGCCAGAAATGGTTCCAATGCTGCAGGTCAAGATGTTCATCGTTGCCGGTCTGCTCGACGCCGTCACCATGATCGGTGTTGGTATCGCTCTGTTCTTCACCTTCGCAAACCCCTTCGTTGGTCAGATCGCCGGCTAATCACTCGTTTCCAACGAGTGAAAGGCTGTGATGAACAAAGACCGAGCGAGGTGTTGGCGTGAACATTAATGCAACCCTGATTGGCCAATCCGTTGCTTTCCTGATTTTTGTGCTCTTCTGCATGAAGTACGTATGGCCTCCGGTCATCACTGCTCTGCAAGAGCGCCAGAAGAAGATTGCTGACGGCCTGGACGCTGCCAATCGCGCTGCTCGCGACCTGGAGCTGGCCCAAGAGAAAGTGGGTCAGCAACTGCGTGAAGCGAAGGCACAGGCAGCCGAAATCATTGAGCAAAGCAAGAAACGCGCTGCTCAGCTTGTCGAGGAAGCCCGTGAACAGGCCCGCGTCGAAGCTGACCGTGTGAAGGCTCAGGCTCAAGCCGAGATCGAACAGGAACTGAACAGCGTCAAAGACGCCCTGCGTGCCCAAGTGGGTGCCCTGGCTGTTGGCGGTGCTGAAAAGATCCTTGGCGCCACAATCGATCAAAACGCGCATGCGGAGCTGGTTAACAAACTGGCCGCTGAAATTTAAGCGAGGGCGATCATGGCAGAACTGACCACGTTGGCCCGACCTTACGCTAAGGCTGCCTTCGAGCATGCCCAGGCCCATCAGCAACTGGCCAATTGGTCAGCCATGCTCGGCCTGGCTGCTGCGGTGTCGCAAGACGACACCATGCAGCGCCTGCTCAAGGCCCCGCAACTGACTAGCGCAGAAAAGGCCGCCGCATTCATTGAAGTGTGCGGTGACAAGTTTGACGCCAAGGCACAGAATTTCATTCATGTTGCCGCGGAAAACGAACGTCTCCTGCTTCTGCCGGAGATTTCGACTCTGTTCGACCTGTACAAGGCCGAGCAAGAGAAATCCGTGGACGTGGAAGTCACCAGTGCTTTTGCGTTGAACCAAGAACAGCAAGACAAACTCGCCAAGGTTCTCAGTGCACGGTTAGGCCAGGAAGTGCGCCTGCACGCGTCGGAGGATGCCAGCCTGATCGGCGGCGTCGTCATCCGCGCTGGCGACCTGGTAATCGACGGTTCGGTTCGCGGGAAAATCGCGAAACTGGCCGAAGCCTTGAAATCTTGAGTTTGAAGGGGCAGCAGAGCAATGCAGCAACTCAATCCTTCCGAAATTAGTGAAATCATCAAGGGCCGCATCGACAACCTCGATGTCGGCTCCCAAGCCCGTAACGAAGGTACCGTCGTTTCGGTTTCCGACGGCATCGTGCGGATCCACGGTCTGGCCGACGTCATGTACGGCGAAATGATCGAGTTCCCTGGCAGCGTATTCGGCATGGCCCTGAACCTGGAGCAAGACTCCGTAGGTGCAGTGATCCTGGGTGCCTATGACACCCTCGCCGAAGGCATGAGCGCCAAGTGCACCGGCCGCATCCTGGAAGTTCCGGTTGGTAAGGAACTGCTGGGTCGCGTCGTTGACGCACTGGGTAACCCGATCGACGGCAAAGGTCCTCTGGGCAACACCCAGACCGACGCGGTCGAGAAAGTAGCTCCAGGCGTGATCTGGCGTAAGTCGGTAGACCAGCCTGTACAGACTGGCTACAAGTCCGTCGACGCCATGATCCCTGTTGGCCGTGGCCAGCGTGAGCTGATCATCGGTGACCGTCAGATCGGCAAGACCGCCATGGCCATCGACGCCATCATCAACCAGAAAGACTCCGGTATTTTCTGCGTTTATGTTGCAGTCGGCCAGAAGCGTTCCACCGTTGCCAACATCGTTCGCAAGCTGGAAGAAGCCGGCGCCCTGGCCAACACCATCGTGGTCGTTGCCAGTGCTTCGGAATCCGCCGCACTGCAGTTCCTGGCACCTTATGCCGGCTGCACCATGGGCGAGTTCTTCCGTGACCGCGGTGAAGACGCCCTGATCGTTTACGATGACCTGTCCAAGCAGGCCGTTGCCTACCGTCAGATCTCCCTGCTGCTGCGCCGTCCACCAGGACGTGAAGCGTACCCAGGCGACGTGTTCTATCTCCACTCCCGTCTGCTGGAGCGTGCATCGCGCGTTTCCGAAGAGTACGTCGAGAAGTTCACCAACGGTGCCGTAACTGGCAAGACTGGCTCGCTGACCGCTCTGCCGATCATCGAAACCCAGGCTGGCGACGTTTCCGCGTTCGTTCCGACCAACGTGATCTCGATCACCGACGGTCAGATCTTCCTGGAATCGGCCATGTTCAACGCAGGCATCCGTCCTGCCGTTAACGCCGGTGTGTCGGTATCCCGTGTTGGTGGTGCCGCCCAGACCAAGATCATCAAGAAGCTGTCCGGTGGTATCCGTACCGCCCTGGCCCAGTACCGTGAACTGGCGGCCTTCGCCCAGTTCGCTTCGGACCTGGACGAGGCTACCCGCAAGCAGCTGGAGCATGGTCAGCGCGTTACCGAGCTGATGAAGCAGAAGCAGTACGCGCCAATGTCGATCGCCGACATGGCCCTGTCGCTGTACGCCGCTGAGCGTGGTTTCCTGACCGACGTAGAAGTCTCCAAGGTTGGCAGCTTCGAGCAAGCTCTGATTGCCTACTTCAACCGTGATCACGCCGAACTGATGGCCAAGATCAACGTGAAGGGTGACTTCAACGACGAAATCGACGCTGGCATGAAAGCCGGTATCGAGAAGTTCAAGGCCACCCAGACCTGGTAAGCCGCAGCGGGGGCTCCGGCCCCCGCTTGCTAACCTGATAGGTGATACATGGCAGGCGCAAAAGAGATTCGCAGTAAGATTGCGAGCATCAAAAGCACGCAAAAAATTACCAGCGCCATGGAGAAAGTGGCGGTCAGCAAGATGCGCAAGGCACAAATGCGCATGGCTGCTAGCCGTCCTTACGCGGAGCGTATCCGCCAGGTGATCGGTCATCTGGCCAACGCCAACCCGGAATACCGCCACCCGTTCATGATCGAGCGCCCTGTAAAGCGCGCTGGTTATATCGTGGTGAGCAGTGACCGTGGTCTGTGCGGTGGCTTGAACACCAACCTGTTCAAGGCCCTGGTCAAGGACATGAGCGAAAACCGCGAACAGGGCGTTGAAATCGACCTGTGCGTGATCGGCAGCAAGGGTGCGACTTTCTTCCGCATCTTTGGCGGCAACGTCGTAGCCGCGATCAGCCACCTGGGCGAAGAGCCATCGATCAACGATCTGATCGGCTCCGTCAAAGTGATGCTGGACGCCTACCTCGACGGCCGTATCGATCGCCTCTCGGTGGTTTCGAACAAGTTCATCAACACCATGACCCAAAAACCGACGGTCGAGCAGTTGGTACCGTTGGTGGCAACCCCGGATCAGGAACTCAAGCACCACTGGGACTACCTGTACGAACCCGACGCAAAAGAGCTGCTGGACGGCTTGATGGTGCGTTACGTGGAGTCGCAGGTGTACCAGGCGGTGGTCGAGAACAACGCTGCTGAACAAGCGGCCCGGATGATCGCCATGAAGAACGCCACAGACAACGCCGGTGATTTGATCAAAGAGCTTCAGTTGATCTACAACAAGGCGCGTCAGGCTGCGATCACCCAGGAGATCTCGGAAATCGTCGGCGGCGCTGCCGCGGTTTAACGGTTCAAAAATTCAGAGGATCCAGCTATGAGTAGCGGACGTATCGTGCAAATCATCGGCGCCGTCATCGACGTGGAATTCCCACGTGATGCCGTGCCGAGTGTTTACAACGCGCTGAAAGTACAAGGCGCGGAAACCACCCTGGAAGTTCAGCAGCAGCTGGGCGACGGCGTGGTTCGTACCATTGCGATGGGCTCGACCGAAGGTCTGAAGCGCGGTCTGGATGTCGTCGACACCAAGGCTGCCATCTCGGTACCCGTCGGCAAGGCAACCCTGGGCCGTATCATGGACGTCCTGGGCAACCCGATCGACGAAGCCGGCCCAATCGGCGAAGAAGAGCGTCGCGGTATCCACCAGCCAGCGCCTTCGTTCGCTGACCAGGCAGGCGGCAACGACCTGCTGGAAACCGGCATCAAGGTTATCGACCTGGTCTGCCCGTTCGCCAAGGGTGGTAAGGTTGGTCTGTTCGGTGGTGCCGGCGTCGGCAAGACCGTGAACATGATGGAACTGATCCGTAACATCGCCATGGAACACAGCGGTTACTCCGTGTTCGCTGGTGTGGGTGAGCGTACTCGTGAGGGTAACGACTTCTACCACGAGATGAAGGACTCCAACGTTCTCGACAAGGTAGCGCTGGTCTACGGTCAGATGAACGAGCCACCAGGAAACCGTCTGCGCGTAGCACTGACCGGCCTGACCATGGCTGAGAAGTTCCGTGACGAAGGTAACGACGTTCTGCTGTTCGTCGACAACATCTATCGTTACACCCTGGCCGGTACCGAAGTATCCGCACTGCTGGGCCGTATGCCTTCGGCAGTAGGTTACCAGCCGACCCTGGCCGAAGAGATGGGCGTTCTGCAAGAGCGTATCACTTCGACCAAGGAAGGTTCGATCACCTCCGTCCAGGCCGTATACGTACCTGCGGACGACCTGACCGACCCGTCGCCAGCGACCACCTTCGCCCACTTGGACGCCACCGTCGTTCTGTCCCGTGACATCGCTTCCCTGGGTATCTACCCAGCGGTCGACCCACTGGACTCGACTTCGCGCCAGCTGGACCCGAACGTGATCGGCACCGAGCACTACGACACCGCTCGTGGCGTTCAGTATGTTCTGCAGCGCTACAAAGAGCTGAAGGACATCATCGCGATCCTGGGTATGGACGAACTGTCCGAAGCCGACAAGCAACTGGTTGCCCGCGCTCGTAAGATCCAGCGCTTCCTGTCGCAGCCGTTCTTCGTGGCCGAAGTCTTCACCGGCTCGCCAGGCAAGTACGTTTCGCTCAAGGACACCATCGCTGGCTTCAGCGGCATCCTCAAAGGTGACTACGACCACCTGCCAGAACAAGCGTTCTACATGGTCGGCAGCATCGACGAAGCGATCGAGAAAGCCAAGAAACTGTAATCCCGGCGCCCCGCAAGGGGCGCTAATCAGGTTGAGGCAAGCAGATGGCTATGACAGTCCATTGCGATATCGTCAGCGCGGAAGGAGAGATCTTCTCCGGCCTGGTCGAGATGGTAGTAGCGCACGGCAACCTGGGCGATCTGGGTATCGCTCCAGGCCACGCGCCGCTGATCACCAATCTCAAGCCTGGTCCGATCACGCTGACCAAGCAAGGTGGCGATCGTGAGGTGTTCTACATCTCCGGTGGCTTCCTCGAAGTGCAGCCGAACATGGTCAAGGTTCTTGCCGACACCGTGCAGCGCGCTGCCGACCTGGACGAAGCTCAGGCTCAGGAAGCCCTCAAGGCTGCTGAGAACGCGCTGAACGCGAAAAGCTCGGACTTCGACTACGGTGCTGCTGCCGCACGTCTGGCCGAAGCTGCAGCTCAGCTGCGTACTGTCCAGCAATTGCGCAAGGGCAAGTAACCTGGCCTTGGCCGGTCACTTCCAATGCGATTGAGTTAAAGGGTAGCCTCGGCTACCCTTTTTCTTTTCTGAATTTCCCCTTTGGTCACGTCCCTGACCGCTTAGGATTGGTAGCCAGTCAATGTCCCTTGATATCGTCATTCTCGCCGCAGGCCAAGGCACCCGCATGCGCTCCGCGCTGCCCAAGGTACTGCACCCGGTCGCCGGCAACTCCATGCTCGGCCACGTTATCCACAGCGCACGCCAGTTGCAGCCCAAGGGTATTCACGTGGTTATCGGCCATGGCGCGGAGTTGGTGCGCGAACGCCTTGCAGCGGACGATCTGAATTTCGTCCTGCAGGACAAGCAATTGGGCACCGGCCATGCGGTGGCCCAGGCGCTGCCGGCGATCACTGCCGACACCGTGCTGGTGCTCTACGGCGATGTGCCGCTGATCGAGGTGGAAACCTTGCAGCGCCTGCTGGCCAAAGTCAGCGAGCAACAGCTCGGGCTGCTCACGGTGACCCTGCAGGACCCGACCGGCTATGGCCGCATTGTGCGTGACACCGCGGGCAAGGTGGCGGCGATCGTCGAGCACAAGGACGCCAGCGAAGCGCAGAAGGCGATCAAGGAAGGCAACACCGGTATCCTCGCCATGCCGGCCGCACGCTTGGCCGACTGGATGGGACGCCTGTCCAACAACAATGCCCAGGGCGAGTACTACCTCACCGACGTGATTGCCATGGCCGTGGACGATGGCTTGGTGGTCGCCACCGAGCAGCCCCACGACCCGATGGAAGTGCAAGGCGCCAACGACCGCCGCCAGCTTTCGGAACTCGAGCGTCACTACCAGCTGCGCGAAGGCCGTCGCCTGATGGCCCAGGGCGTCACCCTGCGCGATCCGGCGCGCTTCGATGTGCGCGGTGAGGTGACCGTCGGCCGGGATGTACTTATCGATATCAACGTCATTCTCGAAGGCAAGGTAGTCATCGAGGACGACGTGCAGATCGGCCCGAACTGCGTGATCAAGGACAGCACACTGCGCAAAGGCGTGATCATCAAGGCCAACAGTCATATCGAAGGCGCGGTGATGGGCGAGGGCAGCGATGCCGGCCCGTTCGCCCGCTTGCGCCCAGGCAGCGTGCTGGAGGCCAAGGCACATGTGGGTAACTTCGTCGAGCTGAAGAATGCGCACCTGGGCGAGGGCGCCAAGGCCGGCCACCTGACCTACCTGGGCGACGCCGAGATCGGCGCCCGCACCAACATCGGCGCTGGCACCATCACCTGCAACTATGACGGTGCCAACAAGTTCCGCACGGTGATGGGTGAGGACGTGTTCATCGGCTCCAACAACTCGCTGGTGGCCCCTGTGGAAATCCAGGCCGGGGCCACTACCGCAGCGGGCTCGACCATCACCCAGACGGTTGAAGCCGGACAGTTGGGCGTGGCACGTGCACGCCAGCGCAATATCGAAGGCTGGAAGCGGCCGGAGAAAATCAGGAAGAGCTGAGTTATCCACAGCGCGTTTTGCACAGGCCGACTTATGTGAATAAGTCGGCCTTTTTATTTTCCGGTCCTGCTGACTTGACGAATCGTTTGACTTAGGTTTTGATTGCAACACTTATCTTTCGAATCGAAACTTAACCGAAATGTCGAAACGAAATACTCCCCAACGTCGCCACAACATCCTGGCCTTGCTCAACGAGCAGGGCGAGGTCAGTGTCGACGCTTTGGCCAAGCGTTTCGAAACCTCCGAAGTGACCATCCGCAAGGATCTGCACGCCTTGGAGGCCAACGGCCTGCTGCTGCGCCGCTATGGCGGCGCGGTGACGATGCCTCAGGAGCTGCTGGGCGACACGGTTCAGCCGGTGTCCCTCTACAAGCAGGCCATCGCTCGTGCGGCGGTGGAACGCATCCGTGAACATGCGCGCATCATCATCGACAGCGGCAGTACCACGGCGGCGATGATCCCGCAGCTCGGGCGCCAGCCAGGCCTGGTGGTGATGACCAACTCGCTCAATGTGGCCCGGGCTATCAGCGAACAAGAGCATGAACCTGTGCTGCTGATGACTGGTGGTACCTGGGACCCGCACTCGGAGTCCTTCCAGGGCCAGGTGGCCGAGCAGGTACTACGCTCATACGACTTCGACCAGCTGTTCATCGGTGCCGACGGCATCGACCTGGAACGTGGCACAACCACCTTCAACGAACTGCTGGGATTGAGCCGGGTCATGGCCGAAGTGGCCCGCGAGGTCATCGTCATGGTCGAGTCGGATAAGGTCGGTCGCAAGATCCCCAACCTCGAGCTGCCCTGGGGCAGCGTGAACACCCTGATTACTGATGATCGCCTGCCCACCGAGGCACGCGACCGGATTCAAGCCCGCGGCATCACCCTTATCTGCGCCGCTATCAGCTAGGAGCAACATCTTATGTGTGGAATCGTCGGTGCCGTTGCTGAGCGCAATATCACAGCCATCCTCATCGAAGGCCTCAAGCGTCTTGAGTACCGTGGTTACGACAGCGCCGGCCTGGCCGTCCTGACCCAGCAAGGCGCGCTCGAGCGTCGCCGCCGCATCGGCAAGGTCAGCGAACTGGAAGGCGCGGTTGCCGCCGACCCGCTGGCCGGCCAGCTGGGCATCGCCCATACCCGTTGGGCCACACATGGCGCGCCGACCGAGCACAATGCCCACCCGCACTTCTCTGGCCATGAAGTGGCGGTGGTGCACAACGGCATCATCGAAAATCACGAGGAACTGCGTGAAGAGCTCAAGGGCCTGGGCTACGCCTTTGTTTCGCAGACCGACACCGAGGTGATCGTGCACCTCATCCACCACCTGCTCAAGACCATCCCCGACCTCACCGAGGCGCTCAAGGCAGCGGTCAAGCGTCTGCATGGCGCCTATGGCCTGGCTGTGATCAGCGCCAGCCAGCCAGACCGTCTGGTGGCTGCCCGCAGCGGCAGCCCCCTGGTGATCGGCCTGGGCCTCGGTGAAAACTTCCTGGCCTCGGATCAACTGGCCCTGCGCCAGGTCACCGACCGTTTCATGTACCTGGAAGAGGGCGATATCGCCGAGATTCGCCGCAATCAGGTGCAGATCTGGGATCTGGCCGGTCAGCCGGTCCAGCGTGAGACGGTGCAGTACCACGAAGGCGCGGAAGCCGCCGAGAAGGGCAACTATCGCCATTTCATGCTCAAGGAGATTCACGAGCAACCCGGCGTGGTGCAGCGCACGCTGGAAGGTCGCCTGGGCAATGACCACGTGATGGTGCAGGCCTTCGGTCCACAGGCCGCCGAGCTGTTCGGCAAAGTGCGCAATGTGCAGATCGTCGCCTGCGGTACCAGCTACCACGCCGGCATGGTCGCCCGTTACTGGCTCGAAAGCCTGGCCGGCATCCCTTGCCAGGTGGAAGTTGCCAGTGAGTTCCGCTATCGCAAGGTGGTGGTGCAGCCGGACACGCTGTTTGTCTCCATCTCGCAATCCGGCGAGACCGCCGACACTTTGGCTGCCTTGCGCTATGCCAAGGAGCTGGGTTTCCTCGGCAGCCTGGCCATCTGCAACAAGGGCATCAGCTCGCTGGTGCGTGAATCCGACCTGACCCTGCTGACCCTGGCCGGGCCGGAGATCGGCGTTGCCTCGACCAAGGCCTTCACCACCCAGCTGGTCTCGCTGATGCTGCTGACCCTGGCCCTCGGCCAGGTGCGCGGTACCCTCGAGGCCGGTGTCGAAGCCGAGTTGGTGGACGAGCTGCGCTGCCTGCCGGCGCGCCTGAGCGAAGCGCTGGCGATGGATGGCGTGGTCGAGAAGATCGCCGAGCTGTTCGCCGACAAGCACCACACCCTGTTCCTTGGCCGCGGTGCCCAGTACCCGGTGGCCATGGAAGGTGCGCTCAAGCTCAAGGAAATCTCCTATATCCACGCCGAAGCCTATCCGGCTGGTGAGCTCAAGCATGGTCCTCTGGCGTTGGTGGACAACGATATGCCCGTGGTGACCGTGGCTCCTAACAACGAGCTGCTGGAAAAGCTCAAGTCGAACCTGCAGGAAGTCCGCGCCCGTGGCGGTGAGCTGGTGGTATTTGCCGACGAGAATGCTGGCATGAGCAATGGCGAAGGCACCCACGTGATCAACGTGCCGCACATCAACGATGCGCTGGCGCCGATCCTCTACACCATCCCGCTGCAACTGTTGTCGTACTACGTCGCCGTGCTCAAGGGCACCGACGTAGACCAGCCGCGCAACCTGGCCAAGTCGGTGACGGTGGAGTAACGCTACTGCTGTTGCAAAGGGAGGGCTGTTGCTTCATAAAAAAGGGCGTAACAAAAAAATTAAGTATGTAACAAGCGAAATTAAGTAGGTAACAAGCCCCTCGGAGGCGTAAAATCGGACTCCAAGCGACCGTCTAGCGGCCGCATCGTCGATTTGAAGCGATCTTGCGCTCCGAGGCTGGCACCGCTATGAACCCCTCCCAGCCTAACCCGACACCTCCTGCGGCCTTCAATCCGCGTCGGGGCCAGCTAGTGAGCAGGGATTACCTCGAGAAGCTGATCAAAAAAGGCGTGGGCAGCGGTGAACGCGAGTCCTATCGGCCTTGGCTAAAAATCCGCTCGGTTCCTTCCAGGGGAACGTCCAGAGTTGTTCCTGGGGTCCGGGTCGCTCGAGGACATCACTGCTTGTCCAACGGCGAATTCATGTTTTTGGTCTTAATGGAGTTCAATCAAGACATCACGGACATCCGTGAGCAGTTCCCTCTGATTGACTACGACGAGACCTACGCCATTGCGCTGCAAAAAAATATTAAGCCCGCCCGGTATATTGGTACGGATGTGCCGTTCGTTTTTACCGCAGATTTCATGCTGAGCTATGCTCGGCCTGGGTGTGATTCAATGCTTGTCGCCGTTTCACTTAAATATCGAAGTGAAATTGCTAACGCAACAGTCGAGAAAAGAAAGCGTATCTTCGAAAAGCAGGAGATCGAGAAGGAGTATTGGGCCCGGCGAGGAGTTGCCTCTAAGCTCTGTTTCTTTGAAGACCTTCCGCATATAAAGATCAAAAATCTTGTTATCCTTAGAAGTTATGCGAATTTACCCCTTTCTGTTGCATCTGATAGCAACGTGCAGAAGATTCTGCTGTTTTTAAGTGCTGCTGACTCTGCGGAAATCGAAAGTATCTCTTTGCGACGATTGTTGAGGCTTATCAGTCAGCACGTTTACATCGAATATGCGGTGGTTAAGGAGCTGATTTTCTATCTCATCTGGCACAAAAGAATTATAGTCAAGCTAGATGATTATGAACTCGGAATTTCTAAGCCGCTTATTGGGCTAAGGGTGCCCTTCGCAACGGTATCTATGGGCGAGGTCATGCTGTGAAATTATCGATTAACTACGTCTTGGTGCCCGTACTTGAGTCCGCTTTGATAAAGTCGGTATCAAGGATTTTAGACGTCGACCATAGAACCGGGCAGGCGCTGATCATAGGACTTGAGTATCCCTTGAAGAAGCCAGGGGTGGTGGGCATTGAGGAAATCTCATTTGAGATAGGGCAGGGGATTCTACGGGTCGAACAGGACGTTCCTGCGGCATATATGCTCAAGGATGAAAGCGAGCTCAGTGATAAAGAAAAGCTGTCGCGTGAAAAATCTTGGAAGCTGATTAAAGACCTCGTAGAACGTAAAAACGCGGGTGATATGTTTGTTGATGGTGAGTTCGGTAAGCGTGTAGCTGACCATGCGGCTAGGCTGAATATTTCGCGAGCAATGATCTACAGGTTACTTTACAGATACTGGGCCCATGGGCAGTCCAAAAACGTATTCCTTTGGCAATCTACCAATTGGGGAGGCCCAGGAAAACGGAAGTTCTACAAAGAGGGTGCTCAACCAGGAAGACCGCCGCTCTACCGTGGAATAGTCAAGCAAGATCGAGCTATCCGCATCAATGGCTTTGATCTAACGTGCATTGAGACTTCCTTTCTAAGGTATGTCAACAAGCAGGAGTCATCTGTTAAGAAATCTTTCGATTGGATGATTCAAAACTATTATCGAGAGATTCATTCTGATGGGGCCGTCGGGGATGTGAAACGCGGAAAACATCCCACCATAAGCCAGTTCAGACGCTACTCGGGTCAGTACTTTGATCGTTTGTCTATACTGAAATCTCACGCTGGTCAGATTCGCTGGCTTAAAGACCATCGGGCTATTAAAGGGACTGCTGTGGATGGCGTCTCCGGCCCGGCCCATCGATACGAAATTGACGCCACTATTGCAGACATTTATCTCGTCCATCGTGTGAATAGAAATTGGATAATAGGTAGGCCGGTACTCTATATTGTCGTGGATGCCTATTCGCGCATGATTGCGGGTGTGCATGTCGGACTTGAAGGTCCAAGCTGGGAGGGTGCTCGCCATGCTTTGTACAACGCTTTTACAAGCAAAGTGGACTATTGCAAGCGCTACGGCATAACAATTGAAGAGAATCAATGGCCCTGCCATCACATTCCGGCTGAGGTTTCAGCAGACCGGGCTGAACTGCTGAGTCATGCAGGTGAGGAGTTCTCCAACACCTTGGATGTGATTTTGAAAATTGCTCCACCTTATAGACCCGATTGGAAATCAATCGTAGAGAGTCGCTTCAAGCTCATTAATCAAGGGCTTAGTCTTAAGTTCATGCCGGGTGGCGTCGACGCTCGAAGAATGGAGCGTGGGGACCGCGACTACCAGCTGGATGCTCAATATGATTTGGATCAATTCACTGCCATCATCATTAATGAAATCCTTTACCACAACGCAACCTTACATTTACCACATCTCGCCACAAACGATATGGTCCGGGATGAGATAGATCTCTATCCGATAGATATTTGGAAGTGGGGGATGGAAAATAATCTCCTGAGGCTAAAAACTCGCACGGATACTGAGATCAAGATTGGTCTGTTACCTTCCGCGCTAGCGTCCATACGCCGAGCGGGGATTTACTTCAAAGGTGTCTATTACACATGCGATCTAGCTCAGCGCGAAGAATGGTTTGCCAAAGCACATAATTTCGGCGTGCAGAGGCTGAAAGTTTGGTACGACCCCAATAGCGTGGATAATGTTTGGATTCGTGATGGAACGGGCTTCGTTCGGTTAGAAATAGTTGAATACTTGAAGGGAAAGTACAGTGGATTCCGACTAGAGGAGATCGAAGACCGAATTGCTGTTTTGAAGCAAGTATCACCTGAAAAAGAGTACGATCGGCTTAATATAGCAGCTCGGACAAGAGATGCTAACGATGAAATTTCTCTGCAAGCGAAAAAAATGAAGCAGGATTCGCCTGTTCCGCCTTCCAAAGCTGCGGCAAAGGCCAATAAGACAGCTAATCGCCAATCTGAGGTAGTGGTACTTCGGGCAGCAGACAGTGCAGAACTCTCCCGATTGTCGACTGACGAATTGTCACCTTCGTCGCCCCCCTCCGCTGAGCCCTCGGATCAAGATGCCCCGACGCGCGAGCCTACAGCGCGTAAGAAGGTCGTTTTGAATTTGATCTCCTCCAAGCTCAAGAGGCCTGAATGATGATCCGCTCATCTCCTGCTACCTACACCCCAACTGGGCTCGCTCACTACGACGGCAATCCGCTGATTGAGGCGCTTCCCGCGATCCATGAAGATGAGGTCATAGGCGAACTGCTCTGTAATTTTCCCGAATTTCCTAACGCGGCTGAAATGGCGTTGAGCGCGAAGCTCAGAGCACACTGTGTTAGTCGCATTAGTGACATTGTTGTTCCTATGGAGCTGCATCTTCAATTCGAAGCCTCTCTCAGTCAGCTAATCCGGGCCGGCTATACCGCACGAAACCCGTTGGATAGGGACGCCGTAGCCATGCTTCACGCTGCTGATGACGACCAGCTGCGTCATTGTGGCTTCAAATCCTCTGCATCCTCGCTTGCTATCTTCGGGCTGAGCGGCATGGGGAAGACTACGTTGCTAAACAGCCTGGTCAAGACCTACCCTCAGGTGATTGTCCACAAGCGATATGCTGGTAAGGCCTTGAAAAGGACGCAGGTTGTCTGGTTAAAAGTTGATTGCCCTCACGATGGGTCGCCGCGTGGTTTGTGTGCTTCTTTTTTCTCCGCCCTCGATGCAGCAATCGGCACTGATTACACCGATAGGTACATGAAGCCAAGAGCAAGTGTCAGTATGCTGCTTCAGCATGTTAGTCAGCTCAGCCGAAGTTTCAATGTTGGTGTTTTAATTGTTGATGAGTTACAGAATTTAAATCTGCTAGCTGATGCTGATGCGAAACAACGCATTCTCAACTTCTTCCTGACGTTATCTAATGACTCAGGTATACCGCTAGTTTACTCGGGAACGAACTCTACCTTCAAACTCTTCTCGAAGGTTGTTCGAAATGCTAGGCGTGCCCTTGGCATGAGCGACTATTATTTTGATCGGTTCCGAATACAGGACGACGAATGGAGCGCTTTGGTTCAAACCTTCCTTGCCTACAATTGGACGCAGGAGCCGATCGAATTAACGTCCGAGCTTAACGAAACTTTGTATGACCTGAGCCAGGGCAATACTGATTTCCTCGCAAAATTGATGATGCTTACCCAGTGGTACGCACTATCGAACGACGAGAAAATTACTCCTGCGCTTTACCGAAAAGTATACGAACGGCAGATGATCATCCTGCATAAGCCCATCGAGGCTTTGCGCAGTAATGACCCACTGCAAATCGACGATTTCGAGGACATGATGCCGGCCCGTGAGCAGGTGGCCCAGATGCTCGCCGCTGCTCGCATGCGCCAGGCACGGCGAATGGGATTGCTTATTCACCGTACCCCTTTGCCCGACCCTCTGTCGAATGACCTACTGGAGAAAACCGCCGGCCGCAGGCGCGGCCACTTGGCTGCGGTAGCTGATACTTCGGTGGTTAGCGACGCGCAGAAGGTCGCAGAGTCCGATGATTGGGAAACCACTGCTGCCGAGAAGGGCTTTACTAGCTTGGACGGTGATATAGATCTCTGGTGATAGGTAGGGAGCGGGATGATATGGCTTCTGTGCTGAACTTCCCTACGCCCCTTCCTGATGAAACTATCACTAGCCTGGTAACCCGATACCATCTGATTTCGGGAGGTCTTGGGGTACGGCCGACGCTGACGGATCTGTTTGGAAGCGTCACTCGCAGCTACGCATCTAATCTGCCGTGTTACCTGGGCCATCTTGAAGCTGCGTCAGGCTTTACCCGCCTGGCGGACAACCATACGCTACTTCCGTACTTCGAGCCTTTTCTCTCTCCTGAGAAAGGCAAGCAGGCCAGGAAGCTGATGCACTCAGCCCAGCCTGTAGGCCTCAAGATGACATTAGGGATCACAGCAGCCGGATTTGAGCGATTTTGCGTCCGGCAGTACTGCCCCCGATGTGTCGCAGTGGACGTTTCGGTTCATGGGGTCTCTTACTGGCATGTCGGACACCAAGCCCCTGGCGTTCATATCTGCCCGGCCCATCATTGCTTCCTGCAGCGTGTTCCATCCGACCCTGGCTCCGGCTATTTCAACCAATTTTTTCTTCCCTCAGACGTGATTCGGCTTCGTGAATGTGAGGAGAACGAATATGCCTCTGATGCGTACTTCTGCCGGCTTGCGAATCTTGCTGACATCGTGGAATGGGGGCGGTCGCATCCCCGAGCTATCGCCAGTCTTCTTCAGGCCCGCTATCTTTTTTTTGTCTTAGACAGAGCTGGGTATATTTCGCGGGGAAGGGTGCGTGCTGGCATGCTTGCAGCGCATTTTCTCGAAGCTATAGAGCTATACCCGCCACGAGACGAATTTCGCAGGCTGTTCGAGCTCCACGGTGACAAAGTGATTTGGCCATTCAATTTGCTACGGTCACGTGCCTCAAGCCATCACCCCATTTTTTTCTATACTTTCCTCAATTCATTTGGTGTAGACATTCAATGCCTAATTCAAGACTATGCCGAAGGTGTGAAATTTTGCCCTACCCCGTTACTCAAAGCCGCGTGTCGAGCGTCGCCTGTAGATCACTCTGAACTTGTCGCTAGGCGAAAATCCTTCGCTACAGACTACGCTAAAAGTCCAGCTAAAAAGGCGCGAAATTATACTTGGCTGTATCGTCACGATAAGGCCTGGCTACGGAACTATATTTCTTGTCATGCCAAAGGTTGGGCGGTGCGCGATCTCATTGACTGGAATCGGAGGGACTGTGAGTTAGTCGCAAGGTTGTCACGCGCTTTAGATGATCTGTACGCGTTGCCAGGTAGGCCAATTTTTATTTCACTAGCGGCTTTGTGTCGCGCCTTATCTGTTCCTCCTGATGCATTTCGACAGCGGCGGAAGCTACCTAGGTCTTTGGCATTCATCAAGGCGAGTTTGGAAAGCCGGCATGATCATCAGCTCAGAAAGCTGCACTGGGCCGCTCGCTTCCTAGCTGCGGGAAATTTAGCTATTACTAAGTCCAGCTTATTCAGGCAGGCTGGCATTAGAGTGTCGCAGGTCTCCGATGATGAAGTTATATCACTTATTGATGGTGCGGGAGGCACTCATAGCAGTCACGAAGTTTTGCAGGTTACCGTATAGGAGATAAGCGACCCGTGTGAATAACTGCATTGGTGTGCGAGCCAGATTTTTGTTATCGGCGTCAGTCTGCACATAGACGTGTTTGCCAGTCCCTGTTCTATGATCCTGATCTATGCAGAACTGAAAATAGCTCTTAATTGATGATTTTTCATAGCCTAGGATTTCTAGGGAGCGATTTATTGTTGTAATTGACAGAAGTCGATATTTTTCCGGGTTACTCAGATTTAGCACGTCATAAACGAATTGGGAATAATCTTGTGCAGTTTGGCCCTGTATAGCGTACGCCTTGCCATAGCGCTCTTGGGTCAGGCATGAGCCTAGCATCGTGATTTTGTGCCGCTGGAAATCTACTTGGCACGTAGGGCACCTCTCCAGTAAACGCGATGCATGCCGATGGCAGACCTCAACACCTAGCGGTCCTGGAGCTACATGGGTTCGGTGTATGTAGGCGGTGCCTAGGCGCTGCATGTCTTCAATGACGCATTCAACGCATACCCTCAAAGTTCCTCTGGGCAGGAACGATACATTTCGGAATCTGGCCCTGTCGAACAGCACGCCAATCGGATAAAGGGTGTGCCTGTACATGACATCATGATCGAAAATCCCGCGAAAAGCTCTGAGGTCTCCTCGCTTCAGTGCATTCAGCTCGAAATCGGTGATCTCCAGATACCGAGACTCGTTTTTTACTATCCCGCATAGCTCATTGTTTCTTAGTATGGTCGAGGCAAAGTATTCCTCATCGAAAGGTTCTGTGACCGGTGAGTTTTTCGGTAGCAAGTAACGCACTCTTGAGAAATGTGAGCGGGGGATAGTACATCAGTGACTTCCGAAACGGTTTGGAGCACCTCATCAGGGCCTCTGCATCCGCTTCGACGGATCTACATGCTAGCCGCCCCGCTTGGATTCGAGAATGGCCTGCTACCCGCGGAGCCTTCGTAGCCCTTGATCAGCTATGCCACTGGAGGTGATCGATCCGCTTGTAGGTTTCGTAAAGAGTGATGAGGTCTCCTTTCGACATCACCTCTAGCGGTGAACGACCGTCGAAGAAGTCATTGTCGTTCTTCAAGGAAGGAAATCCCTTTACGTTGGACTGGTTATCAAATGTATTCCTTAAGGCGGCGTGGATGTTCAGCACCAGGCTGACACGCTGCAACTGGTCAATATCGAGGCGCATCATGGCGTCAGGGTGACGGGAGATACGCTTCTTCGAAGATGGCGAGATGCGGAGGATGCTACATACCTGATCATGAGTGGCATTCCACTCCTCGAGGACGCGCAGCGCCGTTTTTAAGCCCACTGCCTGCTGATCATCGGTGAGCTTCACGCTTGAGATCACCACTGAAAACCACCTTTATTTTTCGCCAATGCCGCTCGGGACCATGGTGCGTGTCGCTAGGACGCCAGACCCAACCCACGATCTGCGCATCGCAATCCACAGCATAAGCTACTCGATCGTTTGCTCACCAGTCCGGCTCATCTGGCAAGCGACTAGGCGGAGCATCATGCGGGCGAGGACGTAGCGGTGCTTCGTTAACGCCTGCCTCGGTCGCCCATCGAAGCGCTATCAAATAGCCATATGAAATACCCCTGGCTCTCGATTAAGCTCCGACAAAACCTTCGCGGTCCAGGTACGGATATGGCAATGGGGGGCTTCAGATGATTAGCAGGGGATCTGAATGGCATCGGTGGGAGCCGCACATCCACGCTCCTGGTACGGTGCTTAATAATCGGTTTGGCTCAAACGACCCTTGGGAGGCCTACCTCAGTTCGCTGGAGGGGCTGCAGCCGGCAGTCGAGGCGATCGCCGTGACTGACTACTACGTCACGGATACTTATGAGGAAGTCCTCAAGCACAAGGCGGCTGGTCGATTGCCGGGTGTTCAGCTCATCTTCCCCAACATTGAGCTTCGCTTGGACGTGTTCGCCAAAACGGGCTATGTGAATCTTCACCTCCTCGTCAGCCCTGAAGATCCCAATCACGTAGCCGAGATCAAGCGCATCCTCAAGCGGCTCCAGTTCCAAGCCTTTGGTGACCGCTTCGACTGCACGCGAGAAGAGCTGATCAAGCTCGGTAAGTGCGCAGACGCCTCGATCGTGGATGACCTTGCGGCGTTGCGGCATGGGGCGACCCAGTTCAAAGTCAATTTTGACCAGCTGCGCAAGGTGTTGGGAGAAAGCGACTGGGCCAAGAAAAATACGTTGGTAGCTGTGGCAGGTAATGCGAGTGACGGTACTTCTGGGGTTCGACAGGCTGCCGACACAACCCTGCGGCAAGAAATCGAAAAATTCGCGCACATCATTTTTTCCAGCCACCCAGCCCAGCGGGAATTCTGGCTCGGCCAGCGACCTGCCATGACGGCCGAGGATTTGCGCCATCGTTATGACGGGTGCAAGCCATGCCTTCACGGCAGCGATTCACATGACCAGAAATCAATTGGGCAGCCTGTTGATAACCGCTTCTCGTGGATCAAAGGTGCGCTGGATTTTGACGCTCTCCGACAAGCCTGCATCGACCCAGAGGGGCGCGCTTACGTAGGAGAGCTGCCGCCCCGATCTGCACTGCCATCTCAGGTAATTTCACATGTGAGGATAAACAACGCGGACTGGGCTGCTACGCCAGATATTCCGCTCAATCCAGGTTTGGTGGCTATCATTGGCGCGCGAGGGTCGGGGAAGACGGCGTTGGCCGATATTATCGCTGCTGGCTGCGATGCCATCAGCCAAGAGAGTTGGGATGCAGACGAGAATAGCAGCGCATCGTTTCTGGCTCGTGCTCGGAGGTTGATCGGCAATGCTTCTACAACCCTTACCTGGGGAGGTGGGGCGTCGGTTGAGCGTGCATTGGATGGGCGGGATGCAAACGGGCATATGGCCTTCCCACGGGCTCGCTACCTCTCACAGCAGTTCGTCGAAGAGCTGTGCTCCGCGAAGGGCATGTCAGACGGCCTGGTTGATGAGATTCAGAGGGTCATCTTTGATTCCCATAGCCCCGATAGTCGCGATGGGGCGATTGACTTCGAACAACTCCGTGAACAGCTGACAATTCGTTTCCAGCAGGCGAGGGACCGGGAGGCTGCTGCGATAGACGATATCTCGGAGCGGATCGCCACCGAGTTTGAGAAAGAGAGCTCGGTTGCCCCGCTTAGCTCTCAGGTTGCCCAAAAGAAACTGCAGATCGAAGGATACTCTGTCGACTTGGCAAAACTCGTGGTCAAGGGCACAGAGGCCCATGCGACACGGCATGCTCAGCTTAGCGTGGCTGCGGAGGCGATGCGGGGTCGGATCCAGGCCTACAGCAGCCAGCGGCGGACTTTCGTGGCGCTGCAGGACGAGGTCAAAAGCATGCGAGCTACTGGGGCGCCTGAAATGCTCCGCCAAGTCCAAGCCAGACATACCAACAGTGGTTTGGGCCAAGAGCAATGGGAACAGTTTCTCCTGATCTACAAAGGGGATGTCGATCAGAGTCTTGCCGGTTATATCCAGTGGTCTGATCAGGAGATCACCAAACTACGAGGAGTTCCACCAGTGCCTGGTGATCCTCTAGTCCCGTTGATTGCCGACACCGTGGATCTTGCAACGCTTCCTCTGGCGCCGATCGCTGCTGAAATGGCTCGGCTCGAAACTCTGTTCAGTGCCGATAAGCTCATACAAGAGCAGTTCAAGGCGTTGACCGAACGTATCACCCAAGAAAATGCAACGCTCAAGACGCTGGAAACCAGGCTGACAGATGCTCAAGGGGCGGAAGGTCGCCGTAAAGCATTGCAGGTTGAGCGCAGTGACACTTACGGTCGGGTGTTCGAGGCGATTATCAATGAGCAAAACGCCTTGGCCGAGCTCTACGCCCCGTTGATGGCCCGCCTGGGAGCATCCTCAGGAACGCTGAAAAAACTAGGTATATCGGTTCGTCGGACCGCCGATGTCGCCACTTGGGGTGAATTTGGTGAAGAGAAGCTGCTTGATCGACGAAAGTCAGGGCCGTTCAACGGGCGCGGCTCGCTGATCACTGCTGCTACGAAGGATCTCAAAGCAGTTTGGGAAAGTGGTTCGTCTCAGGAAATTCAGATTGCGATGGCTGCCTTTATGGACAAGTACCGAAAGCACTTCATTGAGCATGCTCCGGTTGCGCAAGCACAGCAGGCGGAGTTTCGCGCATGGTCCAAGCAGTTCGCTACCTGGCTGTACAGCACTGACCACATGACTGTCAGTTACGAGATCCTATATGACGGTATCGATATCAGAAAGCTTTCGCCTGGGACGCGTGGGATCGTGCTGCTACTGCTGTATCTCGCTCTCGATGATGCGGATGATCGTCCCCTCATCATCGACCAGCCGGAGGAAAACCTCGACCCCAAATCGGTCTTTGATGAGTTGGTCTCGCTCTTCATCGCGGCAAAAGCGAAACGTCAGGTAATCATGGTGACGCACAATGCCAACCTGGTGATCAACACTGACGCTGATCAGATCATAGTGGCATCCTCGGGGCCCAATACTCCGGGTGGTTTACCGCCTATCTCGTATGTTTCGGGAGGGCTTGAGAGCTGTGAAGTCCGGACAGCAGTGTGTGAGATCCTGGAAGGTGGTGATACCGCTTTCCAGGAGCGTGCCAGACGATTGCGGGTACGCTTGGAAAGGTAGGGTCAGGCGTGGCAAGTGTTTATCGACGATTCCTTGCCACGCACGCACCGCGAAACTCTGGCGGTTATCGAATCGTCGTTTGAACTCCTGGCTCCAGCGCCTAAACGCTGGCACCTGAGATTGAATGAAGTCTTACCCAAACTGTTGATCTGGCCCAAATAACGGCAATGCAACATCATCAAGCACATGTTCGGCTAGCTGAAAGAGAATCGTCGGATAGTGACACAAAAACTTGATCCATCAATATCTTGCTCGCATGATAACGGTAAAATAGAATATGAAAATCCTTGAAGACGAACTTAATAGAACCATCAAAGACTTAATCTCCTCCGCCAAGACAGAGGAAGAGGCTGAATTTTTAGTAAACCAAATTCCAGAAAAGATTAATGAAATTCTGGAAAGCACAACCAAAAGCTTACTTAAGTCAGTAAAGCTGGATGCCTATCAAGGTGGCCTTGAAGAGCAGAGAAAAATTTACGAAGAGTTCAAGGTACGCAACTATATTCGTTGGAAGGACGGCTTTGATGCATTTGAACTATTAATTTCCCTCTGCATAGAGGCGGGTAGCGACCTAAACGAAGAGATGCGCCCCCACGCAGCCGCAACAGGAAATCTGCTATTTGACATTCAGACAAGGTTACATGCTAAAGCCTGTTTAATTGCAAGAGAGATTTTTTGCTTATTGACTAATGGCTTTGCTGATGCCGCGCACTCACGCTGGCGGGCGCTACATGAAGTAACGGTAACAGCTATGTTCTTGGCTAAGTCTGGGCCAGAAATTGCAGTAAGATATAGTCACCACGAATTTGTGGATTCGTACAAGGGTGCTAACCAACACAGAAAATATGCTCCTCGCTTGAAAGCAGAAACGATAAGCGATGAAGATTTAGCCAGCTTAAAATCCAGCTACGATGAAATCATTTCTCTTTATGGCGCAGAATTTGCGAAGCCATATGGTTGGGCAGACCAAGCGCTAGGCAAAAAAAATGTTAACTTTTCGGATCTAGAACTAGCAGTTGCACTAGATCACTGGAGGCCGTACTACAAGTGGGCAAGCCAGAACATTCACGCAGGTGTTAAAACCATTAGAACCTCGCTGGGAACAACCGATACAACCGACGACCTTTTGTTGGTCGGCTCGAGCGACTCTGGAATGGCTGACCCTGGTCACTCCGCTGCTATTTCGCTAAGCCAAATAACTCTAACCTTGCTGGCTATTTCACCAAACGTCGACAATACCGTCATGATGAAAATGATATCAATCCTATCCACTGAAGTTGGTGAAGCTTTTCTGAAAGCTCACAAAGCAGCAAAAAATAATAGCTAGCGGACAAGGGCCTACGCGGGCCCAACTTTTTGTACTCAAACTGACATCATACTGTCGGCACGGCTAGGTCAGCCAGCCTGAGTCTCAGGTGAAGTCACCTCGTACTGACCTTCGATCTCGGTGGGTGCGTTTGAAGGGTCGTTCGCCGGCACAGGACTGATCCAGTTTCTGACCGGTTCCAGATACTCCAGAACTCCAATCTGCAGACTGCCCCTGAACCCATTAATGGATGATTCGTATTCCAAGAAATCGATTGCCGTTTCATCAATTTCTGATCGTCTGCTGCCGAAGACGTGGATTGGCTTATAGTCATCGCTCACCGGGTCTCCCTCGTAGTTATCGACGAGCAGGCGAACCTTGTCGGTCAACACAAGCCATTGGAGCGCGTGCTCCGAGCTGATTGAAGAAGCGATGGCGCGACTGACCGCAATCGACCCATAGCTGCCGTTCGTGGAGGACAGCAAACGGCTTGTATCAGACACTCATCAGGTCTAGCGATGCACCACCTAGTCCATAGAGAAGTGAACGGACACATTCCCCTTCCCCAGAGTCTCGATAAGCTGATCGGGGCTATCAACTCGTCCCAGGTGGGAGTAGGCGTAGATTGACTCAAACGTTTGGTAGAAGATCACCAGCGTATCGTTGCCGTATAGCATCAGATCTCCATTGCGGATGGTGCCAGGCCTCGCCGCACGGGTAGGAAGCCGCTGCGGCAAGGTCGCGTACTTCTCATTGGCGTTGAGTTCGGTCATGTCCAGAGTCAAGGGCAATAACTGAGCGAGTGCCCGTGCGCTTTCATTATCGTCCAAGGTAATAGCGAAGCGCTTGTCACCAATGGTCATCCACATAAGTTTCTCCTTCGGCTTAGGCGCCGCAATTACGTAGCCACTGAGCATCAGCAGCAGGCAGAGCCAGATGCCCGCACGGCACAAATGCAGGCTGATCATGGAGAATCCTGACTTCGGCCTGGTTGTACACGCATGGCCATGAGTGTCATAGCCGCACCAATCAATAGAATGGCCGCACTGGTAGTAAAGGTGCTCTGGTAGCCGCTGTGGTCAAACAGCCAGCCCCCCAACATCGAACCCGAGGCGATGGCAAATTGCACCACTGCCACCATCAACCCACCACCGGCCTCGGCGTCGTTGGGCATCGCCTGAGCGACCCAGCTCCACCAGCCCACAGGCGCTGCCGTGGCCATCAGTCCCCACAGGCCCAGCAGGATCGCCACCGGCACTACTGCGCTGCCAACTGGGATCAGCGAGAGGGCAATCACCGCCATCAGCAGCGGAATAGCTATCAACGTGCGGTACAGTCCCTTCTTCAGCAGGGCGCCGATCAACAACGTCCCCCCCAAGCCGGCAACGCCAATCACCAGCAAGAGCAGCGACAGCATTGTGGCGTCAACCTTCGTCACCGTTTCCAGGAACGGCCTGAGGTAGGTGAACAGCGCGAACTGCCCCATGAAGAAGGCGCCGCAAGCCGCGATGCCGAAGGACACCGAACGAGTCCCAAGCAGCCTGAAAACGTTGGCCGCACCTCGCTTGCGCACCTGGGCCGGCATGCTGGGCAGGCTGAACCATTGCCAGACCAGTGCGATGACCGCTACCGGCACCAGGCAGAGAAACGCGCCGCGCCAGCCGACCACCGACCCCAGATAGCTGCCTAGTGGCGCCGCGATCACCGTGGCCAGCGCATTACCGCCGTTGAAAACAGCCAGCGCCTTGGGCACCTGATCATCTGGCACCAGGCGCATCGCCGTTGCCGCTGACATAGACCAGAATCCGCCGATGACAACACCAATCAACGCTCGTCCGACCATGTAGAGGGTGAAGCTCGGTGCGAGCGCTACAACAGCGCCGGATATCGCCATAAGGCTCGTAAGGATAAGAAGGAGCGTTTTGCGATCCATGCTTCTGGCTAGCCAGGTGATCGACAGGCTGGTCAGCACGGCAAAGGCACCGGAGATCGCGATGCCTTGCCCTGCCGCTCCTTCGCTGACATGCAGATCGACTGCCAACGGTGTCAGCAGACTGACAGGCATGAACTCCGAGGCGATCAGGGCAAAGACGCAGAGCGTCATCGCCAACACCCCGCCCCAGTGACTAGGGCGGGACAGTGGCTGGTCAGCGTGAACAGTAAATGAGGTATTCATGGTGCCCACCGGATCACTTCAGGCCGTTTTGGAAGAACTGGGTGAGCTTTTCGAAAGGAATGAGTTTCACCCGGTCATACAGGTCGACGTGTCCGGCGCTGGGGACGATGTAGAGTTCCTTGGGCTCACCAGCCAGGCGGAATGCCTCCTCACTGAATTCGCGCGAATGGGCGTTCTCGCCAGCGATGAACAGCATCGGGCGAGGGGAGATGGTCTCGATATCCGCGAACGGATAGAAGTTCATGAACTTGATGTTGCTCGTCAGCGTTGGGTGGGTGGTCAGCTCGGAGCTGGAACCTGCCGGCGTGTACTCACCACGAGGCGTGCGGTAGAAGTCGAAGAACTCGCGCTGGATCGGATTGGTATCGTCCCTCAGCTCGTGCACGGTGCCGCTGGTGTACTGAGTCTTGCCGCCGGCGAACTCCACATAGCGCTGCTCGGCTGCTGCTGAGATTGCTTGCTTGCGTTGCTCCAGAGTTTGCGAATGCTTGAGGCCGTTGCGATTGGCGGCGCCCATGTCATACATGCTGACCGTTGCGATAGCCTTCATTCGCGGATCGATCTTGGCCGCACTTATCGCGAAGCTGCCGCTGCCACAGATGCCCAGCACGCCGATGCGCTGCCGATCTACGAACGCCCGAGTTCCGAGATAATCGACAGCCGCACTGAAGTCTTCTGCGTAGAGGTCTGGGAGAACGGCGTTACGTGGGCTGCCCTCGCTCTCGCCCCAGAACGACAGATCTAACGCCAGGGTCACGAAGCCTCGCTCCGCCAGTTTCTGGGCGTACAGGGTGGAACTCTGCTCCTTAACCGCGCCCATGGGATGGCCAACAATGATTGCCGGGCTTCGGGCGGTCATACCTACTCCTTTAGGGATGAAGAGGTTGCCCACGACCTTCATTTGGTACTGGTTCTTGAAGGCGACCTTCTCCATGGTCACCTTGTCGCTCTTGAAAAAATTGTCTGCACCGTTGGACATATCGGCTCCGAGGGCTGTGACCGAGCTGAGCAGAAGGCCCAGGGCTACAAGGAGTTTCTTCATTGGGTCATCTCTCACGGGTTGAAGATCGATCGTCGAGTGTTCTGACGATTGCTTGGGCCGCTCGCGTGCAAAACACACGAGGGCCTAGAGCATTGTCGTGAAAGATTGAGACTTTGATTAGCTAATTAATGCTAAAAGCCGCTATAACCTCTGCTACTGAATAAGAGGATTGACGCATGCCTCGGCACAATTTCAACGACCTGCAAGCCTTCGTGACGGTGGCTCGCGAAGGCAGTTTCACCCGCGCGGCAGCACACCTGGGTGTAACCCAATCTGCGGTAAGTCAGGTTGTGTCAGCGTTGGAGGCGCGGTTGCAGATTCGCCTGCTTACACGCACCACTCGCAGTGTTTCGCTGACGGCGGCGGGTGAACGCCTCATGCATACCATCGGCCACCGTTTCGATGAGATCGAAGCCGAGCTAGATGCGCTGACCGAATTGCGGGACAAGCCGGCGGGCAAGATTCGTATTACCTGTGGCGACAACATCATCAAGACGACCTTGCTGCCCAAGCTGATACCCCTTCTGGCGACCTATCCAGACATCAAGCTCGAATTCGATATCAACTACGGCTTCCGAGATATCGTGGCTGACCGCTTCGATGCCGGGGTGCGGTTTGGCGGTACCGTAGCGCAAGACATGATCGCCATGCCGATCGGCGGCGATCTGCGTATGGCCGTGGTTGCCGCCCCCAGCTATTTCACTGAACATCCCACACCCAAGCATCCTAACGACCTTGCTTCGCATAGGTGTATCGACATCCGTTTTCCCACCTACGGGGGAGTGGAGGCATGGGAGTTCGAGCGCAAAGGCAAGAAATTGAGGGTGAGGGTTGACGGGCAACTGGTGTTCAACACCACCACCCATATCGCTGACGCAGCAGTCGGAGGCCTGGGCATCGCCTACCTGCCCGAAGACGAGTTTTTCCCTTACCTTGAAGAGGGCCGATTGATCCGGGTACTGGAGGACTGGTGCGAGCCTTATTCTGGCTATCACCTCTACTACCCCAGCCGCAGACAACCTTCCCCGGCCTTCGCTCTTGTACTTGAGGCGTTGCGTTTGACGAAGTAGATGCGTAAGTGACGGGAGCAGCTCCACATCATTGTCCGATATGTCCGCTTATGGCCGACATATTCCCTCAAACGAACGGCAGCTTTGGGTCGGTTAGCGACGGTCTGCCCTTGACCGTCGCTTTGGATGGTCAGACCTCCGTCTGCTCTGCCATCTCCAAGGCATCGTCGACCTCAATCCCCAGATATCTGACGGTGCTTTCAAGCTTCGTATGGCCAAGCAAGAGTTGGACTGCCCTCAGATTCTTGGTTCTACGATAGATCAACGAGGCCTTCGTTCGCCGCAGCGTGTGGGTGCCGTACAGCGCCGGATCAAGGCCAATGGCTGTCACCCAGGCTTTCACTATTCGAGCGTATTGCCTGGTGGAGAGATGATCTGAACCGTGTAGCCGGCTCGGAAACAGACAGTCCTCGCTACGGAGATGAGCCTGATGCATCCAGGCTTCCAAAGCCATACGGGTTTGCTCGGTGATCTCAAATTGCACTGGATGGTGAGTTTTCTGCTGCATCACGATCGCTCGTGACGACACATGCTCTCCATGGGCTACGTCCCGTACACGAAGCTTGGTTAAGTCGCAGGCTCGCAGCTTGCTGTCGATTGCCAAGTTGAACAACGCCAGATCCCAAGATTTCTCCGCGATCTGGAGCCTTACCCGGATGGCCCAGATATCTCTGAGTCGGAGCGGAGCTTTCTGCCCGACTAGCTTTCCCTTGTTCCATGGGCGATGGGTGTAGATAGCAGCGGTTTTCATGGGTTGTCCTCCGCGTTAGGGGAGAACAAGGGTGAACTCGATACGGTGGACGGTCGCTAACCGACCCAGAGCGGACGTTCATACCCTTACAAGAAACGCAGCAACGGCGTCGGTTTACATCCCGCAGCGAGAGCGGCAACCTCTTTCAATCATCAGGCAGGACGTTACCGTGCCGCTTATACCTACGTAGTTTGGATATGCTGGCCAGATAACGCTTTATTTTTCTGTCTGCAAACAATGACTATTACAAATCGGATAGCCTGGCTATCATTTTGTAAGCGTCTTCACGAGCAATGGGGATTACCGATCGATGAAGAATGACTCCTTCAATCAGAGCATCTAACGCGACTGCTGACAAGGGGGAGAAAAAGAGTTCGAGTGATCCTCTGATTTCAAGCATCCAGTCTTTCATAACATTCTTCATTACAGAGTTACGACCCGCGAAAATATAGAGCTCGCAAGTCAGCTGGATCGTTCTAGTGCCGAATGTGAATCTTTCAAAGATAACATCCACGATCGCATTGCAAGCGTCTTCTTTAGTCTTTGCTTTTCGAATTGCTGCTGCAAATCGAGTAGATACGCATTGAGCCAACAGCTGGAATGCCTCCAGCAGCAGCTCCTGCATGCTCGGGAAGTAGTGTGTAAGTGAACCGAGAGGCACGCCCGACAGTTCGGAAATCTTTCGGTACGTTGTGCATACAACCCCGTGCAGTTCGATGCAGTCTAGGGTTGCCTTGAGGATATTCTCCCTACGATGAGGGTCTTGCTGCCAAGTCTTCCGTTTCTCGTTCGTCATGCATACTCCTATCTCTGCCAGCTGACATTAGCATAGGGCAAGAAATCGTACAACCGTACGATTTCATTGACCTCGATCAGCGCTCGCAGTAGGATAGAAATCGTACATCTGTACGGTTTCTTGCGCTGGGCAAGAGCCCGAAACAAATAGCTAGTGGGTCAGGAAATTTTTTGGATGAACACATTGACCGGTGTTATTGATGATTGTTTGTATGACGCGAAGTTCGACGAATCGATTATTGGCTTGAGGAAGTAGGCGAAGACACTTTGCAGTCAGTTCAACGCCAAAACGCCCTATGAAGACTTTCTCTGGTCACAACTCATCAATGCTATTTTTGATGGTTGCGCGATGAACGGTAGCTAAGATGTCGGCGAAAAATTCGGCTACTCATCTGGCGTCCTTACTAGCTAGCTCTACCTGGGAAAGGCTCTAGCTCTCTAGGTCGCACGCGTCAGCAAAAATTTTATTACCGATCTGAACCATAAGTTACGGGCTTAGTGTCCGCTTGCGAACTACAGGCTTTATTAGATGAATAGTACGGAACGAGCTTTTTTTACCTCTCATACGCTTTCCGCCTCCAGATATGCTTTCTTCCTCGCGGGATCTTGCATGGGCGCATGGGCACCTTTGGTTCCATTTGCTAAGGAAAGGGCGCAGATAGGTGAGGCGGAATTAGGCCTGCTCCTCTTGGGCCTTGGTACCGGATCAATGTGCATGATGCCGTTTGTGGCCCGTTTAGCGAATCGAATTGGCTGCAGGAGAACTGTCTATCTTGCAAGCGCTGTTACCGCTGTTGCCCTTGTTGGTCTGGCAACTGCCACTTCATATTGGGCACTCTTGTTTTTTTTGTTTATTTTTGGGGCCGCCATCGGTACAGCCGATGTAAACATGAATCTTCAAGGCTCGCTTGTCGAGCGTCACCACGGCAAGCAGATGATGTCTGGCTTTCATGGCCTGGCCAGCGTCGGCAACATTTTCGGCGCCGGCACGGTAAGCCTCCTGCTCTGGTTAGGCCTCAATCCTGTACAGTCAATACTTACATTAGCTCTTGGATTAGGCGTGGTGCTCTTATCTCTTGGTCGTCACATGCTCCCGTTCGCGGAGCTAGAGGGAGCGCCGGCTAAGATGAAGCCAACCAGGCTAGTGTTGCTACTGGCGGGGCTGTGCTTCATCGCTTTTCTGGTTGAAGGTTCTATGCTCGACTGGAGTGCTGTCTATTTGACTTCAAACCGGGACGTGGATTCTGATATTGCGGGCATCGGGTATGCCGCGTTTTCGGTGACCATGGCAGTAGGGAGGCTGTCAGGTGATTGGATCGTCAGCAAAGTCGGGTCGCGAACAGTGCTACTGATAGGAAGTTTGTTGGCTATGGGCGGCATGGCGTTGGCGGTGGGCATCGACCACTGGATTGTTTCGGTTTGGGGGTTCGTGCTCGTCGGATTAGGAATCTCGAATCTCGTTCCGATATTTTGCTCCGCGGCCGGGCATCAGACTGTAATGCCCGTGGCTCAAGCGCTGGCGATAGTCAATGCGATCGGCTACCTAGGCATACTGATGGGGCCGGCTGCGATTGGATTGATCGCTCATGCGACGTCCCTAAGCTTCTCTTTGCTCTTCACCTCAGCGTTACTGATCCTCGTCCTCTGCGGCGCTAAGATCGCATCAGACAAACAGCATTGAGTCTGGCAGGTAATGGCCGCCTCGGGGGCACAGGTGCCGATCACTTTTATTTTTGCTGGAAACGAACCTGTTGCCGCGCTGGAGGGGTGGAGATTCTCTCGCCCTGCGCCTTTCGCACAAAGCTCCATAAGCGCCAAATGTATTGTCCGCAAAGAATGAGGCAATGCTGGCCGCTGTGAGTGGCCGCTATGGGTCGAAAGCGGCCAGTCGCGATGACTGCTATCGACCCACAGCTGCCCTTCGCGACGGGCAGAAATCGGCCAATAGCAGTCATTGCTTACCCGATTGTCGCAGCTCGAAAGATTGCCGGGGCTGAACCCAATGCAATTCTGAGCAGCTTGTCCTACCTGGGTGAGATGACGTCCGAGGAATTCGGCAAACCGGATGCCGCGCGCGTCGGCTAGTTCGCGTTACCAATAACGCCGCTTATGTTCAAAAGGCCCCTACACTTGAAGCCAGTGTGGGGGCTTTTTTGTGGGCCGGTGAAAACCAGCCCCCCCTGCGCTTGTAGACCAACCCCCACAGCGGTGGTTTTACGCAGTGACCGCTAATTCGATCAGGAAGCGCCTTCCTGGCGTTATCCCTCACCTCAACAATAATGGTGAAAGAATGAGCGTCGTATTCTCGCGCAATGGTGTCAGCATGCCCGATCTGGTCCGCACCAAACTCGCCAATCACCTGGCACGCCTCGGCCGCCCAGCAGATGTGCCTGCCTTTGCACTGGCCGAAGAGCGCGCAGAAGGTTTTGTGGAGGGGGTGGAAGCCGCACATGCGCTAACCCCCGCTTCGATTGAGGGGTTGTTTATCGCCGTTGAAGACGCCGCCGCACGCCGGCGGCGGGATCTGGCGCCATGAATGGTGAAGCGATCCAGTCAGACACCTTGAGCGCTTTGGTCAGCCAGCACGCGATCCGCGAAACGGTGGTGGGCCGCGTGGCGTGGATAACCACGAACCATAACGGACGTTCAGGCAGATGTGATGCCAAATAATAGATGGAGTTTGCATTGCCTCTAGAGGGCATTTCAAAACCTCAAAAAAATGACCAAAAGCCCTTGGCATTGATTTCACGGCGATGCGTTGATTAGCCATCCTGACCGCGATCAGCAAAACGCACAGCGATAGCCTGGAATTGCTCATGGTTGGCCAGGAAAACCTCGCAAATATCTGGATCGAAATGCGTAGCACATCCCTGGCGGATTATCTCCAGCGCCTGATCGTGTGACATGCCTTTCTTGTATACGCGTCGGCTAATCAACGCGTCATAGACATCCGCCAATGCCATGAGCCTGGCGCTGATGGGGATGTCATCGGCACTCAGCCCATCGGGATAACCGGTACCGTCCCACTTCTCGTGGTGGCTGTAGGCGATCTCCTTGGCCAGGCGCAGAAATCCCACCGAGGTGCCCAACTGCTCTTCGGCATGCCGGATTGCATCGCGTCCCAGTACCGTATGGGTCTTCATCGTCTCGAACTCTTCCGGCGTGAGGCGCCCCGGCTTGAGCAGTATGTCATCGGGTATGCCGATCTTGCCGATGTCATGCAACGGGGCTGACTTAAACAGCAGGCGGATACTTTCCTCATTGAGAAACTGCTGGAACCTCGGATGTTCGCGAAGCAGCTCGGCCAGTAGTCTGACGTAGTGCTGAGTTCGTCGAATGTGGTTACCCGTCTCATTGTCGCGGGTTTCGGCCAGCGAGGTCATGGCCTGAATGGTCACATCCTGGATAGCGATGACCTCGGCGGTGCGGCGCTGGACTTCCTGCTCAAGGTAAGCCTTCTGATCACGCAAAAAGTCGGCGGCCGCCTTGATCTTCAATTGGGTTTCCACCCGTGCCAGCACGATGGGTGGGTTGATCGGCTTGGTGATGTAGTCCACGGCGCCCATCTGCAAACCCAGGATCTCGTCTTCCATTGTCGCCATGGCGGTGATGAAGATGATCGGGATATGAGCGGTGCGCGGATCGCGCTTGAGCTGCTCTGCCACCTCATACCCCGACAGATCAGGCATCATGATGTCGAGCAGAATCAGATCCGGGCGAGGCTCCTGCACCGCTGCCTTCAGCGCGCGCTCACCGCTGATGGCCACCCGCATGCGGTAGATGTCCTTCAGCAGGCCATTGATCAGCGTAATGTTCTCCGGCGTATCATCGACAATGAGGATGATCGGGGGAAGTGGGTAGTTTAGCGTTTCACTCATGATGTTCCCTCCAGCACGGGGTATCGCGGGCCGTCGATGCACGTTTGAGGGTTAGCCGTGCGGCCTCGAAGTCAAAGTTGTTCACCTCATTCATCAACTGCTCGAAACTGTCCTGGCCGAGTGCTCCGCGCAACGAATCCGCATACTGTTCCATATAATCCGGCGCTGCTCCGTCATTGGCCTCCAGCAGGTGGATGAGCGCTATGGCATGCTGTGCACAGTCGACGCTCGATACCACCGCCGGTGCTGCCTGGCCGCTACCCAGCGCTTGACGGATTGCATGCACGGCCAGCGAGAGCGCCTCGATCAATTCATTCACCAATGCGTCCGACTCAGCGTGTGCCCCGATCGCGGTTTCCAGCTTACCGGCCATGGCTTGCAGGCCGCTGAAACCGAGGTTGCCTGCAACGCCTTTCACGGTGTGGGCCATTCGCTCGGCCGTCGCCCGATCACCCGCACGTAGCGCGTTCCTCAGCGCTTGCCCTTCCATAGCCCTGCGGTCGGCAAATTGACCCAGCAGCTTGATGTATAGCTGGCGATTGCCCGCCACTCGCCTCAGTCCGTCGGCGCTATCTAGCCCTGGAATGTCCGGTAGGCGCTCCTCGCCCGATGCGGCGCTGGACGGCTCCACTGCCGCCGACCGAGGTACGACCCAGCGCAGAACCGTGGCGATGAGTGCTTGCGGATCCACGGGCTTGGTCACATGGTCGACCATGCCCGCCTCGATACAGCGCTCCCGGTCCTCGACCCTGGCATGTGCGGTCATAGCAATCACCGGGATCTGTGCGCAGTGAGGCCCGACGCGAATACGCCGGGTCGTCTCGAGACCATCCATCTGCGGCATCTGTACGTCCATCAGCACCGCGTCGTATTGCGCTGCAGCCAACATCGACAGCGCCTCGCAGCCGTTGCCGGCAACTTCCACCAGGGCACCGGCAGCCTCGAGAAGCTCCCTGGCAATCTGTTGGTTGATTTCGTTGTCCTCCGCGACGAGCAGGCGCACTCCGGCGAGCACCTTCGCCTGCGCAATGGGTACGGTTAGCGCCACCACGCCCGTTTGCGGCGCGAATAAGTTGACCAGTACCTCTACCAGCGAGGACTGGTTGACCGGCTTGACCAGGAACGCGCGAATGCCGGCCGCTTGCCCAGCGGCGTGCATTTCGTCATGCCCAAATGCACTGACCATGATGGCGTACAGTGCAGGCTGCAGGCCAAGCGCCCGGCGCGTCGTCTCGATGCCATCCATCTCTGGCATTTGCCAATCCACCAATAGCACCCGGAACGGGTCGTCGGCCGCAGCACCGCGAAGGCTCTCCAGAGCAGCCTCGCCTGACGCCACCGCGACCGGCGAAAGCCCCGCTACGAGAAGCATGTCGGAAAGGATCTGGCGCGCGTCGGCATTGTCATCGACGACCAGGACGCGCGCTCCGGCGAGCTCCGCAGGGACAATCTGGCGCTGCGTACGCATGTGCTGGTCAAGACCAAGCCAGACACTGAAAGAGAACGTGCTGCCGTTGCCCGGTTCTGAGTCAACCGCGATCGTTCCGCCCATCAACTCGACGATGCGCTTCGAGATGGCAAGGCCCAGGCCGGTACCACCGAATTGTCGCGTGGTGGAGCTATCGGCTTGGGCAAAGGCCTCAAAGAGTCGCCCGGTTTGCTCGGGAGTCATGCCGATACCGGTATCGCGGACACGAACCTGCAGTTGAACTTTGTCGCCGGTGCGGCCCAGGTTGCGAACCACGACCGTAACCTGCCCCTGTTCGGTGAATTTCACTGCGTTGCCTACCAGGTTCAGGATGACCTGGCCCAGACGCAGCGGATCTCCAAGCAGCGTCTCGGGAACGTCCGACGCCCGGTCGAACAGCAGCTCAATGGCCTTGTCGTAGGCCTTTTGCGCAATCAGCGAGGACACGTTGTCTAGCACTGCGTCTATCTCAAATGGCACTACCTCGACGCTAAGCTTGCCGGCCTCGATCTTGGAGAAGTCGAGGATGTCGTTGATGATGCCAAGCAGCGAAGTGCCCGCGTTGTGGATTTTCGAGACATAATCGCGCTGCCGCTGGTCCAGCGAAGTCTTCAGCGCAAGGTAAGACATGCCGATGATCGCATTCATGGGCGTGCGGATTTCGTGACTCATGTTTGCAAGGAAGTCGCTTTTTGCCCGCGTCGCCTCTTCAGCAATCTCCTTCGCCCGCTGCTGCGCGTGCTCTGCTGCCTTGCGCTCGGTGATGTCCTGCAGCCAGCCGAGCAGCCCTTGCTCCCCCTGGATCTGGATTGGCAGGTAGGTGACAAGTATGGTGCGTTCGCGCCCCTGCCGGTCACGCATCGGTACTTCTTGGTCCTTTGCGATGCCGTCGTCCGTGAGGCGTTCGACGATGGCTTCGCGATCATGCTCATTCGCGTAAATCTGCGAAGCAGCGTCACCGACGCCTACGCCGAACGTTTCACAGAAGCGGGGGTTGGCGAAGCGGATCACGCCCTGGGTAGAAAAGGCTATGTTGATTGGACTCGTATCGAGGATTGCCTGCAGCCGCGCGCGTTCTTCGCTAAGCGCCACTGCTGCCGCATGATGATCCGTGACATCGCGCACCCAACTGGCGACCAGGGTCTCACCGTGGATTGTCACGAATGATGCACCGACCAGAACCCAGAGAATTGATCCATTTTTGTGCAGCAGGCGGGTCTCGAAGTTTTCGACCTTGCCATTTCGTGTCAGCAGTTCGAGGAAGCGCTCGCGCTCCTCAGGGTCGACATACAGGCTCGTGGCGTTGCGCCCGAGCAGGTCCTCGCTGACATAACCGGTCGCCTGTGAAAAGCGTTGGCTTACTTCCCTGACAGCTCCGTTCCGATCTGCCAGCACCAGGCTGGCGGGGCTGGTATCCATGAGCGCGCGGGTGAAAGCCTCGCGCTCGGCTAGCTCTGCGGCAACGCGCTTGCGCTCGTCTACTTCCCGGTTGAGGCGTCGGTTCCAGGCCAGCATGGCGCCGAGCAACAGCAGGACCGCGACCAAGCTCGGGATCGCCCATCTCATTACGGTTTTAATATCGAGGCCGTCCTCGTTGAGGGACTCCTCGAACAGCCGGTATTCCATGAGCGATACGCGATAGTACCGCCGCCAGCTCGCATCGAGCGGCGAATCAATGCGATTGCTGGACTGGAAGAACTGCTCCAGCGCTCGTGCGAGATCCGGCGCGTTGCGCGCAACACCCCACCCAACGCTGGTCGCTTCGCTGACCGGAAACGCAATGGAGAGACGTTCGGGATCTTCACGGGCCCAGCGCAGCGCGCTTTCACTACCCAACACCGTGAAATCCACCTTCGCATCGGCTACCAGTTTCACAGCCTGCTCGGTTGGCGCATAGACGATTCTGACCGGCTGACTGGATAGAGGACCGCGGTTGGCTTCATCGATCCACTGCTCGTAGCCCGTACCCTTCTGCACTGCCGCCGTCAGACCGAGCAGATCAGACACCTCGTTGCCAAGGGACTGGTTGGAGCGATGGGCGATGACCAGGTTGCGTACCCGGTAATAGGGCACGAGCAACATCTTCGTTTCGCGCCAAGGGACGATCTGCAAGTCATTTGGATAAAGATCGCAGCGGCCGTCGGCGAGTAGCTTCGGGTCGTAGCTTGCCTCGCGTACGGTCTCGCCCCGATCGTCGTGAAACTGCGCATCGAAACTCGGCAGTTCCGTTACCTGTGGGCGTAAACCGAGTGACCGCGCGAACGCCTCCGCGTTAGTCCGGTAGAAGGAAGCGCTTGAGCCAGCCACGCATATGCGCAGGACGCCGCTTTCCCGAATCTGGGACAGCGTACGTGCTTCCACGCATGGCATGCCCAACACCAACAAGCCTCCCAGTGCAAGCAACGCTCCCAAGCGCGGCTCTGTTTTCAAAATGCTCCTGCTGGTAGGTAATTGCTCACGATCCAACTCGACATATCCTTGTGAACGCCCTTGCAAGAGCTTGTCCGCCGTTCTGCACTGGTATTATAGGTTTTGGAGTGTAGGCATACGCTGCAGCAAGCGCCAGCAACAAAAACTGGGCCAGCTAGCAACCTCCCACTGCTACTCACCGTTCGGAAAGTGAGTTTCCGGACGCTTACTTAATACTCGCACACCTAAGTTTCTCCAATGTCCGCTATGGGTCCAGGTTGTGTGAAAACGCCTGCGATTGTCTAACCTTCTGATCGTCGAGATCGGGGCGGGGACGATCATGAAGCGATTCATTGAAGGTGAGGCTCGGACGCAAGTCACGTTGCTGCCGGAGTGCCTGGACGATTACATCACCGAAGAAAATCCAGTTCGGGTGGTCGACGTTTTCGTCGATGAACTCGACCTGGGATCACTCGGCTTTGAGGGTGTCGATCCGGCTGCAACGGGTCGTCCGGCCTACCATCCAGCAGTCCTGCTGAAAATCTACATCTATGGCTATCTCAATCGGATTCAGTCCAGCCGCCGGCTTGAGCGTGAGGCCGGGCGCAATGTCGAGCTGATGTGGCTGACGAGGCGATTGGCGCCTCACTTCAAAACGATTGCAGACTTTCGCCGAGACAATGGTAAAGCCATTCGTAGCGTCTGCCGGCAGTTCGTTGTGCTTTGCCGCAACCTCAATCTCTTTTCCCAATCGATCATCGCCATCGACGGCAGCAAATTCAAAGCCGTGAATAACCGCGACCGCAATTTCACTCAAGGTAAAGTGAAGGCGCGCATGCAGCAGATCGAGCAGAGCATCGACCGCTATCTAGCGGCAATGGATTCAGCGGATCGGGCAGCGCCGGAAGTGGCCGAGGCCAAGACTGAGCGGTTGAAAGACAAAGTCGAAAAACTGAAACAGCAGATGCAAAAACTCAAGGACATCGAGGCGCAGCTTCAAGCCAGTCCCGATCAGCAAATCTCACTTACCGATCCAGATGCCCGTTCAATGGCCACAAGCGGCCGAGGCTCCGGCACAGTTGGGTACAACGTACAAACAGCAGTCGACGACAAACACCATCTGATCATTGCCCATGAGGTGACCAACGTTGGTAATGATCGCGGGCAACTGAGCAATATGGCTAACCAGGCACGGGAAGAAATCGGTGTTGAGGCGCTGACGGTGGTTGCTGATAGAGGCTATTACAAAGGCCCGGAAATCCTTGCTTGCGAGCAAGCTGGCATCACCACCTTTGTACCTAAACCACTGACATCGAGCAGCAAAGCGGAAGGCCGATTCGGCAAGCAGGACTTCATCTACATGGCTGCTTCGGACGAATATCGATGCCCTGCGGGTCAGTTGCTGACGCGCCGGCATTCCTCAGTGGAAGACGGCATGCTACTGCACTGCTACTGGTTTTCAGGATGCCAGAGCTGCTCCATGCAGAAGCAGTGTACGACCGGTAAAGAGCGGCGATTAAAGCGCTGGGAGCATGAAGCCGTAGTCGAAGGAGTGCAGATTCGATTGGAGCATGATCCGGGGAAGATGACGGTTCGCCGGCAGACGGTGGAGCATCCCTTTGGCACGCTCAAATTCTGGATGGGAAGTACCCACTTCCTGACCAAAACCCTGCCGAGGGTAAGCACCGAAATGAGCCTTCACGTGCTCGCCTACAACCTCAAACGAATGATGAGCATCTTCGGCATCGCAGGGTTACTTGAGGCGATCAGGGCGTAAACCCCGCTGTTTGCTGGCCCGCAAACAGCTATATGGGCCGCTGACGCGGCCCATATAGCGCTGCAAACGTTTTTTTCGCTGGGTGAGGCTATTCGCGCTCTCGCGTGCTGATTCCACAGGCAGTCAGCTCGACTCTGAATTTTCGATGTATTTACTGCGTTTTCACACAGCCTGGACCCAAAGCAGACGTTGGTGGAGGGCAGCTTTCGGCCAACACCGGACGCTCATTGGTTTACCTATATCGTGTGTTCCGCAGGCCGTTCGAGAATTACACTTCTGGCAAGTCAGGTCCGAATCGTGGGTAGCTGGACAGCCCGATGCGTTGGCCTCCCGCCGCGATACGGTCACGTCGCACCACTAGACTTTCGAAATCACAACGACCACAAAGGGACTGAGGTTATGCCTGTAGACGCTGAAGGCTTGGGGAATTTCAAGCTATCCCATCTGTTCAATAAACGGAACCTCCCGCTACCAGGGGACGCTCTGCTCATCCCATACGCTCACCAGGAACAAATGCTCGCAAGCAGCTGGCCCGCCGCTTTCATGCTGCGCCATAAGGAGACCTCAAGACTGGTCTACCCTGGCACCACGTTCATCGCGCCTCCACATGAGGTGTGGGCCTACGACGCTGATGCCACGTTTGAACTGCTCGTACAGGGCCTGCCACTGGGGCCGGAAGAGCTGAGCGACCCTGCCCAGAAGAAGGCGCTGAGGGCAAAGTTCACCTTCGTCCGGTGCAGCGACCTGGAGTCCCGTAGCCTGGTGCAGGCTTTTGACAACGCACCTGCAAAGCAGTTCGTCTTTGTCCCCGACGTGAGCCTGTACAGCAACCCCGATAGACTCGCGGCAGGAGACGTGGGCGCGGCACCCAAACTGGAAGAAGACATTTGGGTGCGTAACACCGTTGCCACTGTGCAGCAGTTAATTCATTTGACTAAGCAGAAGTCATGTTTCTTGTTCCTAACCAGTCCAACCGATCCGCCCATCAAACCAGCGAACATCGATCTGATCAGGGCAGTCGAGAATCTGAGCATGGCCAGTTTTCGCACCTCCGATGAAGAGTCCTTCCAGCTGTGCCTCCAGAAAATGGTGGCTTTGGCCAAGGCGGGTCGTGTGGAAGAGGCTCTCGACCAGCTGGATGCGGAGCCTGTCTCAGATTTGATGAAGTTAATGGCGCGCATTCAGATCGCCCACCACTCAGGCGACAGCAAAGCTGCCGCAAATCTGATTCGGGAGCTGTTGCAGCAAACTACGGTCCCGACTAGCTCGGCGTCGCGCCTAGCAGCGATTTGCTGCCAAGGCGATGACTTACCTACCGCTAAGCGCTTGATAGAGGATGCTATCGGTGAAATGTCGCAGGAGGAGGCGCTGTCGGTCTGCTTGCAAATGGTCACGAAGATGCGCGACGCGGCTTTGGTGGAGCGGGTCTGGACGAAGTTCAAGGCCCTCTTCCCCGCGAATCCAGACCTGCAGTACGACTGCGAGATCCGCATGCTCCAGATCTGCAGTCAGGATGCGGACGAGGTACAGATCAGCCCCATCGCCCGGACCGGTTTTATGGAGTTCCACACACTGCTCGCGGACAGACTCGTACCGGAGACCGACGTCGACTACCAGAAGCTACTGGAGGAAGTACGGACCCAATGGCCGCAGCACCATGACGTCGCTGCCATGTGTGCCGCTACCCACGCAGAGGTGTTCGGCGAGGCGCAGGCCGCCTGGGGTCTCGCTGGACTGCTGATTCCAAGCACTCGCTTTGCTCCTGCTGCCGCCAAGCTTATCGTGCAGAGCATGCGCGCGTTATTCCTAGTGGAGGCGGTCAGTCAGGAACAGCTTGGTGTGTATGTGGTGCCGCTGAAGTTGGTCGTCGAGTATCTGGGACAACACCCTGATGACAAGGAGATCCGGGCCTTGCTTCGCAGGACGCTGTCCGTCGAGTTTGCGGGTCGAGAGGGCTTGGCCCTCATCGCTGCGGTGGCCGCCGAGTTCGCGGACAACATGCCCGAGCCAGTGGCGGAAGAATCCGGCTTCGACATAGCCACCGACGAGGAATATCAGACGTTCATGCAACGCTGGAACGAGTGGGCGGAGCAACAGGTGATGGTCGACCCGCGTGCGCCGCTTCCCGCCGATGTGGTGGGAGCGAACGCAGGAGGGTTAGCGCGCTTCATCCGGAACTTCATTGAACACGGCGTCGTGGAGTACGACCAGGCGGACGATCTCGAAACCTTGAGCTTTCAGGCGCACATCCTGGCGCCGTTGGCGCGCCATGTCCCGGGCACCTACGACGACCTTCAAGCCTTGCGTGCTCTGTCGGCGAAGTTTTCTCTGATGAACAACAACCAGCGCGCACGGGACCTGGCCGAACTGATCCTCGCAATCGCCGGTGACCAGCCCGGCCGCAGGCGCCTCGCCTGGAGCGCCTTCGCCGATATCTACCAGCGGTCGCATGATGCCACTGACGCCCTCCTGGCTCTGGCATGTGCCGGGGCAACCCACGCGCAATTGCCCGCGAACGATCTGTACCAGGAGGCGTACACCCACCTGCGGACGCTCCGCGACATGGGGCTTTACGCCACCGCCGAGGTACTGCTGGGAAAATGCAGCAACCTCTTCGGGACGCTCGGAATGACTGACGCTATGCGGCACCGATTGGAGGTTGTCGGCCTAACCCTGCAGATGCACAAGGGGCTGGTCATGGAAGTGGCCGCGCTTCAGACCTTCCAGGAGAAGTCCCTGCGTGTGTTTCTCGACGCCGTCCGGCTGGGGGATGAATTGTTCGCGTCGGCCTATCTCTTCGTGCAGGCACTGGGGCTGTACGAGCGCGCGGGCGGCCAACTGACTTTAAAAGTGGCTGAGGCGAAGCAGCAAGCGTTGACGGCCATCGGGCCCGAGGCCGCGTTCACACTGCAGGTGATCTCCGCCAAGCGGCCCACGGCGGCTGAGCTGGTAGACCTGCACAACCGGATCGCGCGCTCCCGTTACGCATCGAACGCACCCACCGATGCCTTTGCTACTAACCTGGTTGCCCATCGGCTTCTGGCACCAGCCGATCCGGAAGTGGCAGTGCAGGACGCCTGCCTTGCGATCGAGTTGCTGGCTGACCGCGGATTAACGCTGGATGCTCCGCCGGCGCCGTTGATCGTTGACCGTCCGATCCGGTTTGCACAAATGCTCGCTCAGGAGCATCAGGTCTCTGTGCTCATGCTGGCACACGACAGTGCGGACGAATTGGTCGCCACCATCGTAGAGCATGGCGGGGAGAGAGTCCAAAGGGCTCCGGCATCCTCAATTACCGCACGTGACCGGCTGCGAACTTGGTCGCAGGCGTACCCGTTCAAATACGGACTGATCGACCCCCGAGAGCGCGTAGATGTCGACGGCAACGAGTCGCGCTTGCGGATTGTGGGGGACGGTGAGTTCTATGAATCTATGCGCCCCTTCAGCATCCCCCTGCCGGAAGGCAACCGGGTCCTGGTCGTGGCCGAGCCGGAAGTTGCACAGCTCACCTTCAATCTGGTGCTGCGGCCCGGCGGGGACCTGATCGGTTATGACACTGCAATTGGCACGGTGCCGTCTTTGACTTGGCTCGATTCCACCCTCCAGAGGCCCAGGACGAGCGGTGAGCGCCGCGTGGCATGGCTCTCCGACGCAGGTGACCCGGCAGAGTTAGACGCGATGCGCGTCGTCAGAGGAATGCTCGAGCCGCATCTGGACTCTTATCGCATCACCTTGGACACGTCGCGCTACCTGCCTCAAGGTCTGGAGGGGGCACAGATGGCTATCGTGACGGCCCATGGACAACTGGCACGGGGGGACAGGTACTTCAGGCGTATTGTCGACGAGGGAGCGCTGAAGGAGTCCCCACTGGCCCTTGCCCGATCACTGGCCCAGGTCGAGTTGGTAATCCTCTTTGTATGCAGTGGCGGCCGCATGGATCGCCATCCCAGCGCCAGCACTACGGTCGGGTTGCCGAAGATGTTGCTGGAGCAGGGCTGCCGCACCGTCATCGCATCCCCTTGGCCGCTGGAGTCGCTCGCTGCTGGACCTTGGCTTGAGGGCTTTCTTATGCATTGGGAGCGGGGCGTCACGGCCATGGACGCGTGTCACGAGGCGAACAAGCGTATGGCTGCCAGGCGCGAAGGCGAGCCGCAGTTTTCCCTGGCGATGGCGGTCTATGGAGACCCTCTACTTGTCCGGCCACCGGGCACATAAGGGGGCGCAGTGCAGTGCCGATATTGGCTGTCTGATTGGATGCACGGGACCTGCATGGGTTGAAGGTAGAGGACGCAGTATTGTTACCTCCTTTTTTGGAAGAACGTGTTCCAGAAAAAAACAATCGGCAACGTTTCTGTTACCTGGTTATTTTGCAATTGTTCGTCGGCAGATGTCGGTTAGGCCAGCATAAGACAGGTGGGGTGTTACAAGCTTAATTAGGAAACACCAAGGGCGCCACACAGGCGCCTTCCCTTTATGCTGTCTTCCTTCCTCTCAAAGTCTCCCCGGCAACCTGTTCGAGAAGGTAAAAACGCATATTAGATATGCAGTGCTGGCGCATCGCGTAATCGAGAAACGTCATATCCTTCTGCTGCTCGATGAAGCCGTGCCTTGCGGCCTAGCGATGCAGTAACACACTGGTCGACCCAGGATGGGCGATCCGACAACAAGAACAAGAGAAGTCATCGACATGGATGTGAGATGTGATCAGCTCAAGACGCTGACGGGCACGCTGTGCCTGGCGTTTGCCAGCGGCCTGCCACTGTCGGCTGCGGCGGCCTATCAGGACACTGGCCGCCTGGGCGACCCCGCCAGCTGGCGCTCGGTCGAATACCTGCAGGACTGGGGCCTGGAGCGCATGCAGGCGAGCCAGGCCTATGCCGCCGGGTTCACCGGTGCCGGGGTCAGCATCGGCGCCCTGGACTCGGGATTCGATCCCGCCCATCCCGAAGCCAGCCCCGGGCGTTTCCACGCGGTCACTGCCACCGGTCAGTACCTGGACGGTACCCCGTTCAGTGTGTCCGGGGTGCTCAATGGCGCCAACGACAGCCATGGTACCCATGTCACCGGCACCATGGGCGCGGCCCGTGATGGCGTGGGCATGCACGGCGTGGCCTTCAATGCCCAGGTATACGTGGGCAACACCAACAAGAATGACAAGTTCCTGTTCGGCACCGATCCCGATCCGCGGTATTTCAAGGCGGTCTACGACGCCCTGGTGGATGCCGGGGCTCGGGCCATCAACAACAGCTGGGGCAGCCAGCCCAAGGATGTCAGCTACCAGACCCTCGGCGACCTGCGCGCGGCCTACGCCCAGCATTTCCAGCAGGCCACCTGGCTCGATGCCGCTGGCGATGTGGCGCGTCGGGGTGTGATCAATGTGTTCAGCGCCGGCAACAGCGGCTATGCCAATGCCAGCGTGCGCTCGGCGCTGCCGTACTTCCAGCCGGAACTGGAAGGCCACTGGCTGGCGGTATCGGGCCTGGACAAGAACAACCAGCAGAAATACAACCAGTGCGGCATCGCGAAGTACTGGTGCCTGGCGACTCCGGGGGCGGCAATCAGCAGTACCGTGCCCGGTGGCGGCTATGCCACCTACAACGGTACTTCGATGGCCGCGCCCCATGCTACCGGGGCTTTGGCTGTGGTCATGGAGCGTTATCCCTATCTGAACAACCAGCAGGCCCTGCAAGTGCTGCTGACCACTTCGCGCCAGCTCGATGGCTCGCCGACCCAGGCGCCCAGCGAGCGGGTGGGCTGGGGCGTCCCGGACCTGGGGCGGGCCTTGCACGGCCCAGGGCAGTTGTTGGGGGAGTTCAACGTCAACCTGGAGCGTGGGCAGGGCGATAGCTGGAGCAACGGCATCTCCGACCAGGCGCTGGTGCAGCGTCAGGCCGAGGACGTCGCGGAACGTCAGGCCTGGCAGCAGACCCTCAAGGATCGCGGCTGGGAGCATGGCCTGGCAGCGGGCGCCAGCCAGCAGGACCGCAGTGACTATGCCCTGGGCATGGCCCGTGACGCAGCGGCTGCGCAGCGGGTTTACCAAGGCAGCCTGGTCAAGTCCGGGGCCGGCTGGTTGGTGCTCACGGGTGACAGCAGCTACCGCGGCCCGACCCGCGTCGATGGCGGGTTGCTGGCGGTTAACGGCAGCCTGCAATCAGCGGTGACGGTCAATGCTGGCGGTACAGTGGGCGGCAATGGCCGGGTCGGTGCCCTGATTGCCAACGCTGGGGGCGTGGTGGCCCCGGGTAACTCCATAGGTACCTTGAATGTCGCCGGCAACCTGGACTTGCAGCCGGGTTCGACCTATCAGGTGGAGCTGTCGCCCACGGCCAGTGATCGACTCGTGGTGGATGGTCAGGCCAGCGTCGCTGGCGCCAATCTCAATCTGGTGCCCCAGGCTCGGCCGAACCTGCTGGCCGGTGGCCCGGTCACCAGCCTGGTGGGGCGCCAGTTCGACATCCTGCAGGCAGCAGGCGGCGTCGATGGACGCTTTGCCCAGGTCCAGCCCGGCTACCTGTTCCTTGGGACCGTGCTCGACTATTCCGCCAACGGCGTGCAGTTGGACGTGACGCGCAGCGCCGCGACGTTCGACAGCGTCGCTGCCACGCCCAACCAGCTCGCCAGTGGCGCCGCCGTGGAGCGCCTGGGGCCGGGCCATCCGGTGTATGAAAGCCTGCTGTTCTCGACCTCGGCGGACCAGGCCCGGGACGGCCTGCGCCAGCTCGCCGGAGAGATCTACCCGGCGCTGGACTCGATGCTGCTCAGCCAGGGCTCGGTGTTGCGTGACGCCTTGGGCGAGCGTGTGCAAGGCGCCGCACCGCCTGCCAATGCGCCTGGCACGACGGCGCGCGAGACAGGCTCGACCCAGCTCTGGCTCAAAGGCCTGGGCAGTTGGGGGCGCATCGAGGGCGTGCAGGGCAGCGAGTCCTATACCAGCTCCCTGGGCGGCATGCTGCTGGGCCTGGACCGGGACTTCGACGAGCAGACCCGCGCCGGGCTGGCCGCCGGCTACAGCGACAGCTCCCTGGGCATGGGCGGCAGCCACTCCCGGGCCACGGTCGACAGCTACCACTTGGGCGCCTATGTCCGCCACGACGTCGACCAGCTGCGCTTGAGCCTAGGCGGTAGCTACAGCTGGCACCGTGCCGAGGTTCGCCGCGACCTGGCCTATGCCGAGGTGTCCGGCCGCCAGCGCGCGCGGATCGATGCCCGCAGCCAGCAGCTGTTTGCCGAGGCGGCCTATCGCCTGGCGATGCCGGCGGTGCAGCTGGAGCCGTTCGCCAACCTGACCTACCAGCACCTGGACCGTGATGGCTTCCATGAGAAAGGCGATGCCGCAGCGTTGCAGGCGGGCGACGAGCAGCGTGATGCCTGGTTAAGCACCTTGGGCCTGCGTGGGCGCCAGCAATGGCAAGTGGGCCCGCAGCAGGACCTGCAGCTGGCGGCGAGCCTGGGCTGGCAGCACCGGCTGAGTGGAACCCAGGACCGCGAGCACCTGGCCTTTGCCGGCAGTGATCTGCCGTTCCGGGTGGAGACGTCGCCGGCCTTGCGCGATGCCGCGCTGGTCGGGCTCCAGGCACGGGTGGGACTGACCCGCGACCTGGACCTGAGCCTGGACTACCAGGGGCGCCTGGCCAGTCGTGAACAACAGCATGGCGCGGGGCTCAACCTGCAATGGCGTTTCTGAGGCGTCGTGGCGCCAGTTGTTGCAATACGGAGTTCGACCAACGCGGTATTCAATCCATACAACTAAGGAAGGTCGTAGTGAAGCGAGTCAGACAGGATGACAGCGCACTTGGGCAGGGCTGGGCCCTGGCACCACTGTGGCGGGTATTGGTGGGCTGGGCGGCATTGATGGGCACGGCCCAGGCCGCGCCCTATGTGGAGAGTGGCCGGCTGGGCGACGCCAGCAGCTGGCGCAGCAGCGAATTCAAGGCCGACTGGGGGCTGGGGGCGATCCATGCCGACAGCGCCTATGCCGCCGGCTACAGCGGCAAGGGGGTGAAGCTGGGAATCTTCGACCAGCCGGTGTATGCCCCGCACCCCGAGTTCGCCGGCAAGGACAAGATCGTGACCCTGGTCACCAGCGGCATCCGCCAGTACACCGACCCCTACATCCCGGTAAAGGCCGGTGATGCCTTCCGCTACGACGGCAGCCCGTCGGTAGGTTCGGATGGCAAGCTCGGCTCCCATGGCACCCACGTCGGCGGGATCGCCGCCGGCAACCGTGATGGCGTGGAGATGCATGGCGTGGCCTTCAATGCGCAGATCATCAGCGCCGACAACGGCGACCCCGGCCCCGAGGATGGCATTGTCCTGGGCAACGATGGCGCGGTGTACAAGGCCGGCTGGGACAGCCTGGTGGCCAGCGGCGCGCGGATCATCAACAACAGCTGGGGCATCGGCATCACCGATCGCTTCGCCAAGGGCGGGCGTAATCCGGACTTCCCGCATTTCACGGTGGATGATGCCCGGGCGCAGTTCGCGCAGATCCAGCCGCTTCTGGGCACCTTGCCTGGCGGCGCCTATGACGGCGCCATCGCCGCCGCCCGTAGCGGGGTGCTGACCATCTTCGCCGCCGGCAACGACTACAACCTGAACAATCCCGATGCGATTGCCGGGTTGGGCTATTTCGTACCGGAGATCGCTCCCAACTGGATGACCGTGGCGGCGTTGCAGCAGAACCCCGACACCAGCAGCGCCAACCCATACGTGATCAGCACCTTCTCTTCGCGCTGCGGCTATACCGCAAGCTTCTGCGTATCGGCCCCCGGCACCCGGATCTACAGCGCGGTGATTGGCGGTACTAGCCTGGAGGACCTGACCCAGGGTTACGCCAACAAGAACGGTACCTCCATGGCCGCACCCCATGCTGCTGGCGCAGCGGCGGTACTGATGGAGCGTTTCCCCTATATGAGCGGCGCGCAGATCGCCAGCGTGCTGCGCACCACCGCAACCGACATGGGCGCGCCCGGTATCGATTCCTTGTATGGCTGGGGCATGATCAACCTGGACAAGGGGATCCGCGGCCCCGGCATGCTGGTTACCGAGCAGGACATTCCCGAGGAGTTGCGTATCGCTGGCGGCTACGGCCCAACCCAGTTCGTCGCTGACTTGCCGGGTGTCGGCGCCCTGGTGGATGCCGGCAGGCCTACTGAAAGGCGCTGCACCGACCTGAGTTGCGTGCTGGACCTGTGGAGCAACGACATCTCCGGGCATGGCGGCCTGACCAAGCAGGGCATCGGCACCCTGGTGCTCAGCGGTAACAACACCTACGCCGGGCCGACGCTGGTCAACCAGGGACGGCTGGCGGTCAATGGTTCGCTGCAGTCGACCGTGACGGTCAACGACGGCGGCGTGCTGGGCGGCAATGGCAGGATCGGTGCGCTGGTGGTCAACCGCGGCGGCGTGGTGGCGCCCGGTAACTCCATCGGTACCTTGCGCGTGGCTTCCGACGTGACCTTCCAGCCGGGCTCGACCTATGCGGTGGAGGTGGACAGCACCGGCAGCGACCGCCTGGTCAGCGATGGCCAGATAGCTGTGGGTGGCGCGAATCTGGCCCTGGACCTGCAGAACCCAGGCGTTTCGCTGCAGTCCCAGCAGGCCACCAGCCTGGTGGGGCGGCAGTTCGACATCCTCGATGCCGCAGGCGGCGTGCAAGGCAGTTTCGCCCAGGTGCAGTCCAACGCGTTGTTCCTCGGTGGGGGCTTGGCGTATACCGGCACTGGGGTGCGGCTGGCGGTAGAGCGTAATGCCACGTCGTTCGCCAGTGTCGGCCTGACCGCCAACCAGCGTTCGGTGGCCGCGGCGGCCGATCGGCTCGGCGCGGGCAACCCGGTCTACGAGAGCCTGCTGTTGTCGGGCGATGCCGGCAGTGCCCAGCAGGCATTCGATCAGCTGTCCGGGGAAATCCACCCGGCGGTGGGTAACCTGTTGCTCAACGACAGTCGCCAGTTGCGCGACGCCATGGGCGAGCGTACCCGGCTACAGGGTGTGGAAGGCCAGGACAACGGCCTGTGGGTCAAGGCCCTCGGCGCCTGGGGCAAGGCCGACGGTGATTCCGGACATGCGCGCTATAGCAGTTCGATTGGCGGCATGCTGCTGGGGATCGACGGGCAGATGAGCGAGGACACCCGTGTCGGCGTCTTCACCGGCTACAGCGACAGCTCGCTGAGCATGGGCGATGGCCGTCATTCCTCGGCCAGCGTTGACAGCTATCACCTGGGTGCCTATGCCGGCAAGGAACTGGAGCAGCTGCGCCTGAGCGTGGGCGCCAGCCACAGCTGGCACCGTATCGAGACCAAGCGCGAACTGCAGTACAACGAGGTCAGCGATCGCCAGAAGAGCAAGCGTGATGCCCAGAGCACCCAGGTGTTCGGCGAGGCGGCCTGGAAGGTCGAACTGCCGAGCGTGGCGCTGGAGCCGTTCGCCAATCTGGCCTACGTGCATATCGCCAGCGACAGCTTCAGGGAGCATGGCGGCGCTGCCGCGCTCAAGGGGGGGCAGGATAACCGCGATGCCTGGCTCTCGACCTTGGGCATGCGGGCCGGCAAGCAATTGCAGTTGTCCAGCGGCCAGGCGGTTGAGCTTGCCGCCACTCTGGGCTGGCAGCACAACCTGAGTTCTACCGGGGCCGACCAGCACCTGGCGTTCGCGGGCCAGGGCGATACTTACAAGGTTCAGGCTCTGTCACTGGATCGTGATGCGGCAGTGGTCGGTGCACGGGTAGGGATTGCCCTGAGTCGCCAGGCCCGGGTCAACCTGGACTACAACGGACTGCTGGGTAGTCGCGACAAGAGCCACGGGGTCGGCCTGACCCTGGATTGGGCGTTCTGACGCCCCGTTTGCCCTGGGAGAGACTGCAGAGCGCGAAACGCGACAGGTTAAATGCTCTGTTCAACGCTGCTCAGCCCCTGCGACGTTAATGTGCAGGGGCTTTTTATTGAATAGAATCCTTGTGACCTGAAGCAAAAAGCGCTGCGTCATGGCCTTTACAATTGGACCAAACAGGTCGATTAACCTGATAACACTGGATTCAGTTTTTCTAAGTGGTCTTTTTGCTTTGATGTCTTATCGCCACTCGCGATAAAAGACAAGGCGTTCTGGACAAAACCCAGCAGTTAACTACCCCTCATTTGAATGGTTATCCATCACCCTCATCAACTGGGTGTTATCAATACCACTTATAAAACGACCCTCCATTCGATAAATTTATCGTTGTGGTGCCCCCTGCCGAACTAAGTGGTAGCGCTGCTACCGCACGCAAGTTTTTGTTCAACTAACTGATCTGTTGAGTTTTTATTTATTTTTAGTAGATGGCGATGTGATGGCCTTTTCCAGTACGCTCTCCCTTATGCACATTCAGTTGGCCACAGGGTGACGTCGTTATTTGATAGTCGGTCAGTGCGCCGTAGCAAAACGGTAAACATCTGTTTGTACGGTCTACCTGGCGACTGCACCCGGCTTCGATGCTGGACAATGTAAACAGTGGCTGCTTAGGATTTTGCAGCTGATCGATTCAGCCGTTGTTGCCTATTGTCGAGTGGCCGTACAAGAGACGTACGCCGTTGCCCTGCTCAAGGAGAGAGACTGATGGTTTCCCAGGAAATGTCTACCCTGGCTGCCGCCGCCCTGAAGAAACTGGCCATGAACAAAGCGTGCAGGGAGGCGTTCAGTGAGGACGCCTTGTTCTTCAAGTTGTTCGAGCCTGCCGCGCAACGCTATTTTCTTGCGGCGAACCGGGAAGCCCTGCTGCCCAAATTGCAACTGCTCAACGGCAAGGGCTATGCGCTGAGCGTCGAGTACGTGGGCGAGGAGAATGCCGACCCGGCGGTGGTACAGCGTTTCGTCGATGAATACCTTGCATCGATCCAGCCATTTGCCGAAGCGGGGCTCAAGCCCCAACTGAGCTTCGACCTCAGTGCCGTTGGCCTGGCGGTCTCCCAGGAGATGGCCTACAAGAATGCCTCCACCATCATTGCCGCTGCGGCGGAACATGATCTGCCGGTCATGATCAGCATGGAACACGCCTCGGCGGTGGACAGCATCCTTGAGGTGTATGGCGAATTGGCGCCTGCCCACGCAAACGTTGGCGTGACCCTGCAGGCCTACTTGCACCGCACCCTCGACGACCTGCCGAAGGTCCTTGGTTACGGACGCAAGATCAGGTTGGTCAAGGGCGTTTACAACGAACCATTGGAAGTGGCACTGCCACGTGGCGACGCGCTGGATGAACGCTACCTGCACCTGCTGCGCAGGGTGCTGGACGCGGGTGTGCCCGTCAGTTGCGCCACTCAGGATCCGGCGCTGATTCCGCGGATTCTGGCTGAGCCACGGCATGCCGCGAACCTGGAACTGGAGATGCTGCATGGTGTGCAACCGGCAGTGCTACGCCGGGCCAGGGAGACCGGAGTGCCTTGCCGTATCTATGCGGTGTACGGCGGTAGTTGGTACCTGCACTTCTTGCACCGCCTGGCGGAGTCGCCAATCGAGATCCTGGGGGCGCTGGCCGATTTTAGCGACCCTTCCCGCGTTGTATTTGGCGCCGATTACTAAACCGCCCAGCGATTTATATATCCGTTGACCTGCCTAAGTTTCAGCTAACGTTGGTTTCCCTTCGTTGCTTCGCGCTTGAGCGGCAATGTTTTGACAATAAACGTGAAAGTTTCACGCGGTGCTCCGTGTGAACTAAAAGGCATGCCTTTCACATGACAATATCAGGGAGTAGACATGTTCATTGACCTCAGAAGCGATACTGTAACAAAGCCCACAGAGGGTATGCGCAAGGCAATCTACGAGGCCGAGGTCGGTGATGATTGCTTTGGTGAAGACCCCAGTGTCAGCGCGCTGGAACGATATTGTGCGGACTACTTCCAGAAGGAAGCCGCGCTGTTTACCACCGGTGGCACGTTGAGCAATCAATTGGCGATCAAGGCCATGACGCGGCCGGGCGACGAGATCTTCCTGGATGCGTCCTATCACATTAACTTCTATGAATCCGCTTCGACTTCGGCCTTCTCTGGGGTGAACTTTTCCCTGACCCAGCATGACGATGGCTTGTTCGATGTAGCGGACCTGGAGCGACTCCATGCCTCCAAATGCCGTTGGAGCCAGAACTATGCGACGCCTCGTGTCGTTGTGGTGGAAAACACCCTGGGTTGCAAAGGCGGCGGCATCTTTCCGCTCGAGCAGATGAACCAGGTGTTTGCCTATGCCCAGCGTATCGGCGCGTACCGCTACCTGGATGGCGCGCGCATCCTGCATGCGTCAATTGCTACCGGTATCGATGTGACGTCGTACACCGACAATGCCGACCTGCTGTCCATGTGCCTTTCCAAAGGCCTCGGTGCTCCAGTCGGATCGATCATGATGGGGTCGCGTGAGCTTATCCAGCAAGCCAAGAAGTACCGCAAGTGGTTCGGCGGCGACCAACACCAGAGTGGAATGATGGCTGCGGCAGGCCTTTATGCCATGCGCAACAACATCGAGCGCCTGGCCGAGGACCACGAGCACGCGGCGCTGTTGCATGCCCAGTTCGCCGAAGTTGAAGAAGCGCGCTCGGGTTACAAAGGGACCAACATGGTCACCCTCGACATTTCCCGCCTTGGGGTCACGCCGATGCGGTTTGCCGAGCTGCTCAAGGATCGTGGCGTGGGGGCACTCCCCTACAACGACAAGGAAATACGCCTGGTTCCCCACATCAATATCGATCGGGCACAGATCATCAAGGCAGCAGAGCTGATCAAGACCCAGGTAGGTGAACTCGCCCATGCCAAGGAGGCCGTGAAATGATCTACAAGAAGAACGTGGTGCTGGTGGTGGATGCCTATTCCATCGGCAGCCTGATCGCCCCGGCATTCATTTCACGCGGCTACGAGTGCATTCATGTGCGTTCGACCGACAACGTCAACGCGTTCTACGAGTCGTGGTTCCGGGCAACGGACTTCATCGCCGATCTGCATTACCAGACCGACGCCACGCTCGATGAAGCGCTGAGCCAGTACAAGGTGCAGTTCGTCCTCGCAGGGTGCGAGTTCGGCGTCGAGCTGGCGGCTCATCTGGCGGCGCATTTCAATGTCGCGCGGCACAACGATCCCGCGCACGCGATTCGCTGGAGAAACAAGTATGAAATGCACGAAGCCCTCAAGGGGGCGGGGGTGCGTTCCATCAAGCATTTCCGTTCGGCGGAGTTGGCCGAGATCCAGGCATGGATCGAACAGCAGGATCTCTTCCCCGTTGTATTGAAACCCATCAACAGTGCGGGTTCCGACAACATCCACATCTGTACCGATTCTGCCGAGGTGGCTCACGCCTTCGCGACCATCAAGTCCAGTCGCAACATTTTCCTGGCGCAAAACGAACAGGTTTTGGTGCAGCAGTATCTGGACAACTCCGATTTCTTCTCCGAACTGAAGTCGGACAAGGGTAGGGACGTCGATATCGAATACTGCGTCAACACGGTCAGCGTGGACGGCCAGCATTTCGTCAGTGAGATCATTCGCGTGTACCGTACCCGCATCGGTGCCGCGCCCGTGCATGACTACAACCAACTGATGTGCCCGGTCGACAATCAGGACGTGTACCGCCGGTTGTCCGAGTATGTCTTCTCGGTGCTGGATGCCTTGGGTATCCAGCAAGGGGTCGGGCACAGCGAACTGATGATCGTCAACGACGAGCCGGTTTTGCTCGAGACTGCCGCCCGGATGCCAGGGGGGATCGACCTGTCGGCCTATACCCGGGCCCTGGGGCACAACCAGCTCAATCTCTGGGTGGAGTCGCTGATCAATCCACAAGGCTTCCTGGAGTACCGGGCCCAACCCAGGAAGAAACTGTACTTCCACTCCAGCTGTGTCTTCCTCATTGCCCGTGCCAGCGGAACCATCAGGCAGCGCCCAGATATTTCGGTGTGGAAGCACATCCCTGGGTTGCACAGCATCAAGATCCAGCATGAGGGCGTGCTCAGCGAGACGAATTCGCTGGAGAACTCTCCAGGGCATGTATTCATCCTGGACAAGGACCGTTCTTCGATTCAGGACAGCATCCAGCTGTTGCGAGAGGCCGAACCGGCCATCTATCAGGGCATGCTGGCATGAAGCAGGGCGCTGCCGAGCTGACGCTGGCCGAGGGCAGGCTGTACACCCCGCCTGTGATGCTGCTGCTGTCGGCCACCTTCATCCTCACCCTGGCGCGGGCAATGACCCTGCCTTATCTGGTGGTCTATTGCGCGGAGCGCTTCGGCCTGGGGGTGGCTGATGTCGGGTTGGCGCTGGGGGGGGCGTTGATGGCGAGCTCCCTTCTCAGCCTGTACGGTGGTTTCCTGGTCGACCGGTTTTCCAGTTATCGGATTCTCCTGGTGGCCGGAAGTCTGTTCGCCCTGGCGTTTGGCGCTGCCTTTCATACCGCCATGCTCGGCGTGTTCTTCCTGGCGATCGTGGTGGTGAACCTCGCCTATGCAGTCATCGATATCGCTGTCAAAGCCTGCATCGGCACACTGGTGGTCGCGCAGCGAAGAGGCGCGGTGTTCTCGGTCAAGTACACACTCACCAATATCGGCTTTGCCGCCGGGCCATTCCTTGGGGTCATGCTTGCCAAGGTAAGCCCTGGGGTACCTTTCGCGGCTGCCGGACTGGTGGGAGCGGTGTTCGTGCTGGCGTATGCCTTGCTGGGCGAAAAGTTATCCACACCCGTTGCCAGCGCACCGGCCGAGCAGGGGTTCTTCAAGGTGCTCGGGTATCTCTTCAAAGACTATCGCCTGGTGTGCTTCACCTTGGGTGGCCTGCTCAGCGTGATCGTGTTCGGCCAGTTCTCCGCCTACCTGTCCCAATACCTGCTGGTCACCAGCAGCCCGGAGCACACCTATCAGGTCATCAACTACCTGGTCACCACCAATGCCTGCGTGGTCATTGGCCTGCAGTACCTGGTGGGCTCGCGGATCAACCAGGGCAATCTTTTTCGCATGCTGTGCCTGGGAATGCTGTTTTTCCTGGTGGGATTGGTCGGCTTCAGCGTCGCCGAGCAAGTGCCGGTTTGGGTGATCGCGATGATCGTGTTCACGGTTGGCGAAATCATCATCATCCCCACCGAATACCTGTTCATCGACTACATCGCTCCTGCGCATCTGCGCGGCATCTACTACGGCGCGCAAAACCTGTCGAACCTGGGGGCTGCGCTGGGGCCGGTGCTCTGCGGGCTGGCGCTTTCGCTGTACCAGCCACAGGTCATGTTCTATGTGCTGTGCCTGTGTGTGGTACTGGCGACGGGTTTCTACTACATGGGTTGCAAGGCCAAGGAGGGTGCGCATGATTCACTTTAATACCGCCGGCGCGGGGCTATTGTCGGCGCACGCGTTGGAGGCAATGCAGGGGTTTCTGCAACGCGAACGGGATCAAGGTGGTTACGAGGCCGAGCTGGCCTGCGCGCAAGTGTTGGACAATGAGCTCTACCACAACATCGCCCGCCTCATCGGGGCGCAGCCCGGCGACATCGCGCTGTTCGACAGCGCGACGAAGGCCTGGGTGACGGCGCTCGACGCACTGGATTGGCACGTCGGTGACCGTGTCCTGGTAACGCCCTACGAGTATGCGGGCAATCTCATCGCTCTCGAGCACTTGCGCCAGCGCCATGGGGTGGCGGTCGATGTCATCCCCTTGCTGGAAAACGGCGACCTCGATCTGGCCTGGCTGGCCGAGCATCTGCGCGATGACGTCAAGCTCGTCTCGATCGTCCACGTGCCGTCTTGCTGCGGCATCGTCAATGATGTGGAGGCGGTCGGGAGGCTGCTGCGGGGCCACCCTTGCGTCTTTTTCGTCGATGCCTGCCAGTCGCTGGGGATGTTGCCGATCGATGTCCAGGCCATCGGCTGCGATGTGCTGACAGCTGCCGGGCGCAAGTTTCTCTGTGGCCCCAGAGGCACCGGATTCGCTTACTTGTCCGAGGCGTTTCGGGCCGTTGCAAAGCCGAGGTTCACCGATCTGCATCGGGCGACCTTCAGCGTTGCCAATGGTGTAAGCCTGGATCAGCGCGATGCGCGCTGCTTCGAGTATGCAGAACGCAACAGCGCCGCGTTTATCGGGTTGAACATCGCTGTGCTGGAGCGGCTGGCGGGGGGCTATGTCGATGATTGCGCGGCTTACCGGTTCCTGGTGCAGGCGCTCGAGGGCAATGCGCAGCTGCGCCTGATCGCTCCTGGGGCGCGTCAGCGAGGGATCGTGTCGTTTTTCCATGCAGGGGTTCCTGCACCTGAGGTGGTCAGCAGGCTTCGCTTCAATGGCATCAACTGTTGGGCAGGTTATGCCGCTCACACGCCGTACTTCATGAGTGACCGTGGGAGCCCGCGTTTTGTGCGTGTTTCGCTGGGATCCGCCAGCACCGTTTCACAGGCCGAACAGTTCGTGCACTTGCTGCGAAACATTCACCAGTAACGACTGTGGCGTGAGTGACACCGCCCTCGATGGCTGTCACCTGCAACTGGGCCCTATCTGCGCCTCGGCATCGGCTGGCGCCAGGAGCAAGGGCCTTCCATCGCCTCGACTTAACGAACAGGGACTTTCGATGAACGATGTGAACCGATTCAAACCGTCCGCTGAAATCAAGGAGCGCTTGCGTCCTTTATACGAGAAGGACAACTGGCACTGGGCGCTTGGCTTTTCTCTGGATGTGGCCGTCATCGCGCTCGCGGTGTACCTGAGCCTGCAAAGCCCGTATTTCTATCCGCTGACCGTACTGATGATCGGCTCACGTCAGCGCGCGCTCGCTTCGTTGTTGCACGAAGCGGCGCACATGACCTTGATGAGCCACAAAGTGCTCTGCCGGCTGATCGGCGAATACTTGCTTGCCTACCCGATCTTCCAGAACTACGAAGCGTATCGCCGCTCCCACGTGCAACTGCATCATCATCACCTGGGGGACCAGCACGCCGATCCCGACCACAGGTACTACATCGACTCCGGTCTGTATGCCGCGAGTGATCGGCTCGACTTTCTCCTGCGTCACCTGCTCAAGAGCATCACCCTGACCAACACCTCGCATTATTTCGTCTACCTGGTGAAAAACCGCGCTGGTGATGTCGTGGCCAAGCCCATGCAGGGCCTCAAACTGCTGGCCGTGCACCTGGTGATCCTGGCCCTGTTCTGGTACTCGGTGGGGCCCTGGGGTTACCTGCTGTTCTGGCTTGTGCCGTACTTCACCGCGTTTCAGGTGATCGGCTGGCTTTCCGAGATATCCGAGCACTTCGGTATGTTCGGGGTATACAAGGATGAAGTGAAGTTGACCCGCAATCGCTTCCCCAGCCTCATCGAGCGCGTGTTCATTGGCATGCATGGCGACAACTATCACCTTACGCACCACCTTTTTGCCGGCGTACCCTTCTGGAACCTCAAGAAGGCGCACCTGGTACTGATGGACGATCCCAGCTACGCAGAGGCGAACCGTGGTTGTGGCGGAATCTTCACCGCCAAAGGCGAAGCCAGATCCAGCCTTGCCCAGATCTTCGATGCCTATAGAAGCGGTAAGATCAGCGCGGTAATGACCGCCGAGTGACCCGGCAGGGCCGATACGTTCCAATCTGGAACGTATCGGCCACTTGCTTGATTCGCCTTTCATCGAGTGTGTGCCTGGCTGTGTGGTTGTCATGGCATAGGTCATCTTTTCCGGACGGAATCTGCCTTACCTTCACGATCCTGCCTAAACAAGGACGACGAGGTAAACGCTGATGCTGGAAAGGAAACTCGATATTCAGCCACTGTCGGGCGCCGACCTGACGATTCATCTAAACGGTGCCCCGGTGGTTGCCGCACCCGGTGAAACCGTACTGAGCGTCTTGAATGCCGTCGGGCTGCGCCAGGTTGCGCGCAACGATCATGGCCAGCTCAGCGGTGCCTATTGCGGCATGGGGGTCTGCCACTGCTGTCTGGTGCAGATCGACGGCCGACCCAAGCGTCGGGCTTGTCAGACTGTGGTCAAGCCGGGGATGAGCATCGAGACTGAAGTCAACCGAGTGCAAGAGGAGGTTCGCCCATGAGCCTTCGTCCTGTGATCGTCGGTGGCGGCTCGGCCGGCATGGGTGCGGCCATCGAGCTGGCCGAACATGGCGTGGATTGCCTGCTGTTCGATGAGGCCTCGCGCCCCGGTGGCGTGGTCTATCGTGGCCCGTTGCGCGCTGGCGTCGACCTGGGCTACCTGGGCCCGCGCTACACCAAGGCCCTGACCCGCCTGCACGAAGATTTTGCCGCCTGCGCCGAGCGCATCGACCTGCGCCTGAACCATCGCGTGGTGGGCGGTGACGACCAGCGGCTGATGGTGCTCGATAGCGATGAGCGCCTGCACGAGATCGACTATTCCCACCTGCTGCTGGCCGCCGGTTGCCATGAGCGCAACGTGCCGTTCCCCGGCTGGACCTTGCCGGGCGTGATCCTGCTCGGTGGCTTGCAATTGCAGATCAAGAGCGGTGTGGTCAAGCCGCTGGGCAGCACCCTGATTGCCGGTACCGGGCCCTTGCTGCCGCTGGTCGCGTGCCAGCTGCACGCTGCCGGTGCCAAGGTGGCGGGCGTGTACGAGGCCTGCTCGTTCAACCGCATCGCCAAGGAAAGCCTGGCGTTGATGAACAAGCCGCAGCTGTTCCTCGACGGCTTGAGCATGCTCGCCTACATGAAGCTCAACGGCATCCCCATGCATTACGGCTGGGGCGTGGTGGGCGCCACGGGGGAGGGCGAGCTGCAGGAAGTCGAGGTCGCACCCTATACCCAGGACTGGCAACCGGACATGAGCCGTGTCCAGCGCGAGCAGGTGCGCACCCTGGCTGTGGGCTATGGCTTCATCCCACGTACCCAGCTCAGCCAGCAACTGGGCCTGGCCCATGGCTTCAGCGAGGACGGCTACCTGCGCGCCGAATGCAACGTGTGGCAGCAAAGCAGCCAGCCGAACATTCACCTGGCGGGCGACATGGCCGGGATCCGCGGCGGCGAGGCGGCCATGTTGACCGGGCGCATCGCCGCGGTTTCGATGCTCCAGCAGATGGGCAAGCTCGACGCCGAGCAGGCGATCGAGTGCCGTGAGCGCTACCTGGGCAAGCTGGCGGCGATCAAGCGCTTCCGTTCCGGGGTGGAGCGCTACACCGCCCGCGGCGCAGCGCAAGTCGAACTGCCCCAGGCCGATACGGTGATCTGCCGTTGCGAACACGTGACTCGCGAGCAGATCGATCTGGCCCTGGAGCAGGGCGTGCAAGACATGGCCAGCCTGAAGATGCGCACACGAGTGAGCATGGGCGACTGCCAGGGGCGCATGTGCGTCGGTTACTGCAGCGACCGCCTGCGCAGCGCCACCGGACGCAAGGACGTGGGTTGGTTGCGCCCGCGCTTCCCGGTGGACCCGATCCCGTTTTCCGCATTCGAACAACTCGGCACGGAGGCCTGAGCATGAACAAGCACTACGACATCATCATCGCTGGTGGCGGGGTGATCGGCGCGTCCTGCGCCTACCAGCTGTCCAAGCGCAAGAACCTGAAGATCGCCTTGATCGACTGCAAGCGCCCGGGCAACGCTACCCGCGCTTCGGCCGGCGGCCTGTGGGCCATCGGCGAATCAGTGGGGCTGGGTTGCGGGGTGATCTTCTTTCGCATGATGTCCTCGCGCAGCAAGCGCGAGGCCAACGGCGCGGCGGTGGTGGTCGATTCGAGCACGCCGCACATCCTGCCGGAATGCTTCTTCGACTTCGCCTTGCAGTCCAACGCTATTTATCCACAGCTGCACCAGGAGCTGATCGGACGCCACGGCATGGACTTCAAGTTCGAGCGCACCGGGCTCAAGTACATCATCCAGGATGAAGAAGACCAGCTGTACGCCGAACATATCGTCAAGCAGATCCCGCACCTGGCCGACCAGGTTCGCTGGCTCGACCGCGACGCGCTGCGCGCTTCGGAGCCGGCGGTAACGCTCAAGGCCAATGGCGCGCTGGAGTTTCTCTGCGATCACCAGGTCAGCCCGTTCCGCCTGGGTGATGCGTTCATGGAGGCGGCGCGGCAGAACGGCGTCGACCTGTACCCGAACGTGAACATCACCGGCGTGCTGCATGAAGGCACCCGGATCAAGGGCGTGCGCACCGCCGAGGCTGGCGAGTTCCATTGCGGCACATTGATCAATGCCGCTGGCGCCTGGGCGGCGGAATTGAGCGAGTGGGCGACTGGGGAGAGTATTCCGGTCAAACCGGTGAAAGGCCAGATCGTACTGACCGAGCGTCTACCCAAGCTGCTCGATGGCTGCATCACCACCAGCGATTGCTACATGGCGCAGAAGGACAACGGCGAGATCCTGATCGGCAGTACCACCGAGGAGAAGGGCTTCGATGTCACCAATACCTTCCCGGAGATCAACGGGTTGGTGCAGGGAGCGATCCGCTGTGTGCCACAGCTGGCGCAGGTGAACCTCAAGCGCACCTGGGCTGGCTTGCGGCCTGGGTCACCGGACGAGCTGCCGATTCTCGGGCCTGTGGATAATGTCCAAGGGTATTTCAACGCCTGTGGACATTTCCGTACCGGGATTCTGACGTCGGCGATTACTGGCGTGTTGCTGGACAAGGTTGTCCACAATGAGCCGCTGCCGTTGGACATCACACCGTTCCTGGCTTCGCGGTTCCGCGCAGGTGTGGATAAACAGTTGGCGCACGGTTGACGGGTGCAGGGGCCGCAAAGCGGCCCCCAGAAGTCAGATCTGCATCGCCATCCCTTCCACATTCATCGCCGCCTGGCGCAGGGCCTCGGAGCGGGTCGGGTGCGGGTGGCAGGTGAGGGCGATGTCCTCGGCCGAGGCCGAGAACTCCATAGCCACGCAGAACTCGCCGATCATCTCGCTCACGCTTGGGCCGACCAGGTGCACGCCCAGCACCTCATCGGTCTCGGCATCGGCGATGACTTTGGCGAAGCCCTCGGTCTCATGGTTGATCTTGGCGCGGCTGTTGGCGGTGAAGGGGAACTTGCCGACCTTGTAGGCACGCCCTTCGGCTTTGAGCTGCTCTTCGGTCTTGCCGACGCTGGCCAGTTCCGGGCGGGTGTAGATGACGCCCGGGATGAGGTTGTAGTTGACCTCATGGGCCTTGCCAGCGATGCGCTCGATGCACGACACCGCTTCGTCCTCGGCCTTGTGTGCCAGCATCGGTCCGGAGGTGACGTCGCCGATCACCCAGATGCCAGGCACCGCGCTGCGGTGATGGTCGTTGGCGAGCATGCCGCGCTTGTCGGTTTCCAGCCCGGCGCTTTCCAGGTTCAAGCCTTGGGTATAAGGACGGCGGCCGATAGCTACCAGCACGTAGTCGGCCTGCAGGGTTTCGGCGGTACCACCGGCAGCGGGTTCCAGGGTCAGTGTGACGCCGTTGGCCGCGGCCGTGGCCTGGGTCACCTTGCTGCCCAGCTTGAAGGCCATGCCTTGCTTGGCCAGGGCTTTCTGCAGGGTCTTGGCGGTTTCTTCGTCGGTGCCAGGGCAGATGCGGTCCAGGTACTCGATCACCGTCACTTCGGCACCCAGGCGACGCCATACCGACCCCAGTTCCAGGCCGATCACGCCAGCACCGATGACGATCAGGTGCTTGGGCACCTGGGGCAGCGACAGGGCGCCGGTGGAGTCGATGATGCGCTGGTTGTCGATGGTCACGCCAGGCAGCGGCGTGGGTTCCGAGCCGGTGGCGATGACGATGTCCTTGGCCTGCAGGGTGGTTTCGCTGCCGTCCTCGGCCTTGACGATCACCTTGCCAACCCCGTCCAGGCGGCCCCAGCCCTTGATCCAGTCAACCTTGTTCTTGCGGAACAGGTATTCGATGCCTTTGGTCAGGCCCGTCACGCTTTCATCTTTCTGCTTCATCATCTGGCCCAGGTTGAGGGTCGGCTTGACCTCGATCCCCAGATGGGCGAACTCATCGCCACTGGCTGCCTCATACAACTCGGAAGCGTGCAGCAATGCCTTGGAAGGCATGCAACCGACGTTCAGGCAGGTGCCGCCCAAGGTCGAGCGACCCTCGACACAGGCCACGCTCAGGCCCAGCTGGCCCGCGCGGATCGCTGCGTTGTAGCCGCCGGGGCCGCCGCCGATGATCACCACGTCATAGGATTTCATGGGTTTCGTTACTCCGAGAGTGTGAGGAAGCGAAGAGGGCACAAGGTTAATCTGAGCGGGCATGATTGTATACAATCTGCTGAATAGGCTGCGCCAAATAGTTCTAGACTATGGTCGTGATTACCGGAAACTTCGTACGAATGAACTACCCTGATGCGGTGACGTCCGACACATTAAGGCGTGGCGTCCCGTATCAACGAAAGGGAGGGTCATGAATGCTTGCGCAACTTCCACCTGCGTTGCAGAGCTTGCACTTACCTTTGCGCGTCAAGCTGTGGGACGGCAACCAGTTCGATCTGGGGCCGAGCCCGCAAGTCACCATCGTGGTCAAGGAACCCCAGCTAATTACCCAGCTCACCCATCCCAACCTCAATGAGCTGGGATCGGCCTTCGTCGAGGGCAAGCTGGAGCTGGAAGGCGATATAGGCGAAGTCATCCGGGTTTGCGACGAACTCAGCGATGCCTTGCTTCAGGATGAAGATGAGGCCGTGCCGACACGCACTGCTCATGACAAGGCCACCGATGCCGAAGCGATTTCCTATCACTACGACCTGTCCAACGAGTTCTACCAATTGTGGCTCGATCCGGACATGGTCTATTCCTGTGCCTATTTCAAGGAGCCGGACAACGCCCTGGCCCCTGCTCAGCAGGACAAGTTCGACCACTTGTGCCGCAAGCTGCGCCTGCAGGCTGGCGATTACCTGCTGGATGTCGGTTGTGGCTGGGGCGGGTTGGCGCGATTCGCCGCTCGCGAGTATGGCGCCAAGGTGTTCGGCATCACCCTGAGCAAGGAGCAGCTGAAGCTGGGCCGCCAGCGGGTGAAGGAGGAGGGCCTGGCTGACAAGGTCGACCTGCAGATCCTCGACTACCGCGACCTGCCCCAGGATGGCCGCTTCGACAAGGTGGTCAGCGTCGGCATGTTCGAGCATGTCGGCCACGCCAATCTCGAGCTGTACTGCAAACGGCTGTTCGGTGCGGTGCGCGAAGGTGGCCTGGTGATGAACCATGGCATCACTGCCAAGCATGTCGATGGCCGCCCCGTCGGCCGCGGCGCGGGCGACTTTATCGACCGTTATGTGTTCCCCCATGGCGAGCTGCCGCATATCTCGATGATCACTGCACGGATTTGCGAAGCGGGTCTGGAGGTGGTCGACATCGAGAGCTTGCGGCTGCACTACGCCAAGACCCTCAACCACTGGAGCGAGAACCTCGAGAACCAGCTGCATCGCGCCGCCGCGCTGGTGCCGGAGAAGACCTTGCGAATCTGGCGCCTGTACCTGGCCGGTTGTGCCTATGCCTTCACCAAGGGCTGGATCAACCTCCATCAGATTCTCGCGGTGAAGCCGTACGCCGACGGTCACCACGATCTGCCATGGACCCGTGAGGACCTGTATCGCTGACCTGTGCAGCGGCGTGCTTGTCCGGCACGCCGCTGCGCGCTACAGGATCGGTGAAATCAGGCGTGCGATGCGCATCCCCAACTGCTGCAGACGATGGGTGTCGCGGCTGTCTTCAGCGGTGATCTCCCTGGCCTGCTCGAAATCATTCACCAGCATAAGCTCGACCTGATCGGCAAAGGCACGATCCACTGTGAGCAAGGTGATCTCGAAATTCAGCCGGAACGACCGGTTGTCGAGGTTGGCGCTGCCGATGGCACTGACCTCATCGTCCACCAGCACGACTTTCTGGTGCAGGAACCCTGGCTGATAGCGGAACATGCGCACCCCGGCGCGCACCGCTTCGAAGGCGAACAGGCTGGAGGCGGCGTAGACGATGCGGTGGTCGGGGCGTGAGGGAATCAGGATGCGCACATCGACGCCCCTCAGTACCGCCAGGCGCAGGGCGGCGAAGATGGCTTCGTCGGGAATGAAGTAGGGGCTGGTGATCCATACCCGGCTGCTTGCCGAGTGAATCGCCTCTAGGAAGAACAGCGCGCAGGTTTCCTGGGGGTCGGCCGGTCCGCTGGCCAGTGCCTGGCACAGCACGCCATCCTCGGGGTAGGCATCAGGCAGGATCAGCGGCGGGAGCTGGCGCGTGGCCCAGTACCAGTCCTCGGCGAAGGACTCCTGCAGGCAGGCCAGCACCGGGCCGCTGATCTGCACGTGGGTATCGCGCCAGGGCGAAAGTTTGGGGTGCGCTCCGAGGTATTCGTCGCCCACGTTGTGGCCGCCGAGAAAACCTTGCAGGCCATCGACCACCACGATCTTGCGGTGGTTGCGAAAGTTGACCTGGAAACGGTTGAACCAGCCGCGCCGTGTGGCGAACGCTTCGATCTGCACACCACCGTCACGCAGCACCTGGCTGTAGCTGCCCGGCAGCGCGTGACTGCCGACGCGGTCGTAGAGCACGAACACCCGTACACCTTCGGCGGCCTTGCGCAGCAATAGCTGCTGCAGCTCCTTGCCCAGGGCATCGTCGTGGATGATGAAGAACTGCACCAGCACGGTGTCCCGCGCCATGCGGATGGCGGAAAAGATCGCCTCGAACGTGGCCGCGCCATCGATCAGCAGTTTCACTTCGTTGTTGGCCAGGCATGGCATGCGCCCGAGCCTGGGCATGGCGCGCAGGGCGGCATAGCCGCCCGACTCCCGGGCGGTCAGTGCTTCCTCCACCCATGGGCGCCAGTTCAGGTTGGCCATGGCCACATGCATTTCCTGGTTGGCCTGACGCCGCGCCTGGATATACGCATAGAAGGAGCGGGCGCCGAATACCAGGTAGGGGATGAGGGTGAGGTAGGGGATGAACAGCAGCGACATGGCCCAGGCAATCGCACCTTGGGCGGTGCGTACGGTGAACACCGCATGGAGCGCGGCGGCCAGGCCGAGCAGGTGAATCAGACCGAGCACGTAACCGAAAAAGTAGGGGCTGTGGTAATCCATACGCATCCTGCTTGCCGAGAGCACTGCTGCTAACAGACCACGTTCGAGGGGGCCACTGCAACCCGCAGGCGAATTCGGCGTCTAAAGGCTCAGTCCGGCCATAGCCGGTATTTCGAGGAGCTTTCATCCATGAAGATTCGTCTGCCACTGCTCGCCCTGGTACTGGGGTTGGGCAGCCCGCTGGTTCACGCGCAGATGTTGCAACCCGGCTTGTGGGAGTTGACCACCAGCAACATGCAGGTCGATGGCAAGCCGTTGCCAGACATGGAGTTCATGCTCGGCCAGTTGAAGAACCTGCCGCCCGAGCAACGGGCGATGATGGAAGGTGCCCTGGCCAAGCAGGGCATCACCGTGGGCGGCAAGGGTGTGCGTTCGTGCCTGACACCCGAGCAGGTCAAGACCAACGACATTCCGCTGCAGGACCCGCAATCGGGCTGTACGCAGAAGATCACCGAGCGCAATGGCAATGTCTGGAAGTTCCAGTTCAGCTGCCCGAAAGCCCAAGGCAACGGCCAAGCCACCTTCCTCAGCGACCGCGAGTTTGTTACCAAGGTCAACGGCACATTCAATGCCTCCGGCGTTCAGCAACAGGGCAGCATGGATACCCGGGCGGTCTGGCTGGGTAACGACTGTGGAACAGTGAAGCCACGCAGTTGAAGTAGCGCTCACCACCGATGTTGAGTAACCGCGACCGCGTCGTGGGCATGCAGGCTCTCTGCGTGTTCCACGCGCACGCTGAACCCCGCCACCTCCTCTATCTGCGCCAATGCCAGGTGCAGGCGCCGGGCAGCATCTTCGCAGAACATCAGGTTCTGACCATTGGCCAGGGCAAATGCCTGTTCGTCTGCGCGCTTCACGGCGGTCTGCACTGCAGTGCCCAGCGCAGCTTCCGCCGCGTCAATCAGCCCTGTCAGGTTCAGCGCTTCCCCTGCAAGGCGTACCTGAAGCCTGGCCAGGCTCCGTTGGCTATGGGGCGTCGCGACGATCCCGTCACTGCTGCCCAGCCATTGGCGAATGCCGCGCCTATCCAATGGCCGATGGGCAAAGTCCCTGTCGAACTGCTCCTGGATCAGCTGCCTTGCAAGTGCTGCCGAGCATGGGCACGTCGACGAGTAAGGCACATTCACTGATAGTTCCACGTGGAACATTTCATATTCCAGCTTGGCATCCACGGTCACCGGGTAGCGCTTCCAGCCAGCCAACGGGCTGATCAGTGCCGACCGTTTGAGCAGATGATCAAAGGTCAGGCGCAGATAAGCATTGTTGGACAGGCCGGTGTGGCTAAGCAGAAATGTCCGCAGTATCTGGCGTAGAAGCGGGGGTGACAGGGGTTGTTGCTCCAGCGCCTCCAATGCCAGGTACAGCCGGGACATGTGGATGCCGCGTGAGGCACCATCGTCGAGGCTCACTCCGGCATCGGCGAATGCGGTGACGGTGCGCCCGTCGAGTTGCAGCGCAACGGCGATACCACTCATGCCCACCCAGTCCAGCGGCAGTGCCTGTTGGTTGCTCTGGGCGGCGACATCGGGAAGGGAGAGGCTGGTCATGGAAGAAATCCTGAACGGTTGATAGTCACCGGCAACCGCCGATGAGGCTGCAATGCAGGTTGAAGCGTTGGCCGCTGGAGCTGGAAACACGATTCTGCGTGGTCCACCCAATACGCCGGCTGTAACCCACCCAAGCCTCGCCGTCGCTGGCCAGGCCGGTGAAAAACGTCAATGCGCCATGGCGGCTGTTGGTCTGTGCCCACAGCCGCTTGCTCGCAACTTCATACCCACGCAGGTAAAAGGTGCTGCCTTCGGTTCGCACGCTGTAGTAGTTGCCCTTGCTGTCCTGGCAGGCCAGCAGGGTTGCGCTGCGGGTGCACCGTGCAAGGTCGGTAGTGGGCATGGCAAAGAGCTGCTCTGGATGGACGAGCAGCAGCAGGGCGATGACGCCAGGTAGTTTCATGACGCTCTCCAGACAACCGTTCGGCGATACGGCTTGGCGAAATTGTATTGTTATAATATAACATTATGCAATGCATCGTTTCGAATGCGCCTGCCCGATGAGGTTCGTCATGCCCAACCGTCTTCCTGTCACCGTGCTGTCCGGCTTCCTGGGTGCCGGCAAGAGCACGTTGCTCAACCATGTCCTGCGTAACCGTGACAACTTGCGCGTGGCCGTGATCGTCAACGACATGAGTGAAATCAACATCGATGCCAGTGAGGTGCAACGCAATGTCAGCCTCAACCGCGCTGAGGAAAAGCTGGTTGAGATGAGCAACGGCTGCATCTGCTGCACACTGCGTGAAGACCTGCTGGAGGAGGTGGCCCGGTTGGCGGGCGAGGGTCGCTTCGATTACCTGCTGATCGAGTCCACGGGTATTTCCGAGCCGCTGCCGGTCGCCGAGACGTTCACCTTTCGCGATGAGCAGGGCCGCAGTCTCTCCGACATGGCGCGCCTCGACACCATGGTCACTGTTGTCGATGGGCTGAACTTCCTTCGCGATTATCAGGCAGCCGACAGCTTGGCCAGTCGGGGCGAGACCTTGGGCGAGGGTGACGAACGCTCGATCAGTGACTTGCTGATCGAGCAGGTCGAATTCGCTGACGTATTGCTGCTGAGCAAGATCGACCTGATCAGCCAGCATGAGCGCGAAGAGCTGAGCGCCATCCTGCGCAGCCTCAATGCACGGGCGCAGATCGTGCCAATGGTGATGGGCCAGGTGCCGCTGGCGCGCATCCTCGATACCGGCCTGTTCGATTTCGACCAGGCCGCGCAGGCGCCGGGCTGGCTGCAGGAGCTGCGTGGCGAACATGTGCCGGAAACCGAGGAGTATGGTATTGCCGCGACCACCTGGCAGGCGCGCCGGCCATTCCATCCGCAGCGTTTCTTCGACTTTATCCACAAGCCCTGGAGCAACGGCCGCTTGCTGCGCTCCAAAGGGTACTTCTGGCTGGCCAGCAAGTTCCAGGAGGCCGGTAGCTGGTCGCAGGCCGGGGGCATGATGCGCCATGGCCTGGCTGGTCGTTGGTGGCGTTTCGTGCCGCGCGAGCAATGGCCACAGGATGAAGAGAACACTGCGGCGATCCTCAAGCAGTGGTCCGCGCAAGCGGGCGACTGCCGGCAGGAACTGGTGTTCATCGGGCAGAACATCGACTTTGTTCGGTTATCCACAGAGCTGGAAGCCTGCCTGCTCGATGACCAGGAAATGGAGTTGGGGCCGATGGGCTGGCTGCGCCTGCCCGACCCGTTTGGGGCGTGGCATGAGGACGCCGCGGCATGACTGTGGATATCCGCCAGGTCTTCGGTGAGTCACCCCAGGTGATGACGGAGATTCTCCAGGATGGGGTCAACCTCGCGGTCTGGCAGCGCCGCCTGCCGGCCCAGGTCGAAGACTTCGCCAACCTGGTGCTGAGCCTGGGCCAGCCATTGGCCGATGAGCGCGTGATCGAGGTGGATGAACGCCAGCCGCCAGCGTTGCCCGGGCTGCTCAGAGAAACCGTCGATCTGCATGGCTACGATGGTTTCGTCGCCGATGTGGCCTGGCTGGTGGCGGCCTATACCTGCCTGCTGGGCGCTCGACGCCTGGGGGTGCGGCTGCGGGTGCTTGAGGGGGCGATGTGCCCGCGCATGCATGTGGACCATGTGCCATTGCGCCTGCTCAGTACCTACGCTGGCGCAGGTAGCGAATGGCTGCCAGAGGGTGCCATCGACCGTGCCCGGTTGCAGCTGGCGCCGCCGCCTGTGGATAACGTCCGGCGATTGGTGGCGGGAGAGGTAGCCCTGCTCAAGGGCGAGAAGTGGCTGGGCAACGAGGGTGCGGGCTTGGTCCACCGGTCCCCGCAGACCCCCGCCGGTGAGCGTCGCTTGCTGTTGAGCCTGGACTGGTTGGCATGAATTGCCGGACGCCCCGGTATAGACTGCCATCAAGCCCTTGCGATACCGAGCCATGTTGCAGAACATCCCCACCCATGTGATCGCCGGCCCGCTAGGTGCCGGCAAGACCAGCCTGATCCGTCACTTGCTGGACCAACGACCGATTGGTGAGCGTTGGGCCGTGCTGGTCAACGAATTTGGCCAGATCGGCCTGGATGCCGCCTTGCTCAGCCGTGATGAGGCGGGCATCGCCATCGGAGAGGTGGCGGGAGGCTGCCTGTGCTGCGTCAATGGCGCACCGTTCCAGGTGGGACTCGGCCGCCTGCTGCGCAAGGCGCGCCCGGATCGCCTGTTCATCGAACCGTCCGGCCTCGGTCACCCACTCGAATTGCTGGAGCAACTGGGGCGGGCGCCTTGGACCGGTGTACTGTCGGTCCAGCCACTGTTGATGGTGCTGGATGCCGCCGCCCTTTCCCGGGGCGCTGACTTGCCCGAGGCACAGAGCATGGCATTGGCGAAGGCGGGGTTGCTGCTGTTCAACAAGGCGAGTGCCGTGGATGCTGCCACCCGCCTGTTGATAACTGCATCATTGCCTGAAGTCCCGGCGTTGTGGACGGATCATGGCGCGCTAGCGCTCGCCGGTTTGCCTGTATCGTCCGCGGCGCCAGCGGGTTCACTCGACCTTTCCAGCCTGTCTGTGGATAACAGCCCCGTCCCACGGCCCTCCTTGTGGGTGGATCCGCGGCAACCGATCTGTCAGTCCCGGTTGGCGGAGGAGGGCTGGAGCGTAGGTTGGCGCTGGCATCCGGGGCAGGTCGTGGATGAAATGGCGCTATGTGGCGTTCTTGAGCAATGGCCATGGCGCCGGGCGAAGGGGGTTATCCACAGCGCGGCGGGGTGGCAGTCGTTCAATGGCCTGGAACGTGGGGCGCTGGAATGGCGCCCCAGCGAATGGCGCAGGGACTCGCGCATCGAGCTGATATTCGATCAGCCACAACCCTTGCAGATGCTCCAGGCGGCCATCGGCAAGTGTTACCTGGCGGAGTGATCAATTGCGCCAGCGGTTATGTTCCTGGCGCCACTGCTGCATTTCGATGACGTTGTCGGTACGTGGTGGGGTATTTATCTCGAACGGGTAGGGGGCGAGTTCGATCTGCATGGTGTGGGCACCGAACTGGGTGACGGTGCCGGGGTGGCGTTGTTCGCCGGTAACGGTGAACTCGAAGTTGTAGATGCGCGCCAGGCGCTTTCGGCCATTGGCGTCGCGCACGAAGGCGATGCGCTTGAGTGCCACGGCGTCGTCGAGCAGTTCCAGGTCGAGCTTGGCGCAATGCTGCTTGACCCGCGCCAGGGCCTTCTCGCGCAGCCCGTGGTTGTGCCACAGCCAGGCGCCTGCGGTCGCCACCAGCATCAGGACGAAAAGGTTTTCCAGGGTCAGCATTTGCGTAAGCTCCAGACAGGTCGATCCAGCTTAACTGCGTCTCTGGCCTGTCGTACAGATGGCAATCGGGTTCATACTGCGGGCCGCACATTTCTTCACACAGTTTCGGAATCGTCCTGCATGAAACGTACACCGCACCTGCTCGCCATTCAGTCCCACGTGGTCTTTGGACACGCCGGCAACAGCGCTGCGGTGTTTCCCATGCAGCGGGTCGGGGTCAACGTCTGGCCACTCAACACGGTGCAGTTCTCCAACCACACTCAGTATGGCCAGTGGGCGGGGGAAGTGCTTGCGCCAGCGCAAATTCCTGCGTTGGTGGAAGGCATTTCCAATATCGGCGAATTGGGCCACTGCGATGCGGTGCTGTCGGGTTACCTGGGCAGTGCCGAGCAGGGGCGGGCGATCCTGGCTGGCGTCGAGCGGATCAAGGCGGTCAATCCCAGGGCCTTGTACCTGTGCGATCCGGTCATGGGCCATGCCGAGAAAGGTTGCATCGTGCCGGCCGAGGTCAGTGAGTTCCTGCTCGAGCAGGCCGTGGCCAAGGCCGATATCCTGTGCCCCAACCAGCTCGAGCTGGACAGTTTCTGTGGCCGTCGCGCGCAGTCGCTGGAGGATTGCGTGGGCATGGCGCGCGGGTTGCTGGAGCGTGGGCCGCAGGTTGTGCTGGTCAAGCACCTGAATTATCCACAGCGCGCGGACGATGCCTTCGAGATGCTCCTGGTGACCCGTGAAGCCAGCTGGCACCTGCGTCGGCCGTTGCTGGCGTTCCCGCGTCAGCCGGTAGGGGTGGGCGACCTGACGTCAGGTTTGTTCCTGGCCCGGGTGCTGCTTGGCGACAACTGGCTGCACGCCTTCGAGTTCACCGCCGCCGCCGTGCATGAGGTGCTGCTGGAAACCCAGGCCTGCGCCAGCTACGAACTGCAACTGGTGCGGGCCCAGGATCGCATCGCCCATCCACGGGTGCGCTTCGAGGCGCAGCGCTTGATGTACTAGATCGCGTCGGTCTTGAGGTTCTGGTAGCGCTGCTCCAGCTCCTGGCGGATCTGGCGGCGCTGCTGGCCTTGCAGGAAGCGGCGCTTCTCCTCGCTGCTCTGCGGCTGGCGCGGTGGCACCTTCACCGGACGACGGTCGTCGTCCACCGCGACCATGGTGAAGAAGCAACTGTTGGAGTGGCGCACCGAGCGCTCGCGGATATTCTCGGTGACAACCTTGATGCCCACCTCCATCGAGGTGTTGCCGGTGTAGTTGACCGAGGCCAGGAAGGTCACCAGCTCGCCGACGTGCACCGGCTCGCGGAAGATCACCTGGTCCACCGACAGGGTCACCACATAGGTGCCGGCATAGCGGCTGGCGCAGGCATAGGCGACTTCGTCGAGGTACTTGAGCAGGGTGCCGCCGTGTACGTTGCCAGAGAAATTGGCCATGTCCGGTGTCATCAGGACGGTCATGGTCAGCTGGGCGTTTCCAGGTTCCATAGAGAGCTCACGGTGAATTTGCACGGTATCGGGGCGGGTATCTGCAGACACTTCTGTTTCCCCTCTTTGAGGTTTCCCATCCTGGTACGGGACGTCGGCTGACGCTCCATCGTCACGCCAATATTGCCATCGGCGGTGTCGAATCTGCCGATCTGTTTCTGCATATTGCATTGGCAATTTGCGGCAAGGCGCGATGTTAACCTGACGACGCCCATGCAACGTGGGCTTTTGCGTCAATCACAACAGTATGTGCCCGCTCCGCGCCCAGGGTCTTACCGGTAGAGGAGCGGTTAGCCCCAGCATCGAAAACAAGGAGTAACACGCCATGCATGCCATCAGCTTCATCCAGGATCTGGCGGTGATCATGCTGGTTGCCGGGGTGGTCACCATTCTCTTTCATCGCTTCAAGCAGCCTGTGGTGCTGGGCTACATCGTCGCCGGCTTCATCATCGGTCCACACACGCCGCCGTTCGGGCTGATCCACGACGAAGACACGATCAAGACCCTGGCCGAACTGGGGGTGATCTTCCTGATGTTCTGCCTGGGCCTGGAGTTCAGCCTGCGCAAGCTGTTCAAGGTCGGCGCCACGGCGTTCATCGCCGCCTTCCTGGAAATCGTCCTGATGATCTGGATCGGTTTCGAGATAGGTCGCTGGTTTGGCTGGAACACCATGGATTCGCTGTTCCTCGGGGCGATCCTGGCGATTTCCTCGACCACCATCATCGTCAAGGCGCTCAACGACCTGAAAATGAAGAACGAGCGCTTTGCCCAACTGATCTTCGGCGTGCTGATCGTCGAGGACATTCTCGGCATCGGTATCATCGCGCTGCTGTCGGGCATAGCCGTCAGTGGCACGGTGAGCTCTGGCGAGGTGTTCTCGACCGTGGGCAAGTTGTCGCTGTTCATGATCGTCGCGCTGGTCATCGGCATCCTGCTGGTGCCGCGGTTGTTGGCCTACGTGGCGAAGTTCGAAAGCAACGAGATGCTGCTGATTACCGTGCTGGGCCTGTGTTTCGGCTTCTGCCTGCTGGTGGTCAAGCTTGAGTACAGCATGGTGCTGGGTGCCTTCCTGATCGGCGCGATCATGGCCGAGTCCCGTGAGCTGCTGAAGATCGAGCGCCTGATCGAGCCGGTGCGCGACTTGTTCAGTGCCATCTTCTTCGTGGCCATCGGCTTGATGATCGACCCGTCGATCCTGCTCGAATACGCCTGGCCGATCGTGGTCATCACCCTGGCGGTGGTGCTGGGCAAGATGCTCTCCTGCGGCATGGGGGCCTTCATTGCCGGCAATGATGGGCGCACTTCGCTGCGTGTGGGGATGGGGCTTTCGCAGATCGGTGAATTCTCCTTCATCATCGCCGCCCTGGGCATGACCCTGCAGGTCACCAGCGACTTCCTCTACCCGGTCGCGGTGGCCGTCTCGGCCATCACCACCTTGCTCACACCCTACCTGATTCGCGCTGCCGACCCGTTGTCGATCAAGCTGGGCAAGGTAGTACCAAGCCGTCTGGCACGGGTGCTTTCACTGTACGGCGAGTGGTTGCGCAGTATCCAGCCCCAAGGCGAGGGGGCCATGCTGGCGGCGATGATCCGGCGCATCTTGTTGCAGGTGGGGGTTAACCTGGCGCTGGTGATCGCGATCTTCTTCAGTGGCGGCTACTTTGCCGGGCGTATCGGCGCCTGGTTGAGCGAATGGGTCTCGGATGCCGGTCAGCAGAAGGCACTGATCTGGGGCGCGGCGTTGCTGCTGTCGCTGCCGTTCCTGATCGCCGCCTATCGCAAGCTCAAGGCGCTGTCGATGCTGCTGGCGGAGATGGGGGTCAAACCCGAGATGGCGGGGCGGCATACCCAGCGTGTACGGCGGGTAATTGCCGAGGTGATACCGTTGTTGTCACTGCTGGTGATCTTCCTGCTGCTGTCAGCCTTGTCGGCGAGCATTCTGCCGACCAGCGAACTGCTGCTGATCATCGCGGTAGTGGCGGCGGTGGTGGTGGCGCTGCTGTGGCGCTGGCTGATCCGTGTGCATACGCGAATGCAGGTGGCGTTGCTGGAGACGTTGGAGAACAGCCGCGATCATTCGCACTGAGGGAGCGGTTAACGCTTTCTGCGCAAGATTTCACCGTCGTCCGAGGGGATGGAGCGGTAGCAGTGTCGCCAGGCGCAGAGAGCCTGGCGATTCTACGAGTGATTAGTAGCTATAAGCCATCACTTTGTGCGGGTATTTCTCATTCAGCTTTCCAGCCAGACATCCCGCGCCCAGTGCCAGACCGATTCCCAGCTTTCCTCGGTGACGATTTCCTCTTCACCGGACCACAGCACCACGGTGCCGTCCTCTTCAACGCAGTAGAAATCGTCTCCGTCCTGGCAGATCGGGATGAGGTCGCGGGGCACGCCGGCGTCCCAGGCATTGGCCGCCACCTCCGGCAGGTAGGTGTGGGATTGCGGGTCGGTCACGGTCACCGGCTCGAGGCTGCCGTACACCACGTCACTGACGGTCAGCAGGTATTCCTTGAACACGAAGGGGATATTGATGAACAGCTCTTCCTCGATTTCGACCAGCTGATCCTCGTCCGGCAGTTCCAGCGGCACCGGTACCGGCTCGTTGGCTTCACGGAGTTGTTCGATCACTTCTTCCACGGTTCACATCCTCTGACCTTATGACAACGCTGCGCGTTATACCCTAGTAGGCCGCTCTGGCAAAAGCAAAAACCCCGGGACAGGCCCGGGGTTTTTTCTGCAACGTGCGACGGTTAACCGTTTTGGCGGATACCGGCCAGCAGCCAAGGCTGGTTTTCGCCCTGGGCGCGAACCATGTGCCAGCTTTCGCTGAACGCTTCGCCCTGGTCGAAGCGCGAAGTCTTCGACACGCCACGGAAGGTAAGGGTGGCGTCGGTCTGGTCGGCGCGGTCGTCTACGCCGTCCAGTTGCACATCGAGGTCGTCGATGTAGGTGGACTGGAAGCCTTCACCTTGTTCCGCGCGCTCACGCTTGAGGAACTCGAGCATCTGCGGGGTGACGAACTCGGCGATCTTGTCCATCTCGTTGGCGTCCCAGTGCTGCTGCAGCGACTGGAAGTGCGAACGGGCGGCGGCCAGGAAGCTGGCTTCGTTGAACCAGGCCGGGGCGTTGATTGCAGGCGCGGCAACCGGTGCGGCGGCACCGCCGAAGATCGACTGCGGGGCGGCCTGCGGCTGGGCTTCACGCTGGTACGGGGCATGGCCGGCGGCAGCGTGTTGCGGCTGCTGCTGGCGGCGTCGCGCGGCGATGAAGCGGAAGACCAGGAAGGCGATCAGGCCCATGATCAGGAAGTCGAGGATCTGCATGCCATCGAAGCCGTCGCCCATGAACATGGAGGCCAGCAGGCCACCGGCGGCGAGGCCGGCCAGTGGACCGAGCCAGCGCGAGGCGCCGCTGGCGGCAGCGGGTGCGCGGCCTGGCGCGGTTGGGGCGGCGGCAGGGGTGGTCGGGGTTGCCTGGCGGGTCTGGTGGATAGGCGCGGAGCCCGAGCTCTTGCCGCCACCGAAGCGCTTGGCGTTGGCGTCGAGGCTCAGCGTCAGGCCGACGCAGAGCGCCAGAGCGATGCTAAGAAAACGTTGCATAAGTTGGGGATTCCCGTTTGTGTGGATTGCACGCGCGTCATGGTGCACATGAACCGGCAGACATAGCCAGCGACAACATGTTTCGAGCTTTTGCCTGATAGTCGGGAATGCGGACGGGCGTTGTCTGAAAGGTCATCGCGGGGCACGCCCCGCGATTGGGCTCAGATGGCTTCCAGCTTGGCGTATCCAAGCATCAGCCATTTGCTGCCTTCGGAGAAGTTCACCTGCACCCGCGCCTGGGCACCGGAGCCCTCGAAGTTGAGGATCACGCCTTCGCCGAACACCGCATGCTGCACCCGCTGGCCAAGGCTGAAGGCGGTCTGCGGGATGCTGGCGTTGGCGAACAGGCTGCTCGCGGGCGTCTTGGCGCCGCCGAACGGGCGGCTGACGGTATTCGACAGGCGCACTTCCTGCACCAGCCCGGCCGGAATCTCCCGGACGAAACGCGACACCTTGTTGTAGGTTTCGCTGCCGTACAGGCGACGGGTTTCGGCGTAGGTCATGAACAGCTGGCGCATGGCCCGGGTGATGCCCACATAGGCCAGGCGCCGTTCTTCTTCGAGGCGGCCGGGTTCTTCGAGGCTCATCTTGTGCGGGAACAGGCCTTCCTCCATGCCCACCAGGAACACGTAGGGGAACTCCAGGCCTTTGGCGCTGTGCAGGGTCATCAGCTGGATGCTGTCCTCGTGCTCGTCGGCCTGGGTGTCCCCGGCCTCCAGCGAGGCATGACCGAGGAACGCCGACAGTGGCGACAGGTCGGCGTCGTCGTCGCTGGTCTCGAAGTTGCGCGCCGCGCTGACCAGTTCCTCAAGGTTTTCCACCCGGGCCTGGCCTTTCTCGCCCTTTTCTTCCTGGTGGTAGATGATCAGGCCGGACTGTTCGATGACGGTCTGGGTCATCAGGTGCAGTGGCATGTCCAGCACCTTGGCGGCGAGGTTCTCGAGCAGCTCGATGAAGGCACCCAGCGCACTGGCGGCGCGGCCCTTGAGGGCCTTGGCAGCCAGCAGCTGGCACATGGCGTCCCACATCGACAGCTGGCTGTGGCGGGCGTGTTCGCGGATGGCCTCGACGGTCTTCTCGCCGATGCCGCGTGGCGGCACGTTGATCACCCGCTCCAGCGCCGCGTCGTTGCCGCGGCCCTCGAGCAGACGCAGGTAGGCCATGGCGTTCTTGATCTCGGCGCGTTCGAAGAAGCGCTGGCCGCCATAGATGCGGTAGGGAATGCGTTCGCGCAGCAGGGCCTCTTCCAGCACCCGCGACTGGGCGTTGGAACGGTAGAGGATGGCGATCTCGTCGCGAGCGTTGCCCTGCTTGATGAGACTTTCGATGGTCTCTACCACGTAGCGCGCTTCGTCGTGCTCGTTGTACGCAGCGTAGAGCGTTAGGGGTTCGCCCTCGCCCATGTCGGTCCACAGTTCCTTGCCCAGGCGTCCGCTATTGTTGGCGATCAGGGCGTTGGCCGCCTTGAGGATGCCGCCGGTGGAACGGTAGTTCTGCTCCAGGCGGATCAACTCGGCGTCGGGGAAGTCGGCGGTGTATTGGTGGATGTTCTCGATCTTGGCGCCACGCCAGCCGTAGATCGACTGATCGTCGTCACCCACCGCCATCAGGCTGTCGCCACCGGAGGCCAGCAGGCGCAGCCAGGCGTACTGCACGGCGTTGGTGTCCTGGAACTCGTCCACCAGCAGGTGGCGGAAGCGGCGCTGGTAATGCTTGAGCAGGTCCGGTTGGTCGCGCCACAGGTCGAGGGCGCGCAGCAGCAGTTCGGAGAAATCGATGACCCCGGCGCGGTCGCAAGCCTGTTCATAGGCAACATAGATGTCGCGCATGGTGGCCAGGAACAGGTCGCCGCTGGCCTGGATATGCCGCGGGCGCAGGCCCTCGTCCTTCTGGCCGTTGATGAACCACTGCACCTGGCGCGCGGGCCATTTCTGCTCGTCCAGGCCCATTTCGCGGATCACCCGCTTGACCAGGCGCTGCTGGTCGTCGCTGTCGAGGATCTGGAAGTTCTGCGCCAGCCCTGCCTCCTGCCAGTGCGCCCGCAACAGCCGGTGGGCCAGGCCGTGGAACGTGCCGACCCACATGCCGGCCGGATTGATGCCCAGCAGTTGCTCGATACGCTGGCGCATTTCCGCCGCGGCCTTGTTGGTGAACGTCACCGACAGGATCGAGTGCGGCGAAGCCTGTTCGACCTGGATCAGCCAGGCGATACGGTGCACCAGCACGCGGGTCTTGCCCGAGCCGGCGCCGGCCAGCACCAGTTGGCGCCCGACGGAGGCCGCCACGGCCTGGCGCTGGGCGTCGTTGAGGGAGTTCAGCAGGAGGGAGAGGTCGTCATTATGCATGCGGGCATTCTATGGCCGCGCGCAGGCAGGGGCAAACGCCCGCGCTGCAAATCACCGCACAGGCCATCTACCGTTCATCGGCGCTGCTGGCAGCGCCCCGTGGTTGAGCGGTCAGACCTGGACGGACAAGACATTTTCCAAATCATGACGTAGAGCAGTTTGGTCTGACGCGACGCTTGTGTATTCTCCCTGCACATTTGTGGTCAGCCATAACAAGAACTCAAAAGAATCCAGCCATATGACCCAGGATTGCATGGCGATGGGAGCATCGCCGGAGACGACACGGAGCGTTCGCAGGCAATTCGCCACCCAACTGTCGATCGAGCGTACTCGCCTGCTTTACCAGGGCTCTCTGCTGCCCACGTTGTTCATGCTGCTCAACGGCCTGCTCAGCGCCTGGCTGCTGTGGGGCCCTGGGCGCTATCTGCTGGTTGGCGTGTGGATGGCCTGGCTGCTGGCACTGGTGGTGCTGAGGGTGATCCAGGTGGCGGCCTTCGAATCGGCGACACCGGTTCGTCAGGCCAAACCAGTCTGGCGGCGGATGTTCCTGCTCGGTTCTGCGTTCAGCGGCCTGACCTTGGCCAGTGCGGTGATAGCCCTGGCGCCGGCGGACAACTTCGTGCAGCAGGCCTGGGTGTTCGGCTTGCTCGGGGCGGCGGCGTTGTCGGCCAGTGTCGCCTACGCGGTCAGCCTGCCGGCGTTCCTCAGCTTCGCGGTGCCGTGCCTGCTGCCGCCCATCGCGTTTCTCTTCGTCTATGACGCCGGGCACCAGCGTGGCTGGGGGTGGCTGGGGCTGATCCTGCTGGTGGCGCTGATGGTGGTGGCCTGGCAGGTCAATCGCCTGATTGAGCGTGGCTTGCTGCGTCGCTTCCAGAATCAGGCCCTGATCGAACATCTGCAGTGCGCCCAGCGCCACAGCGAGGGGCTGAACCGCAAGCTCAGCGCCGAAATCGCCCAGCGCCGCCAGGCCGAGGACGACCTGCGCCAGGCCCATGCCGGCCTTGAACAGCGCGTGGCCGAGCGCAGCCATGAACTGGACCTGGCCAACCAGGCCCTGAGCAAGAGCGAGCAGCGCCTGGCCCTGGCCCTGCAGGCCAGCGAGCTGGGGCTGTGGGATTGGAACCTGGAGACTGACGAGGTCCATCACACGCAACTGCATGCCCTGTTCGGCCTCGACGCCGAGCAGGTCCGTTCGGTGCGCGCCGACCTCAAGCCGCGGCTGCACCCCGATGACCTGCCGCTGCTGCGGCGCACGCTGGTCGAACACCTCAAGGGGCGCACCGAGGACTACCGGGTCGAGTACCGGGTGCGCCATGCCCAGGGCCACTGGTGCTGGATCGAGGACCGTGGGCGGGCGGTGGAATCCGATGCCCAGGGCAAGGTCCTGCGCATGCTGGGCACCCGTCGTGATATCACCGTACAGAAGGAGCAGGAGGAGCAGCAACGTCTGGCCGCGACGGTGTTCGAGGCAGCCAGCGAGGGCATCGCCATTCTCGATGCCGACTTCCAGCTGCTGGCGGTCAACCAGGCCTTCTGCGATGTCACCGGCTACGGCCGCGCCGAGCTGATAGGCCGCAACGCCCTGGAGCTGCCCTGCAGCCGTGACGCCCGGCGCCACAGCCAGGCCATTGATCAGGCGCTGGACCAGCAGGGCCGTTGGCAGGGCGAGTTGGTCGAGGCGCGCAAGAGCGGCGAACTCTACCCCCAATGGTTGCAGCTCAACAGCGTGAGCGATGTGCGGGGGCGCATCGTCAATATCGTCGGCTTCTTCACCGACCTGTCGGCGCGCCGTGAATCGGAGGAGCGCCTGCGCTATCTGGCGCACTACGACGACCTCACCGGCCTGGCCAACCGTGCGTTGTTCCGCCTGCGCCTGCACGAGGCGGCGCAGCGCATGCGCCTGAATGGCCGCAGCCTGGCGCTGCTGCACGTCGACCTGGACCGCTTCAAGCTGCTCAACGAGAGCCTGGGCCATGAACTGGCCGACCAGTTGCTCAAGAAGATGGCCCAGCGCCTGGCCAACGCGGTGCCCGAGGCCGACACCGTGGCGCGCCTGTCTGGCGACGAGTTCGCGGTGCTGTTCGACGGCTATACCAACTTATCCAGCCTGGTGCGTGTCACCACCCGGCTGCTGGACAAACTGCGCGTGCCCCAGCGTGTGGGCGGGCACGAGGTGGTGATCAGCGCCTCGGTGGGCATCAGCTTGCTGTCCGACGCCAGCCTGGATCTCAATGCCCTGGTCAGCCAAGCCGACATGGCCAAGCAGCATGCCAAGCATCTGGGCGGCGACAGCTTCCAGTTCTATACCGAGAGCCTGCGTGCCAGCACCTTGGAGCGCCTGCAACTGGAGAACCAGTTGCGCAAGGCCATCGACGAAGGCCAACTGCTGGTCTACTACCAGCCCAAGCTGTGCCTGCGCACCGGCCAGCTGCACGCCGCGGAGGCCCTGGTACGCTGGCAGCACCCGCAATGGGGCATGGTGCCACCCAGCGAGTTCATCGGTCTGGCGGAGGAAACCGGGTTGATCGCGCCCATGGGCGAGTTCGTGCTGCGCCAGGCCTGCTGGCAAGCCTGCGAGTGGCTGCGCCAGGGCCTGGAAGTGCGTGTTTCGGTCAACCTGTCGGTGTACCAGTTGCGCCAGGGCAAGCTGGTCAGCCTGGTGCGTCAGGTACTGCAGGAATCCGGCCTGGCGCCGCACCTACTGGAGCTGGAACTGACCGAAAGCCAGTTGCTGGACAGTGTCGAGCACATCATCGCCACCTTCGAGCAGCTACATGCGCTGGGGGTGAAGCTGGCCATCGACGATTTTGGTACCGGTTATTCGTCACTGAGCTACCTCAAGCGTTTCCCGGTCGACTACGTGAAGATCGACCAGGCGTTTATCCGCGGCCTGCTCGAAGGCACGCAGGACGCGGCCATCACCCGGGCGATCATTGCCATGGCCCAGAGCCTGCAATTGAAGGTGGTGGCCGAAGGGGTGGAAACCCGTGAGCAGCTGCAGTTCCTGCGCGAGCACGGCTGTGACGAGGTGCAGGGCTACCTGATCAGCCGGCCGGTCGATGCCGCGTCGTTCAAGGCGCTGCTGGGGCGTTCGACCGCCGACCTGGGCTAGGCGTGCCAGGCCTGGCCCAGGCGCGCCAGCAGGCTGTTGGCCTGTTCCGGGCCATTGCTGCCGGCGGGGTAAGGGCGCGGCGCCTGGAAATGCTCCTCCCAGCCCTGCAGGATCGGGTCGATCCAGGCCCAGGCGGCTTCGACCTCGTCGCGGCGCATGAACAGCGTCGAATCGCCTTCGAGTACATCCAGCAACAGCCGTTCGTAGGCCTCCCAGCGGCGGGTCTGGGCGAAGGCCTGGGCCAGGTTGAGGTCCAGCTCGACCGGCGCCAGGCGCATGCCCTTGCCTGGGCTCTTGGTCATCATGCGCAGGCTGATGTGCTCGTCCGGTTGTAGCTGGATCAGCAGCTGGTTGACCTGGCCGCCGCTGAACAGCTCATGCGGCACGGGTTTGAACTGGATGACGATCTGCGAGGAGCGCCGCGCCATGCGCTTGCCGGTACGCAGGTAGAACGGCACGCCGGCCCAGCGCCAGTTGTCGATGTGCGCCTGGACCGCGACGAAGGTTTCGGTGTCGCTGTCGTTGTCCACGTCCTTCTCGAAATAGTAGGCCGGCACTTCCTGGCCGCCGATCTTGCCGGCGCCGTACTGACCGCGCACGGTCTTGTCCTGTACGTCCTGGCCGGTGATGGGCTTGAGGGCGCGGAGGATCTTCACCTTCTCGTCGCGTACCGCCTCGGCCTCGAACTCCGAGGGGGGCTCCATGGCCACCAGGCAGAGCAGTTGCAGCAGGTGGTTCTGCAGCATGTCGCGGGTGGCGCCGGCACGGTCGTAGTAGGCGCCACGGTTTTCCACACCGAGGGTTTCACAGACGCTGATCTGCACATGGTCGACCTGGCCGTTGCGCCATACCGGCTCGAGCAAGGCGTTGGCAAAGCGCAGGGCCATGAGGTTCTGCACGGTTTCCTTGCCCAGGTAGTGGTCGATGCGAAAGACCTGGGATTCGTCGAACACCGCGCCGATCGCTTCGTTGATCGCGGTGGCCGACTCCAGCGAGTGGCCGATGGGCTTTTCCAGCACGATGCGCGCTTCGCTGTCGGCCAGGCCGGCGATGCGCAGGTGAGTGGCAATCGGCACGAACAGCTTGGGCGCGGTGGCCAGGTAGAAGATCCGCGTCAGGCCGCCGGGCTCACCCAGGTAGCGGGCCAGGCGGCCGAAGTCGGCGCTCTGCGCCGCGTCCATGGGGAAGTAGTCGAGCCGCGCCGAAAAGCGCTGCCAGACGTCTTCGTCGAAGTCCTGGCGGGCGACCTGCGCCCGGCAATGGCGCTCGGCGAGCTTGACGTAGTCGGTGCGCGGCAGGTTGCGTCGGGCCAGGGCGATAATCCGCACGGCCGTGTGCAGGCGGGCTTCGCGATACAGGTGGTAGAGCGCCGGGAGCAGTTTGTGCAGGGCCAGGTCGCCCGTGCCGCCGAAGACCAGGATGTCGCAAGGAATCGTCAAACCACCACTCTCCACGTTCGATTAGCTGGGCGGGTTGGCAAGCATGTAGTATAACTACAAGAAAGCTACATCCCGGCACGCCGATCATAACCGAGTCCAGCCCGTGAATCTGTTGCAACATATCGACCAATCGCGGCACCTGCTGCGCAAATCGGAACTCAAAGTGGCCGACCATGTGCTGCTCGATCCGGCTGCCGTCATGCACAGCTCGATGGCCGACCTGGCGCACAGCGTGGGGATCAGCGAACCGACCATCGTGCGCTTCTGCCGGGCGATCGGTTGCTCGGGCTTCCAGGATCTCAAGCTCAAGCTGGCGCAAAGCCTGGCTGCCGGCGCCAGCTTCGGTCAGTTCGCCATCCATGAAGACGACTCGGTCGCCGACTACAGCCTGAAGATCTTCGACACCACCCTGCATACCTTGATGGAAGTGCGCGAGCACCTCGACCCGCAAGCCTTGCAGCAGGCGGTGACGGCCATGGCCCAGGCCCAGCGCGTGGAGTTCTATGGTTTTGGTGCCTCGGGCGCGGTCGCGGCGGATGCGCAGCACAAGTTCTTCCGCCTGCTGCTCAGCGCGGCGGCCTATTCCGATCCGCACATGCAGGCAATGTCGGCTGTCACGCTCAAGCCGGGCGATGTGGCGGTGTGCATTTCCCAGTCGGGGCGCTCGAAGGACCTGCTTATCACCGCCAACCTGGTGCGCGAGAGCGGTGCCAACCTGATCACCCTGTGCCCGAGCCAGACACCGCTGGCCGAGCTGTCGACGGTCAACCTGGCCATCGATGTGCACGAGGACACCGAGATCTACACGCCGCTGACCTCGCGCATCGCCCACCTGGTGGTGATCGACGTGCTGGCCATGGGCGTGGCCATGGCCCGCGGGCCGAGCCTGGTCAACCACCTGAAGAGCGTGAAACGCAGCTTGCGCAGCCTGCGCCTGTCGCCCAAGTCGATCAAGGCGACTGACGACTGACCTGCACGCTGTTCGTACATGCGACTGGCGTGGGGGGGGGGGGGGGCCCCCCCCAACACAAAGGCGGGCCAGCCCCCCCCCACCATTGCAAATCCACAACCAACACACGGTTTTTT